>NZ_JBHVRX010000056.1:0-31464 GCF_042885515.1 Streptomyces sp. NPDC058052 | reverse complement strand
CCCCCTGGGGGTGCGGCGCGCCGTTCGCGTCCGTCAGGTCACTTCTTCCGTACGGGGCGCAGGGCGCCGGCCGCCGGCTCGACCGGCTCGTCCCGGGCCTCGGCCCAGAGCGAGCGGACGTGACCGAGGTGGCGCATCATGCACTCCTCGGCGCCCGCCCGGTCGCGCGCGATCATGAGGTCGAGCAGTTCGACGTGCTCCTCGGCGGAGGAGACCAGCTTGCCCGCCTCGTCCAGTCCGGTCAGCCCGTAGAGGCGGGACCGCTTGCGCAGGTCGCCCACGGTCTCCACCAGCCGGTCGTTGCCGCCCAGGCCGAGGAGGGTGAGGTGGAACTGCCGGTCCGCCTCCAGGTAGCCGATGAGGTTGTGCTCGCGGGCGTTGACGACGATCTCCCGCGCCAGCGGGCGCAGCGCCTCCAGCTGCTCGGCCGTCGCGGTCTCGGTGATCCGGCCGACCGTGGGCACCTCGATGAGCATGCGCAGCTCGGTGCACTGGTCGAGCTCGCGCTCGCTGACCTCGGTGATCCGGAAGCCCTTGTTGCGCACCGGCTCGACGAGGCCCTCGCGGGCCAGGTCGAGCATGGCCTCGCGCACCGGGGTGGCCGACACGCCGAGCTCCGCCGCGAGGCCCGGGGCCGAGTAGACGGTCCCGGGCTTCAGCTCACCGGCCGTGAGCGCCGCGCGCAGCGCGTGGCCCACCTGGTCGCGAAGCCGCTCCTGGGCCTTGATGAGACTGTGCTGCTTCAGGTCACCCACGCCGTACCTCCGAGAATCCGCAGGCGCCCAGCGTACAATGTCACGTTTCTCAGCCGATGGCCGCCCGGTGGACCGCGACGGCCACGGCGAGATCCTGCCAGGCCATGCCCACGCTCTTGAAGAGGCGGGGAGCCGGTCCCGGGGCGGGCAGCGCCGGCCCCCGGACGAGATCGGCGAGGGTGCCGGTGACGTGACCGGGCCCGATCGCCCCTTCCGCCTCGGGGATCAGCAGGTCACCGGCTTCCCGCAGGGCCGCCGCCCGCGCCTCGACCCACACCTCGGAGCGGCGGACGAGGGCGGTGTCGGTCTCACGGGCGTCCGGCTCGTGCGAACCGACGGCGACGACGACCGTCCCCGGCGCCACCCGCCCCCCGTCGAAGAGGGGTGAGCGGGCCGTGGTGCAGCACACCACGAGGTCCGCCTCGGCCACCTCGTCCGCGGTCCCGGTGCGGGCCTCGGGGACTCCGACGCCCCGGGCGTACGCGGCGAGCCCCTCGGCCCGTGCCGGGTCGCGGGCGACGACGGTGACGGAGGCGAGCTTCCGCACCGCGAGGAGCGCGTCGACGTGTCCGTACGCCTGCGGTCCCGAGCCGAACACCACCACCCGCGACGGCCGCTCCCCCGAGGTGAGGTGACGGACCGCCAGGGCGGAGACGGCCGGGGTGCGCAGGGCGGTGAGCGCGGCGCCGTCGAGCAGGGCGCGCGGCCGGAGGGTGGCCCCGTCGAGGAGCAGGTAGCTCCCGGTGATGCGGGGCAGCCCGAGGGCGGCGTTGCCGGGCGCCACCCCGGCGATCTTCACCCCGGCCCAGCCCCCGGCGGCGGCGGGCATGAGCAGCAGCTCGCCGGCCGGGACGGGGACGGCGGAGCGGGGCGGGCAGGTCTCGGGGTCGAGCCCCGCCCGCAGGACCTCGGCCAGTGCCTCGACGGCCGCCGCCGGGGCGAGCAGCCGGGTGACGGCGCCCGCGTCGAGGTACGGGAGCGCGGTCACAGGAGGAACCCCGCGCCGAGGGTGTCGTCCGGGTCGAGCGTGAAGTGCGTCTCGCCGGTGCGGTGGGCGGTGCCGGTGACCTCGGTGACGAGGCCGCCGGCGGGGTCGCCGCCGGGGACGGCGCGGCCGGTGAAGGCGGTGCCGGCGATCGACTCGTGGGTGAGGACCTGCCCCTCCTTCAGCCGGCCCTCGTCGGCGAGGAGGGCGAGCCGGGCGGAGGTGCCCGAGCCGCACGGGGAGCGGTCGATCTGGCCGTCGGCGAAGACGGTGACGTTCCGCTGGCGCGGCCCGTCCGGGGTGTCGGGCAGGTCCTCGTGGAGGATCACGCCGTAGACGCCGGAGAGCAGCGGCCCGTCGGGATGCCAGGTGGCGGGGTGGCCGGCGAGCGCGGTGCGGATCTCCCGTCCCACCCGGGTGAGTTCCGGGAGGGAGGCCCGGTCGACGGTGAGGCCGAGGTCGCGGGCGGGGACGGAGGCGTAGCAGGCGCCGGCGTGGGCGAGGTCGACCTCGACGATGCCGAGACCGGTGGCGACGGGCACCTTGCGGGCGGTGACCCGGGCGGGCACGTTCCGGAAGGTGACGCCGGTGGTGCGGCCTCCGGAGCGGTGGACGGTGGCGGTGACCCGGCCGGACGGCACGTCGACGCGGACGGGTACGTCCCGGTCCCCGTCACCGGCCGGGACGAGGCCGGTGTCGACGGCCCAGGCGGCCAGGGCGATGGTGCCGTGGCCGCAGGCGGTGGAGAAGCCGTCCTTGTGCCAGAAGAGGACGCCGAGGTGGGCCCCGTCGTCGTCGGGCGGGACGACGAACCCGCCGTACATCCCGGCGTGGCCGCGCGGTTCCTGGACGAGGAAGCGGCGCAGCGCGTCCAGCGGGCCGGGGCGCGGGGCGGTGCCGGAGCCGCCGGAGCCGATGGCGGTGGCGCACCGTTCGGCGACGGTGTCGCCGGGGGCGGGCGGCAGGCCGTCCGCGACGATCCGGAAGGGTTCGCCGGCGGTGTGGTAGTCGGTGACGCGGATCCCGTCCGGTCCGGGGACGGACGCGGGGGCGGGCGCGGGGTCGGCCACGGTCTCGGGGGCGCTCACAGCAGGAATCCCGCGGGGAAGGGGTCGGTGGGGTCGAGGAAGTACTGGGCGGTGCCGGTGATCCAGGCCCGCCCGGTCACGGTGGGCACGACGGCGGGCCTTCCGCCGACGGTGGTCCCGGCGACGAGCCGTCCGGTGAACTCGGTGCCGATGAAGGACTCGTTGACGAAGTCGGTGTCCAGGGGCAGCAGTCCGCGGGCGTGCAGCTGGGCCATGCGGGCGCTGGTGCCGGTGCCGCACGGAGAGCGGTCGAACCAGCCGGGGTGGATGGCCATGGCGTGCCGGGAACGGGTGGCATCGGAGCCGGGGGCGGCGAGGTAGACGTGCTTGACGCCGGCGACGGCCGGGTCCTCGGGGTGGACGGGCCGGTCGTCGCCCGCGTTGATCGCGTCCATGATCGCCAGGCCGGCGGTGATCAGTTCCTGCTTGTGGGCGCGGTCGAAGGGGAGACCGAGGGCGTCGAGCTCGACGAAGGCGTAGAAGTTGCCGCCGTAGGCGAGGTCGTAGGTGACGGTGCCGTACCCGGGGACCTCGGTCTTGAGGTCGAGTCCGACGCTGAAGGCGGGGACGTTGGTGAGGGTGACGGAGCGGGCGGCGCCGTCCTCGACGCGGACGGCGGCGGAGACGAGTCCGGCCGGGGTGTCGAGGCGGACGGTGGTGACCGGTTCGGTGACCGGGACCATGCCGGTCTCGACGAGGACGGTGGCGACGCCGATGGTGCCGTGGCCGCACATCGGGAGCAGGCCGGAGACCTCGACGAAGAGGACTCCGTAGTCGGCGTCGGGGCGGGTCGCGGGCTGGAGGATCGCGCCGCTCATGGCCGCGTGGCCGCGCGGCTCGTACATGAGCAGGGTGCGCAGGTCGTCGCGGTGCTCGATGAAGTGGAGTCGCTTCTCGGCCATGGTGGCGCCGGGGATCACCCCCACTCCGCCGGTGACGACCCGGGTGGGCATGCCCTCGGTGTGGGAGTCCACCGCGTGGTAGACGTGTCGGGTGCGCATGGGCTGTCTTCCCCCTGGATCTAGCGGAGGCCCTCGGCCAGGACCTTCTCGGTGGCGGCGCGGACAGCGGCCTCGACGGCGCCGGTGAGCGGGAGGCGCGGGGCGCGGGTGGGACCGCCCGGGCGGCCGGCGAGGTCCATGGAGAGCTTGATGGCCTGGACGAACTCGGTCTTGGAGTCCCAGCGGTAGAGGCCGTGCAGGGACTTGTAGAGCGGGAGCGCGGTGGTGAGGTCGCCGGCGACGGCGGCGCGGTAGAGGGTGGCGGCGGACTCGGGGAGGGCGTTGGGGTAGCCGGCGATCCAGCCGACGGCGCCCGCGATGGCCAGCTCCAGGAGGACGTCGTCGGCGCCGATGAGGAGGTCGAGCCCGGGGGCGAGTTCGGCGATCTCGTAGGCGCGGCGGACGTCGCCGCTGAACTCCTTGACGGCGACGATGTGTCCGTCGGCGTGCAGGCGGGCGAGGAGGGCCGGGGTGAGGTCGACCTTGGTGTCGATGGGGTTGTTGTAGGCGACGATCGGTACGCCGGCCCGGGCGACCTCGGCGTAGTGGGCGCGGACGGCCTCCTCGTCGGCGCGGTAGGCGTTCGGCGGCAGGAGGAGGACGGAGCCGGCGCCGGCCTCGGCGGCCTGTTCGGCCCAGCGGCGGGACTCGGCGGAGCCGTAGGCGGCGACGCCGGGCATGACGCGGGAGCCGTCGCCCGCGGCCTCGACGGCGGTGCGGACGACCGCGGCGCGCTCGGCGTCGGTCAGGGTCTGGTACTCGCCGAGCGAGCCGTTGGGGACGACGCCGTCGCAGCCGTTGGCGATGAGCCAGCGGACGTGGTCGGCGTAGGCGTCGAGGTCGACGGAGAGGTCCTCGCGCAGCGGCAGCGTGGTGGCGACCATGATGCCGTGCCAGGGGCGGGTGCGGGTGTCGGTCATCGTACGTACTCCTTTGTAGTGTGTGACATTTTACTAAGAGGTGTGCGGCGGCCACAAGAGTGTGAACGCCGGAGAAAAAGGGAGTCAGGAAGCCGTCTCGGACGGCAGCTCGGCGAGCTGCCGCAGCGGGACCGGGCAGGCCAGCGGACGCCGGTCGGGGGCCGGTCCGTCACCGGCCAGCGCCGCCACGGCCGGACCGCACATACGACCCTGGCACCAGCCCATCCCCGCGCGGGTCAGCAGCTTGACCGTGCGGGCGTCGGTGGCACCCAGCTCCTCCACCGCCTCGCGGACGCGCCCGGCGGGCACCTCCTCGCAGCGGCAGACCGCCGTCTCCTCACGGAGCCAGCCGGTCCAGCCGGGACCGGGCCGGTGGGCGGCGCCCATCGCGTCGGCGAAGGACCGCAGCCGCGCGCGGCGCCGCGCGAGAGCGGCGGGCACGGCCCGGCCGGCGATGGCGTGGGCGGCGATCTCGCCCTCGGTCAGGGCGAGCTGGGCTCCTCCGACACCACCGGTCTCACCCGCGGCCCAGACACCGGGCACCGAGGTGCGCAGGCCGGGGGTGAGGACGAGCGCGACGGTGCCGTCGGCGGCGGTGCGGGTGGCACAGCCGAGGGCGGTGGCGAGCGAGAGCTCGGGGACCAGGCCGTGGCCGACGGCGAGCGCGTCGCAGGGGACGCGCCGGCCGGTGCCGGGCACGGGCCGCCAGTCGCGGTCGAGCCGGGCCACGGTCACCGCCTCGACCCGGTCGGTGCCGTGCGCCTCGACGACCGCGTGCCGCAGCAGCGGGCGGACCTGGTGGCGCAGCAACGCCCCGCCGTACAGGGCGCCTTCGGCGAGCTTGGCCGGATTGCGCAGCAGGGTGCCGGTGTGGCGCGCGTACGGTCCGTACCCGGCGGCCTCGACGACGGCGGGGACCCGGGCGCCGGCGGCGGCGAGGGAGGCGGCGACGGCGAGCAGCAGGGGGCCGCTTCCGGCGACCACGACCCGGCGGCCCGGCAGCACGAGCCCGCTCTTCAGCATGGCCTGCGCTCCCCCGGCACCGACGACCCCGGGCAGGGTCCAGCCGGGGAAGGGCAGCTGGCGCTCGTACGCCCCGGTGGCGAGCAGCACCGCGCGAGCGCGTACGGGCTCCGCCGCACCCTCGTCCGTCCGGGCGTGCGCGGTCCAATCGGTGCCGGATCCGGTGACGCTCCAGACCTGATGGCCCGCCAGGTACCGCACGCGGCCCGCGCGTTCGTGGGCGCGCAGCTCGGCCTCGCGGCTCGCGAAGGCGGCCCAGTCGTGGTGCAGGGCCTGGGGGCGGTCGGCGCCGAGGGCCGGGTCGGGGTGGCGGTAGTACTGGCCGCCGGGGCGGGTGCCCGCGTCGAGCAGGGCGACGGTGCGGCCGAGCGCGGCGGCGGTGACGGCGGCGGCGAGGCCCGCGGGTCCGGCGCCGACGACGGCGAGGTCCACGGGGCCGGTCCGGGCGTCAGACGGCGAGGTCGTCATGGCCGGTTCCCTCCTGGCTGGTGACGAGGCCGCCGGGGCGGGCCGGGACGAGGCAGGCGCGGCGGTTGGGGGCGCCGTCGACGGTGACGAGGCAGTCGAAGCACTGGCCGATCCCGCAGAAGGCGCCGCGGGGCTCGCCGCCGTGCCGGGTGGTGCGCCAGGCGAGGACGCCCGCGCCCCAGAGGGCGGCGGCGACGGTCTGCCCGGCGGCGGCCGGGATCTCCCGTCCGTCGAAGCGGAAGGTGAAGGTCTCCTGCGGCGCTCCTCCGACGAGGGCGCGCGGGGTGCGGCGGGTCAACTCTGCTGCTCCTGCGGGGGGACGGTGTCTGCGGGGCCGAAGTCCCGCCCGGGGCGGAAGGGTGCCGGGTCGAGCGGGGGCTCGGCGCCGGTGAGCGCGGCGGCGACGAGGACGCCGGTGGCGGGGGCGAGGCCGATGCCCGCGCCCTCGTGGCCGCAGGCGTGGTGGAGGCCGGGGACGCGCGGGTCGGCGCCGATGGCCGGGAGGTGGTCGGGGAGGTAGGGGCGGAATCCGTGGTAGGCGCGGAGCACCTGGACGTCGGCGAGGACCGGGAAGAGCGCGGCGGCCTGGGCGGCGAGCCGGCGCAGGGCCTCGGTGGAGAGCGAGCGGTCGAAGCCGACGCGTTCGCGGGTGGCGCCGATGAGGACGGGTCCGCCGGGCGTGCCCTCGACGACGGCGGAGGACTGGAGCGCGGCGGAGCCGCTGGCCACGTCGGCGATGTAGTCGGCGGCGTAGACCTTGTGCCGGACGATCCTCGGCAGGGGTTCGGTGACGAGGACGAAGCCGCGGCGGGGCAGGACGGGGAGGGGGACGCCGGCGAGCCGGGCGACCTCGCCGCCCCAGGTGCCGGCGGCGTTGACGACGGCGGGGGCGAGGAGTTCGCGGCGGGTGGTGCGCACGCCGCGTACGGCTCCGGCCGGGCCGCGGAGGACGGCGGTGACCTCCTCGCCGAGGTGCAGCTCGGCGCCGGAGGCGGCGAGCAGCCGGGCGGCGGCCTGGGCGGGCTGGACCTGGGCGTCCTGCGGGTAGTGGAAGCCGCCGGCGAGGCCGGGGGCGAGGTGGGGTTCGAGGTCGGCGAGCCGGTCGGCGGGGATCTCGGTGGCGGTGACGCCGGCCGCCCGCTGGCCCTCCGCGAACGCGCGGAGGGCCTTGAGGGCGGGCTCGTCGGGCGCCACGACGAGCCCGCCCTTGGGCTCGTACTCGGTCTCCGGCGGGAGTGTGGCGGAGAGGTCGCGCCAGAGTCTCGTGGACAGCAGCGCGAGGTCGAGCTCGGGGCCCGCCTCCTTGTCGGAGACGAGCAGGTTGCCTTCCCCGGCACCGGTGGTGCCGCCCGCGACGGGACCGCGGTCGACCACGGCGACGGTGAGTCCGGAGCGGGCCGCGTAGTAGGCGCAGGCGGCGCCGACCACGCCGGCTCCGATGATCACGACGTCCGGGGAGTGTCTCTTGGGCACGGCAGTAATATGTCACATTCTTTTGATGGTGCCCAGACCCTTCCGGGCCCGGGCGCCTGACGGTTCGGCGGGACACGATCCGGCGGAGGTTCCGTCCGCCGCGCAGCTGTAACATAGTAATGTGAAATTGCACTGACAACCCCTCCGTACGCGTCAGTCGCACCGCCGGGCGTCCGCCTCCGTGAGGAAACGGGGGGAGGCGGACGCCCGGCCCCTCCCGGCCGGGCGCCGAACCCCCAGGTCAGGACAGGGAGTCCGGTACGGGACCGAGCCCGGGCGCCGCCGGCCGCAGTCCCTTCGCCGCGCCTTCCGCCCTCCCTCGCGCCACCGCCGCCAGGGCCGCGTCGCCGATCGCGTCGGCCAGCCGCGCCCGGCCCAGCCAGTTGTACGGGCTGTCCGGGCGCAGCCCGTCCCGCTCGCTCAGCAGCAGCCGGGCCCGGTCGTGGTCGCCGGCGGCGAGCGCCGACTCCAGCAGCGTCCGCTGGACGGCGTCCCGCTGGGCGTGGCTGCCGCCGAACACCTGGATCCGGCGCCGGACCGGCCACAGCAGCTCCACCACCGCCGCGTGGTCACCCCGCCCCTGCGCCACCAGCGCCTCGCAGACCGGGAGTCCGACCTCCGCCGTCATGGCGTGGTTGGAGAGGGAGCGCCGGTCCCCGTCGTCCTCGGCCAGCCACCGGCGGCGGTCGTCCACCAGCCGCTCCGCCTCCGCGATCCGGCCCGCCCCCACGTAGGCCATCACCGCGTGGGCGTCGTTGAAGGCGTAGAACGGCGGATCGGCCCGCTCCGCCCAGGCGTCGGCGAGCCGCGCCCAGCGCTCCGGCTCCTCCCGCCCGGCCAGCCGCATCCGCCACAGCAGCGCCGCGGCGTCGAGGAGTTCCATCGCGAGCCCGGCCGACTCCCCGTGGTGGACGGCGGCGTCGTAGACGCGCAGCGCGGTCTCCTCGGCACCCGCCTCCAGGGCGTACAGGGCGTAGTGCCACCAGTTGTGCACGGTCAGGTAGTTGCCCCGGGTCCAGTCGTCCGCCCGCGCGTCCAGGAAGGCGACGCCCTCGGCGATCCTGCCCTGCATCTCGTAGGTGTGGGTGACGGCGTGCACGGCCCACACGTCCCTCGGATGCCGCTCGACCGCCGCCAGTCCGGTCTCCTCCGCGCGCCGGTAGTGCCCGGACTCCTCCAGGCCGAAGGCGTACATGCCGAGCAGCGGCCCCCGGTGCTCGTCGGCCCTCCCCCACGCCGACAGGGCGCCGCCGATCCGGTCCCGCAGCCGCACGGCGTCACCGGTGAGGAAGTCCAGCTGGTGCCCGGCGAAGAGCGCGAGCACGTCCCTCGGGTGGGCGAGGGACAGCTCCTCCAGGAGGTCGCCCGCCCCGTGCAGGTCCCCGGCGAGACAGGCCCCGGCCGCCGCCAGGTGGAGCCGCTCGCGGGCGGGCAGGGCGGTCGTGTCGCGGCCGGCGAGGTAGCGGCCGAAGCGCGCGCGGGCCGCGGCGGCGCCGGTGTGCTCGGTGCCGAGCACCCCCAGGTAGACGGCGAACGCCTGGGCGTCGGGCGACTCGGGGCTCGCCGCCAGCGCGTCCTCGACGGCCGCGGCCACCTCGGGCCGGAAGAAGAGCAGGGCCTCGACGGCCCGGTCCAGATGGTCCGCGCCCTCGGGGGTGCAGGCGTACAGGGTGGTGCCGTGACGGTCGGTCGCCAATGCGGTTCCTCACTCGGTTCCTCGGGTGCTGCCGGGTGCCGGCCGGGCGGCGGCCCGCCCGGTACCGGCCGTACGCCCGCCCCGGGCGGAGCGGGGCTCGCCCGGCCGGCACCGGGAGCGTGCCCCGCCCGTTCCCCCCGCACTCCGCCCGCGCCTCCGTGCGCCCCGCGACCCGCGCACCGCGCACCGCGCGCCGCGCGTCGGCGCCGGACCCTGTCCCCGCCCCGCCCCGCCCGTGGCCCCGGACCTCCTCCGGAGCCACCGGGGTCAACGCCCCCGGAGGCGGGGCCGGTTGTGGCAGAGTGCGGCCGGGGCCCGCGACCAGGCGGGGACGGGTGGGACCGGCGGGACGGGGGCGGGCGTGGCACGGGTGGTGGACGGACGGTTCGAGCTGGTCGGCCGGCTCGGCGGCGGCGGGATGGGCCTGGTGTGGCGGGCCCGGGACCGGGTGCTGCACCGGGAGGTGGCGCTCAAGGAGGTCCGGCCCTCCGACCCCGGCCTCGCCGAGTACGACCCCGCGGCCGCCGCCGCACTGACCTCCCGCGTCCTGCGCGAGGCCCGGGCGCTGGCCCGGCTGACCCACCCCAACGTGGTGACGATCCACCATGTCGTCGAGGCGGCCGGGGCCGAGGCTCCGTACCCCTGGATCGTGATGGAGCTGGTCACCGGCGGCTCCCTCCAGGACCGGCTCGACCGGGGCCCGCTCGCGCCCGCCGAGGCCGCCTCCCTCGGGCGCGGCCTGCTCGCCGGACTGCGGGCCGCCCACGCGGCCGGCATCCAGCACCGGGACGTGAAGCCGCCGAACGTCCTGCTGCGCCCCGACGGCACCCCCGTCCTGACGGACTTCGGCATCGCGTCCCTGCACGGGGCGACGGCCCTGACGCCCACCGGCGCGGTGATCGGCACGCCGGAGTACATGTCCCCGGAGCGGGTGCGCGGCGAGGACGGCGGCCCCGCCGCCGACCTGTGGTCGCTGGCGATGACGCTGTACGTGGCGGTCGAGGGCGGCAACCCCTTCCGGCGGTCGCACACCCTGGCCACCCTCGCGGCCGTGCTCGCCGAGGAGGTCCCGCCCCCGCACCGGGCCGGCCCGCTGGGCCCGGTCCTCATGGCCGTCCTCGTCCGGGACCCGGCCGCCCGGCCCGACGCGGCGCACGTGGACCGGCTCCTGGCCGAGGTGGCGGGCGGCGGCGCCCGGAGCGCCGGGCCGCGGAACACCGGGCCGCAGGACGCGGTCCCGGTCCCGGACCCGGCGCCGACCTCGTACCGGATCCCTCCGCCCGCCCCGGCCACACCTCCGGCCACACCCCCGGCCGCCCCTCCGGCCGTCCCGCGCCCCGGCCGGAGGAAGGCCCGGGTGCTGCTCGCGGCCGGGGTCGCGCTCGCGCTCACCGGCGGCGGGATCACCTGGGCCCTCTGGCCCAAGGGGGACGCGGACCGGGCGACGAAGGGCACCGGCGGCACGACCACGGCGTCCTCCCCTCCGGCGACCACCTCCTCGTCGCCTCCCGCGCCCACCTCCTCGTCCCCTCCGGAGACCTCCACCTCGCCCTCGGGCGGCGGCGGACGGAAGATCACCATCGGGATCAAGGCGGACCAGCCGGGCTTCAGCGTGCGGAGTCCGGACGGCCGCTACGCGGGCTTCGACGTGGACGTGGCGACCTACGTGGCCCGCGCCCTGAAGTACGACCCGGCGGACATCGTCTGGAAGGAGGTCGCGAGCAGCGAGCGCGAGACGGCGCTCGGCGACGGCACCGTGGACATGGTGGTGGCGACGTACGCGATCACCGACCGGCGGGAGGGGCAGGTCGACTTCGCCGGGCCCTACCTGGTGGCGCACCAGGACGTGCTGGTCCGCGACGGCGACACCTCGGTGAGGTCCGCCGGGGACCTCGCGGCCAAGCGGGTGTGCTCGGCCCTCGGCTCCTCCTCCTCGGCCACCCTGCGCGGCGCCGCCCCTGGGGTCGTGGTCCAGGAATTCGCCTCGTACCAGCAGTGCGTCGAGGGCCTGGTCGCCCGCCTGGTCGAAGGTGTCACCACCGACGACGCCCTCCTCGCGGGCTACGCGGCCCAGCCGCAGTTCGGCGGGATGTTCCGGCTCGCCGGCCTGAACCTCTCGCAGGAGCGGTACGGCATCGGGCTGCCCCAGGACAGCCCGCTGCGGGACCGGGTGCAGGCGGCGCTCACCGCGATGGTCGCGGACGGCGCGTGGGCGACGGCGATGCGGACCCACCTGCCGCTGCTCGACCCCGACCCCTCCGCCCTCCGGCGCTGAACCGGCGGCATGATCCACTGGTCGGTGCACCGCAGGGCGCGGTGCGTGAGGAGCGTGAACGTTCATGTCCGTCGCCGACGCCACCGCCGTCCGGGTCCGTCCGGTCCAGGAGGAGGACTTCGACCAGTGGCGTGCCCTGTACCGCGGGTACGCCGAGTTCTACCGGGTCGAGCAGACCGAGGAGGCCGCGCGGCTCGTCTGGTCCTGGATCCACGACCCGGCGCACGAGGTGGAGGGGCTGGTCGCGGAGGGCGCCGACGGGCGGCTCGTCGGGCTCGCGCACTTCCGCCCGTTCGCCCGCCCGCTCTCCGCTTCCGTCGGCGGCTGGCTCGACGACCTGTTCGTGGACCCGGCGAGCCGCGGCACCGGCGCGGCGGACCTGCTGCTGGAGGCGCTGCGCGGGATCGGCGCGGAGCGCGGCTGGAGCGTCGTCCGCTGGATCACGGCCGACGACAACCACCGCGCCCGCTCCAAGTACGACCAGGTGGCCACGCGCACGATGTGGATCACGTACGACATGGCCCCCGGCGCGCCGCTCGGCTAGCGGGGCCACCCGGCCGGCCGGCTCGTCCCCGAGGGGCCGCTCGGCCGGCCGGGTCGTCCCCGGAGGGCCGGCCGGTGGAGCGGCCCCGGTGGGCCGCTCCGCTAGCGGAGTTCCTCCGCGACGACCGCCGCGGCGGCGGCCACCAGTTCGTTCACGCCCGCCGCCTGCCGGTCGGGGCGGGTGGTGAGGACGGCGATCAGGATCGGTCCGCCGTCCGGCGGCCACACGACGCCGGCGTTGTTGTTGGTGCCGTAGTCCCCGCCGCCGGTCTTGTCGGCGACCGTCCACTCCGCCGGCAGGCCCTTGCGGAGCCGGTCGAGGCTCGTCGTGTTGCGCAGCAGCCAGTCGGTGAGGAGCGCGCGGTCGGCGGGCTCCAGCACCCGGCCGAGGACGAGCCGGCCGTAGGTCCGGGCGATCGCGCGCGGGGTGGTGACGTCGGTGTCCCGCCAGGGCTCCGCGGAGTTCAGCTCGGGCTCCCAGCGGTCGAGCCGGGTGACCGGGTCGCCGACGGAGCGGGCGAAGCGGGTGATCGCGGTGGGCCCGCCCAGCTCGCGCAGGAGCAGGTTGGCGGCGGTGTTGTCGCTGAAGCGGATGGTGGCGTCGCAGAGTTCGGCGACGGTCATGCCCCGCGCGATGTTCTCGGCGTCCTGGGTCACCGGGGACCAGCCGGAGCGCGCGACGTAGTCGGCGGTGTAGTGCAGACGGCGGGCGAGGAAGGTGCCGTCGTGGTCGTGGTCGCGCAGGACGGCCGCAGCGGCCAGGGTCTTGAAGAGCGAGCACATCGGGAAGCGTTCGCGGTCCCGGTGGGCGAGGGTGCGGCCGGTGCGGACGTCGTGGGCGTGGACGCCGAGACGGGCGCCGTACCGCTCCTCCAGGGCGCGGAGGCGGGCGGCGGCCCGCTGTCCCGCGGGGTCTCCGGCGGGGGCGGGTAACGCCTGGGCGGTGGCGGCGCCGGTGAGGCCGAGGGCGGTGGTGAGCGCGGCGCCGGCGCCGAGGGCGAGGGCGGTCCGGCGCGAGGCGCCGGGGTGATGGGAGTGCACGAGCATCCTTTCGGAGGTGATCGTTTCCGCAGTGCACCACGCCGAGGGGGCTCGGCTGGTTCCGACACCCCGGGTTACCTGACGGTATGTGATTCGGGGTTCACTGTCCGATCATGGACCCGGAGCACAGTGCTCCGCGGTTGCGAAAGGACACGCATGCCATATCGCGAGGGGGAAAGCGGCTCGGCACCGACCCTGATCCAGTCGGTACGCCGGGCCGTACGGCTGCTGGACGAGCTGGAACGGCGCGGTGGTGCGGGCAGCGCCAAGCAGCTGGCCCGCGAGGCGCTGCTGCCGCTGCCGACGGCGTACCACCTGCTCCGGACCCTGGTCCACGAGGGCCTCGTCCGGAACGACAACGGTGTCTACGCGCTCGTCGCGCCGCTGCGCCGGGACGCGGGCCCGCCGGCCCACGAGCCGGCGCTCGGGATCCAGGCATGGGTGGACACCCTGAGCCAGGACCTGGACGCGGCCGTGTACTTCGTCCAGTACCGGGACGGCGAGGTCGAGGTCGGGGCCGTGTCGGACAACCCGGCGCGCCCGCCGGTCGAGGAGTGGGCCGACTTCCGGGCGACGGCGCACGCCCACGCCGCCGGCCAGAGCCTGCTGCTCCAGCTGGAGCCGGAGCAGCGCAACGAGCACCTGAGCCGCCACCCGGTGACGGCGCTCACCCCGCACACCGTCGACCTGCGGCGCGACTTCGAGCGGCGGCTCGCCGTCCTGCCGCGGCGGCTGCCGGTCCTGGAGCACCAGGAGTACGCGCTCGGGGCGGCCTGCGCGGCGGTGCCGATCACCGTGGGGGCGGAGACCGCGGCGGTGGCGCTGTCCATCCCGGCCTCCGAGGGCGCGCGGCTGCGCGGCCTCGCGGACCGGCTCCAGCGGCGGGCGGAGCAGGTGCTGATCTCCCACACCTTCGCTGTCGCCACCCACAGCCACGAGCCTTGACGGGGCGCCCGCGGGACGCACTGTCCGGCGGAGGGAGACAGCGCACAGGGGCATCGCCGAAGGGGCCGGCGGTGCCCTTTTCGCTGCCCTCCGGGGTCAGAACACCCCCTCCCGTATACGCCTCCGCCGAGTTCCGCCAGGCGGAGCGTGCGACGCTCGATACCCAGGGGGGTATTAGACCCGGCGCGACGGAGCCCCGTACGGTCGGACCCGTTCACACCCGGGGGTATCCAGACGCCCAGCGCTTCGGGGGCGGCGGCCCCCTCCTCACCGTCCCGACCCTCGTCCACCTCGCCGGGCAGGACACCAAGGAAGCCATCGCGACCTCCCTCTTCGTCGTGGGCGTCACCAGCCTCGCGGCACTGATCCCCCACGCGCGCGCACGGCGCGTCCGCTGGAGGACCGGCCTCCTCTTCGGCGCCTTCGGCACGGCCGACGCCTACGGCGGCGGGCGGGCCGCCGCGGGCCTCGCCATGGGCGCGGTGACCGGCCTGGCCGGCTCCGGCGGCGGCTTCCTCGTCGCCCCCGCGCTCCGGACCCACCCCGCCACCTGGGCGGTGCTGGGCGCGGGCGGAATCACGGGGAAGGCGGTGCGGGCCCTGCGGCGGAGCGGACGGGCCAGGGCCCGTACCGCCGCCCGGCCCGCGCATGACCGGCGCGAGTCGATACCGGGCGTTTTGATACCCCTCGGGGTATCGTGGGCATCGAGGGGGTGCGAGGAGAAGGAGGACTGCCGTGCAGGTCGACGAAGAGGCGATGGCGCCCGTGCTGAACCGCTTGCGGCGCGCCCAGGGGCAGCTGGCGGGCGTGATCGCGATGGTCGAGTCGGGCCGCGACTGCAAGGACGTGGTGACCCAGCTGGCCGCCGTCTCGCGGGCCCTGGACCGGGCCGGATTCAAGATCGTGGCGAGCGGCATGCGGCAGTGCCTCTCCGACGACGCGGCGGACGGCCCGCCGATGACGGAGGCGGAGCTGGAGAAGCTCTTCCTGGCCCTGGCGTAGGCCGTCTCTTCCTGATCCCGCCGGGCGCGCACGCGGCCCGGAGGAGCGCTCCCGGAAGGGGGATCCCGGGGAGGAGCCCCCTCCTTTCCTGGCCCCGGCCCGAAGCCCGGCCCGGAGAGCCCCCCGGTAGGGACCTTCCGGACGGGCCCCGGGTCCGCGCGCACACACGGAGCGGGGTCCGCCGCCGTCCGCGCCTCCTATGCTGACCAGGTACGGAACGACCAGGCCAGGGATGGCACGTGACCGAAGGGGGCACCCCGCTCGATGAGCCGGAAGCAGCAGCGCGGAGAAGTCACCGTCGAGCGCGTCCTCGACGCAGCGCTCGACCTCTACGCGCGCGAGGGCGAGCCGGGGCTCACCGTCTCCGCCCTGACCCGGGCCAGCGGAGTGAGCACCGGCAGCATCTACCACCACTTCGGCAATCTCCACGGGGTGATCAGCGCCCTGGCGCTGCGCTGGCTCGGCCGGCTCCTCGGCGAGCTGGCCACCGCCCTGACCTCCCATCAGGACGCCCGCTCCGGCATCGAGGCGGTCGTCCACGCCTACCTGGACTTCGTCCGCACCCAGCCGGCCGCCGCCCGCCTGCTCCACTCCCCCTTCGCGGACCAGGAGGGCACGGCCCGGGCCGCCGAGATCCGCGACAACCAGGAGGCCCGGCTCACCCCGATCGAGCACTGGCTCGACGGACACCGCAAGGCCGGCGAACTCGCCGACCTTCCCACGCCCCTCATCGAGACCCTCGTCCTGGGCCCGGTGATCGGTCTCGCCCGCCGCTGGCTCACCCTCGGGGACGTGGACCTCGAAGAGGCCACCCGCATCCTCCCCGACCGCATCTGGCGCTCCATCAGCCCCTGACCGGACCCGGCCCCCGGCGGGCACGCGTACGCCCGCCGGGACACGGGCCGCGGGGCGGGTGCGGCCCCCGGTCAGCGCGGCCCCGGCGGGCCGGCGGGGGCCTGCGGGCCGTCCGGGGAGCCGTCGGTGGTGCCCGGGCCGATGCGGAGCTCGAAGTCGCCGTCGTACTTCTCGTGTCCGGCGATCACCGCGACCTCGACGATCTCCTTGCCGACCCGGCCGCGCACGATCAGCGGATCCTCGCGCAGGTCCCGCATGAGCGCCACGCACATGCCGATCATCACGAGGACGAACGGGGCGGCCACCAGGATCGTCAGGTTCTGCAGGCCCGCCAGGGCATCGCCCTGGCCGTCGCCGATGAGCAGCATGATCGCCGCGACGGCGCCGGTGACGACGCCCCAGAAGACGACCACCGGACGGGTCGGCTCCATCGCCCCGCGCTGCGACAGGGTGCCCATGACGATCGAGGCGGCGTCCGCGCCGGAGACGAAGAAGATGCCGACGAGGACCATCACGAGCAGGCTCATCACCCCCGTGAGCGGGAACTCCTGGAGCAGTCCGAAGAGCTGCCCCTCCGGGGTGGCCTCGTCCGCCAGCCGGCCCTCCTCGCTCAGCCGCATCGCCGTGCCGCCGAAGATCGCGAACCACACCAGGCTGACCGCGCTCGGCACCAGGATGACGCCGCCGATGAACTGGCGGATCGTGCGGCCGCGGCTGATCCGGGCGATGAACATGCCGACGAAGGGCGTCCAGGAGATCCACCACGCCCAGTAGAAGACGGTCCAGCTGCCGAGCCAGTCGTGGATGTTCTCGCCGCTGGTGGCCTCGGTGCGGCCGGCCAGCTGGGGCAGGTCGCCGATGTAGGCGGCCAGGGAGGTCGGGAGCAGGTCGAGGACGATGATGGTGGGGCCGGCGACGAAGACGAAGAGGGCCAGGAGCAGCGCCAGCACCATGTTGATGTTGGAGAGCCACTGGATGCCCTTCTCCACGCCGGAGACGGCGGAGAGCACGAAGGCCAGGGTGAGCACGGCGATGATGCCGACGAGCAGACCGGTCCCGGTCCGCTCCATCCAGCCCAGCTCCTCCACGCCGCTGCCGATCTGGAGCGCGCCGAGACCCAGCGAGGCCGCGGAGCCGAACAGCGTGGCGAAGATGGCGAGGATGTCGATGACCCGGCCGGGACCGCCGAACGCCCGGCGCTCGCCCATCAGCGGGACGAAGACCGCGCTGATGGTCTGCCGGCGCCGGCACCGGAAGGTCGAGTACGCGATGGCGAGACCGACGACGGCGTAGATCGCCCACGGGTGGAGCGTCCAGTGGAAGAGCGTGGTGGCCATCGCCGTCTGCATCCGCTCGGCCGAGTCGGCCGGGGAGGTGCCGGGCGGCGGGGTGCCGTAGTGGGCGAGCGGCTCGCTCACGCCGTAGAACATCAGGCCGATGCCCATGCCGGCGCTGAACATCATGGCGATCCACGAGACCGTGCGGAACTCCGGGCCCTCGTCCTCCTGGCCGAGGGTGATCCGGCCGTACCGGCTGATCGCCAGCCACAGCGCGAAGACGACGAAGCCGGAGGCCGCCAGCATGAACGCCCAGCCGCCGTCCCGGATCAGACCGTCGAGGAGGCTGCTGGAGACGGACTCCAGGCTGTCCGTCGCCGTCGCGCCCCAGACGACGAAGGCGAGCGTGAGGACGGCGGTGACACCGAAGACGATCGGGTCGGTACGGGCGGGGTGGCGGCCGGCGTGATCGGGCAGGTCGGCCGTGACCGGCAAGGCGCCCCGCCCCGCCCCGTCCTTGCCGCCACCCGGCCCTCCACCGTCTCCCCGGCCCTCCGGATCCTGTCCGACCTGCGCCATCGACGACCCCTTTCCCCGCCAAACGGGACAAACTTCCTATGTCCTGGTAAGGCAGTACCACAAGCGGGGTCGAAGTCGGCGGACCAACAGGCCCCGGCCCCTGACCGGT
The DNA here is from genome assembly GCF_042885515.1 of Streptomyces sp. NPDC058052. NCBI lineage: Bacteria > Bacillati > Actinomycetota > Actinomycetes > Kitasatosporales > Streptomycetaceae > Streptomyces > Streptomyces sp. NPDC058052. The sequence continues at coordinate 13,429 of NZ_JBHVRX010000056.1, read as the reverse complement.
TGGCCGGAGCGGGCGGCCTCAGTCGCCGCGGGCGTGCAGCTCGACGGCGGTGAGCAGGCGCAGCTGGGCGTCGAGCCAGGGGCGCACCGCCGCCTCCGGACCCGCCTCCGCGAGCACCGTCGGCACCCGACGGACCTGCTCCGCCGTGGTCATGAGGCCGCGTCGGGCGAGGGCGTCGGCCGCGCCGGAGAGCGCGGTCCCGGCCCCGGCGGGCAGCCGCCGCAGACCGTGCACCGTGACGGCGGCGAGCGCGGAGAGGGCGCCGTGCAGCGCGAGCGCGACGGGGTCGTCGGGGGCGGCGGGGGCCGCGTGCGGCAGCCCGGCCGCGGGCCGCCGGGGCGCGGGCGCCAGGTCGGGTACGACGGTGCCGGTGCCGGTCCGGACGGCGAGCGGGTCCACCACGAGCCCGTCCCCGGTCACCCGGACGAAGCCGCTGACCAGCAGGGGCCCGCCCGGCCGCCCGTCACCGCCCGCCGCCCCGTCGCCGCGCAGGGCGTCGGCCAGGGCGTCGAGCCCGCCGGGGCCGTGGGGGTTGTACGGGGCGACCAGCCGCGCCGTGGCGCCCGCCGCGTCCCGCACGACGGCCCGCAGCTCCTGGCGCGCGGGGTCGTAGCCCGGCTCCTCCACCGCCTCGACGGCCAGGACGTGCACGGCCTCCGCCTCGACCCGGGGGCGCGCGAAGCGCGGCGGGCGGCGGCGCAGGGCCCGGGCGTGCGCGGCGAAGTCCCGGACCAGCAGCGGCTCGGGCAGCTCGGCCCAGGCGTTCCCGACGGGGGTGACGCCGGTGGCGGCCACCCGGGAGGCGCCGATCGTCACCGCCCGCCCGGGGGTGCGGGAGGCGACCTCGCTCACCACGTTCCCCGCGGCGAGCGCGCCCAGGGTGCTGCCGGCGATCCGGCGCCGGGCGAGCGTCGGGCCGGTCGCCTCCGTGTCCCGCGCGACCGTCCAGCGGCGGCGCAGCACCAGCGCGATGCCCGCGCCGCCGTGCGCCAGGTAGACCTCGGCGGTGCGGTCCGAAGGGGTGCCCGAGATCCGGCAGCCGAGGGCGGTCAGCCGCACCCGGCGCAGCGGGGTGTCGCCGCGCTCGCCGCTGCCGAGGAACGCGCCGGCCCGGCCGCGCGCCCGGGCCCGGGCGTCGGCCTCGCCGAGCAGCGCGGCCAGCTCCTCGGCCCGGAAGCGGGCGCCCCGGCCCTCGTACTCGCCGAGCTGGACGAGGACGTCGGTCAGGACGCCGGCCGGCCAGTGCAGCGCGCCGGCCGCGAGCTCGCCGCGGACCCGTCCCAGGGCGCCGGGGAGGACGGGGCCCGCGTGGGCGGCGCCGTCGAGCAGCAGGTCCGCGAGGAGCGGACCGGACCGGTCGAGCGCGGCGGCCGCCCTGCGGCCGGGGGCGGCCCCGCCGACGTCCACCTGCGCGGGCGGGTGCGCGGGGTCCGCGTCCACGGCCGCGCGGAACGCCCAGACGGCGAGCGCGACGGCCTCGCCCCGGACCGCGTCGGCGGCGTCCGTGACCGCGTGCGCCACCGTGTCCGGGACCGGGAAGCGGACGGTGCAGGTGGGCAGTTCGGCCCGCGCGGCGGGGGCTCCGGGGCCCGGGTGGGTGAGCCGGGCGCTGTAGCCGCGCGCCAGCGTCCGCCGGGCGGCGGCCACCGCCCGCGCCCCGACGGCGGCCACCAGGGCCTCGTCGTCGGTGTCCCCGGGCGACCACGGCCGCCGTCCGGACGGGCCGGACGCGCTCGCCGCGTCCGGTTCCGGGGCGGGGCCGGGAGCCGCTCCGGGGACGGTCCCGGACACCACCGCACCGGCCGCGGACCGCGTCACCGCCCCGGGCCCCGGGGGCGCGGTGGGGGTGGCGGGCTCGACGGGGGTGGCGGGGGCGTCGGCCGCGGGCTCGGCGGGTCCTTCGGGCCGGAGTCCGCCGTCCAGGGACGGCGGGGCGGCGGGGGCGGGCGGGTCCTGGGCCTGCCGCTGGTGGGCGAGGACCAGGCCGACCAGGTGGCGGCAGACACCGGGGGCGCCGCAGGCGCAGGTGCCGCGGTCCAGTCCGGCGCCGGGGGCGAGGGAGACCGTGGTGCCGTCGGGGAAGCGGCCGGTGAGCGTGGCGTCCGGGCCCGTGGTCACCGTCGCGCCCGCGCCCGCGGCCAGTTCCCGCGCGGCGCGCTTCACGAGGCCCCGGTTGGTGAGGGCGGCGAGCGTCTCGGTGTCCAGGGCGAGGAGGTCGGCGCGGGTCATCGGCCCAGCCTCTCGGCGACGAACTCGGCCAGCCGCCCCGGCGTCATGGCGCCGACGTGGGCGCCGGCGTCCGCGAGGAGCTGACCGAGCTCGCGGTCGTAGGCCGGCCGGGCCTCCTCGTCGAGCGCGGCGAGACCGAGGACGACGGTGCCCTGCTCGACCAGCGCCCGCACGCCCCGCACCAGCCGGTGGCGGTCGCCGCCCTCGTAGAAGTCGCTGATGACCGCGACGATCGCCCGGCGCGGGTTGTCCACCAGGCCGGTCGCGTAGGCGACGGCCCGGGCGATGTCGGTGCCGCCGCCGAGCTGGACCCGCATGAGCAGCTCCACCGGGTCGGAGACGTCGCTGGTCAGGTCCACCACGGCGGTGTCGAAGGCGACCAGATGGGTCGTCAGGCCGGGCAGGCCCCACAGGCTGGCGGCCGTCACGGCGGAGTGGATCACCGAGTCGACCATGGAACCGGACTGGTCGACGAGGAGGATCAGCTGCCAGCGCTCGACGTGCCGTCGGGTCCGGGAGTGGAAGCGGGGCCGCTCGATGAGGAGCCGTCGCTCCTCGGGCCGGTAGTGGGCGAGGTTGGCGCGGACGGTGCCCCGGAAGTCGAAGTCGCGGCTGAGCGGGATCCTGCTGGGGCGGCGGGAGCGGGTGCCGTGGAGGGCGCGGCGCACCTCGGGCCGGAGCCGTTCCATGAGCCGGCGGACGACCGTCTCGACGATGCGGCGGGCGAGCCGCAGCACCTCGGGGTTCATCAGGTGCTTGGTGCGCAGGACGGCGCGGAGGAGGGTCTGGTCGGGCTCGATGCGTTCCAGGACGGCGGGGTCGGTGACGATCTCGTGGATCTCGAACCGCTCGACCGCGTCCCGTTCGAGCCGTTCGACGGTCTCCCGGGGGAAGAGCCGGTGCACGTCGTCGAGCCAGTCGACGGGGGTCACGGTGGAGGGGCCGTCGCCGCCCTCGCGGCCGGTGGCACGCACCCCGCGACGGGCCTGCTCGGGGTCGCGTCCGTAGAGCCAGTCGAGCGCGGCGTCGCGGGCGGCGGCCTCGGGGCCGAGGGGGCCGGTGCGGCCCTCGGCGGGGGCGCCGAGGACGAGGCGCCACCGCTCGAGTCCGGGGTCGCGTGCGCCTCCGGGGGTGTGCGGGGCGGTCATCGGGCGGTCCCCAGGCCGAGGTCGTCGAGGGTGCGTGACACGTGGTCCTCCAGTGCGCGGGCCCGGGCGAGGTCCAGCGGGTCCGCGGTGGTGCGGAGCAGGGAGCGGGCCGAGCCGCGCAGCCCGCGCCGCTCGATGAGGCGGGCGGCGATCCCTTCGCGCTCGGTGGGCGGGAACCAGGCGAAGGCTTCGCGGAGGGCGGGCAGGGCGACGAGGAAGTCGGTCTCGGACATCGCCGTGACCAGGTCGTCGAGGACGCCGACGAGCGTCCCCCGGTCGCCGTCCGGCGCCTCGGCGGACACCTCTTCCCGGGCCACCGCGAAGAGGCCCGCCAGCCAGTCGCCGAGGACGGCGGGCTCGGCGGCGGCCCGGACGGCCTCGGCGACGCCGGGCCGCCCGCCGCCGTCCGGGGCGTGCGGGGTGCGGGCGAGGACGCGGACCAGGCCGAAGGCGGCGCCGCGGAGGTCGGGCGGTGCGGCCGGATCCGCCGCGACGCGGCGGAAGACGTCCGCGGCGGCGTCGCGGGGGACGGTGAGGAGCGGCTCGGCGTGCAGCAGGGCGTCGCGGACGGCGACGAGGGCGCGCAGCCGGGCCCGGTCGGGACCGGCGGAGCCGCCGGGTGCCGTGCCCTCGACGAGCCACAGCACGCGGGTGACGGCCGTGTCGACGGTGGCGGCGAGCAGCGGGTCGCGGGCGACGCCGTAGACGCGGTCGTGCCGCCACAGGCCGAGGGCGGTGGCGAGAGCGGTGCCCAGCGGGCCGGGCGCGGTGGCCGCGGCGAGCCCCTGGCGGAGCCGGGTGACGAGGGGTCCCGCGAGGTCGGTGGCGCCGCAGACGACGGTGTCGAAGAGGACCGCGGCGAGGGCGGCGCAGTCGTCCGCGGCGGCGCCGGCGCGGTCGCCGAGGGCGACGAGGGCCGCGTCGTCGAGGCGCGCGCCGTAGGCACCGGCCTCGACGAGGGCGGCGTCACGGCCGGCCGCCGGGCGGGGCACCCAGCGTTCCTCCGCGACCGGGTCGGTGCCGTCGGCCGGGCCGGCGACCCTCTCGTATCCGGGGATGCCGAGGACGCGGAGCCGGTGGAGGACGCGGCTGCGGTCCAGGCCGGCCGGCTCGGTGAGCCGGAGCGTCACGGGGACGGTGCCGTCGAGACCGAGGGCGGCGAGGCGGGCGGCGACGTCGTGGACGAGGGGCGGGGCGGGGGTGTCGGGGTGGAGCCGGCCGGTGCGGTCGCCCGCGCAGGCCGCGACCATCTCCACGACCGCCGGGTGCGACCCGGCGCGCAGCGGGCCGCGCCGGGTCCACGGCAGGGGCTCGTCGAGCGCCTCGGTGACGAGGGCGCCCGCGAGGGCGTCGAGGAGGTCGAGCCGGCCGGGCGTGGGGTGGCCGCGCAGGGCGGCGAGCGCGGTGGCGGAGGCGCGGGCGGCGACGAGGGAGGCGGTGGAGACGGGGTGGCCGCGGTCGCGGAGCCGGTCGACGACGGCGCGGACGAGCCGCGCTCCGGCGGCCTCGGGGCCGTCCTCCCACAGCCACTGGTGGTAGGCGGGGGACGGCATCCCGGACTCGTAGCCGGCGAAGGAGTCGAGCTGCCGGAAGGAGTAGGGGACGAGGAAGCTGCCGCTGAGCGCCCCCTCGGGCGGTTCGGGCACGGCGGGCCACTCCGTGGCCCCGCGGGGGCCTGCCGCCGTCCGGACGGGTGCGCCGGCGCCGGGGGCGGGCTGCGGCGCGTCCCCCGGTCCGGTCTCCGCCAGCCGGCGGAGGGCCGGGCGGTGGAAGCCGCCGGTGACGACGAGGACCGGGCGGTCGCCGGCGGCCCGGGCGGCGCGGATCCAGCCGGCCATGTACGCCTCGCGGGTCCGGTCGGACGCGTCGGCCTCGGTGTCGCCGCGGACGGCGTCGAAGTAGGTCTCCAGGCGCTCCGCCAGGTCCGGGGCGTCGGGGTCGGCCTCGATCATGCGGTCCCAGAGGGCGTCGGCCGAGTCGACGGAGAAGCGCCGCCGGAGCCGGGCGGTGGCCTCGGCGTAGCGGACCTCGGCGTCCGCGTACCGGTTGGCGCGCCCCGCGAAGGCGGGGTGCCAGGCGGGCAGGTCGATGAACCGCACCTCGGCGCCGGCCGCCCGGCCCGCGGTGAGCGCGATCCACTCGGGCGAGTAGGCGCACAACGGGGTCCAGGAGGTCGCGGCCCGGTCGCCGTCGCGGTAGTGGCTGAAGACGGCGACGGGCAGTTCGTGCCCGAGCAGCAGTTCGTCGAGGCGCCCGTCGAGGTCGGCGGGGCCTTCGACGAGCACGTACGCGGGGCGCAGCCGTTCGACGGTCCGGGCGACGAGCCGGGCGCAGGCGGGCGAGTGGTGGCGGACGCCGAGGTACGTGACGGTCATCAGCCGGCCAGCAGGTGGCGGGCCGCGTGCAGCGCCTTCCACTGGGCGCCGCCGCGGACGGCGACGCGCTGTTCGAGGTAGCGGCGCAGGCGGGCCAGGTCCTCGGGGCTGTCCTTGGCGGCGGTGCCGGCGAGGCAGGTGACGATGTCGGAGGCGTCGCCGGGGCCGCCGCGCAGGAACCAGCCGCGGACGCCGACGGCGTGGGCGACGGAGACGGCCTCGGCGGTGCTCATGACCGCCGAGAGCCGGTCGGCCGGGGCTCCGTCGTGGGTGGTGCCGTTGCGGAGTTCTCGGAAGGTGGTGACGAGGACGGTGAGGACGTCCCGGTCGGGGGCGACGGGGACGCCGGAGCGGCGCAGCAGGGCGGTGGCCTCGGCCTCGACGAGGGCGAGTTCGGTGTCGAGGTCGGGGATGGGGAAGACGGTCTCGAAGGTGAAGCGCCGCTTGAGGGCGGCGCTCATCTCGTTGACGCCCCGGTCCCGGGTGTTGGCGGTGGCGATGACGTTGAAGCCCTGGCGGGCGAAGACCATGCCGTCGGGTCCGTCGAGTTCGGGGACGGCGAGGACCCGCTCGGAGAGGAGGGAGAGGAGGGAGTCCTGGACCTCCAGGGGGCAGCGGGTGATCTCCTCGAAGCGGACGAGCCGGCCCTCGGCCATGCCCTTGAGCATGGGCGCGGGGACGAGGGCGCGCGGTGAGGGGCCCTCGGAGACGAGGAGGGCGTAGTTCCACGCGTACTTGATGTGGTCCTCGGTGGTGGCGGCGCCGCCCTGGACGACGAGGGTGGAGTCGCCGGCGACGGCGGCCGCGACGAGCTCCGAGAGGAGGGACTTGGCGGTGCCGGGTTCGCCGACGAGCATCAGGCCGCGGTTGGTGGCGAGGGCGACGAGGGCCCGCTCCACGAGGGCGGTGTCGCCGACGAACTTGCGGCTGACGCCGGTCTCCTCGTCGCCGACGACGAAGCGGCGGGCGGCCCGCAGGCTGAGCTGCCAGCCGGGCGGGCGCGGGTCGGTGTCGGAGGCGCGCAGGGCGGCGAGCTCCTCGGCGTACCGGACCTCGGCGGGGGGCCGCTGGAGCCCGTCCGGTGCGGTGCCGGGGGCGTCGGTGGTCACGAGGTCAGCTCCGTGAGGTCGGCGAGGAGCTCGGAGACGGTCACGGGGTCGAGGTCGGCGAGGCGCAGCGGGTAGCTGCGGCTCCCCCAGTGGTCGCCGGGCTGGGCGTCGAGCCAGACGGTGTCGAGGGTCTGGTCGGGGAACTCGTCGAGCATGCCGACGGCGATGCCGGGGTCGAGCTGGATGACGAGGTGGCGCTCGGGGGCGAGGCGGCGGGAGAACCAGCGCTCGACGCCGGCGTCCTGCGGGGTGCCGCGCTCCCAGCCGCGCTTCTGGAGGCCGAGGAGGCGGCCGACGGGGACGGTGACGCCCTCGAAGCGGGTGAGGCGGGCGCTCGCGGCGTCCTCCTCGGTGGCGGTGTGGAGCTGCCGGCCGAGCTGCGGGAAGGGCTGGACGATCTCGTAGTCGGCGAGGAGTTCGGCCCAGGTGCCGAGCTCCTCGGTGAGGTGGAGGGGGTGCGGGAGGGTGACGGTGGCGTCGTCGGCGACGGTGAGCAGCTCGTCGTCGGCGTCGGCGTAGGTGCGGTCCTCGGCGATCCGGAAGGCGGTGGTGGTGCCGGACTGCTCCGCGCTCCAGACGAGACGGCGGGCGAGGTGCCAGACGAGGGGGTGCTCGACGAACAGCTGCCGGAACTCGGCTCCGGTCCAGGAGCGGCCGTCGACCATGGCGGTCTCCAGGCGCCGGACCTGGTCGGTGGCGATGGTGCGGACGTCCTTCTTGAGGGCGAGGAACCGCTTGCGCTCGGCGGTGGCGCGCTCGGTCTCGTCGCGGGCGCCGGGCTTGGGGAGGTCCTTGAGGCGGCGGCCCTCGGCGTCGCGGACGAAGGGCTTGAGGGCCTCGTCGAAGCCGACGGTGAAGCGGCGGGTGCCGTAGTCGACGACGGTGCTGCCGTCGGCGTCGAGGCCGAGGTCGGGCACGAGACGGTCGGCGAGCTGCTCGGCGGTGAGGCCGAGTTCGTCGGCGACCTCGGCGATCTTCTCCTGGGCGCGCTGCTTGAGCGCCTTGAACTTGACCCGCTGGGAGATGCCGTGGAGGTGGAGGAGGGCGCTGTCGGTGCCGATGGCGGCGAGCACGTCGAGTCCTTCGACGGCCCGGTGGTGGGCGCCCTCGCCGGGCCAGGCGCGGATGACGGGGGTGAGGGCGTGGACCGTGTCGTCGTCGCCGAACCAGCCGAGGGCGTGCAGGGTCCACGCCTCCTTGGGCGGCATGCCGACGACCCGCCACTCCTCGAAGAGGCCCCAGGCGAACTCGGCGAGCGACGCGGGGGTGCAGAGTTCGCGGACCGCGGCGAGGCCCGGGTAGGGGGCGCCCGGCTTGGAGACGGAGACCATGGTGAGCAGGTGGGCGACGGCGGGGACGGGCAGGGTGGCGCCGGTCCGCAGCCGGACCCGGGGCAGCACGCGGGGCTCGATCCAGGCGGGGGCCTGGGGCATCCGGGCGGGCAGCGCGGTCACCAGCGGGTCGGTGTCGAGGAGCAGTTCGATCGCCTCGACGGTCTCCCGGCCGTACTCCTCGGCGGCGGTGCGGACGCCGTCGGGGCCGTGGGCGGCGACGAGCGCGCGGAGGGCGCCCTCGGCGGCGGTCCGTTCGGGGCCGGGGGCGCCGACGGCGTCGGGGACCAGGAGCCGGGCCGCGTCGGTGCCGTGGCGGAGCAGCCAGGTGCGGGCGGTGCGGCCGGCGGTCTTGAGCCGGTTCAGCCAGTCGGCCATCAGGCGGGCCACGCGGACGTCGAGGTACGGCAGCAGCACCTCGGACATGGCGGTGGGGTGGTGGGAGGCCATGCGCAGGAGGGGCGGGAGCGCGGCGTCCTCGTGGGCGGCGACGAGCGGTTTGAAGACCTCGGCGCCGTCGTAGCAGTGCTCCATGCCGTCCCAGTCGGCGAGGAAGGGACGGACACGGTCGGCGGGGCCGTTGACGAGGACTCCGACGGTGTGCCAGTTGTGCAGGTCGCCCCGGAGGAGCTTGCGGACGAGCAGGTCCATGGACTCGTACGGCTGCCAGCCGGTGACCCAGGACTCCGCGGTCGCCCATGTCCGCCGCTCTCCGTCCCGCCAGACGGTGCGGGTGCCGTCCGGTGCGACGGGTCCGGTGACGACCCGGGGCTTGACGGCCGGGCGGCGCACGGTCCACGGGGGGCTGGTGAGGAGGGCGGGGAGGTCGGCCGGGGCGGCGTCCAGCGCGGTGTCCTGCGCGTGGGTGAGCGGCTCCACCACCTCGGCGGCCTCGGCGGGCAGTTCGGGCAGGACGGCGAGGGTGAGGGCGCGGTGGGCGGCGACGTGTCCGGTGAGCATCCGGCGGACCAGCGCGCTGTCGGCGGTGGTCTCCCGGGCGGCGAGGGCGAGGAGCCGGAGGGCTCGGACCGGGAAGCGGCGGGCGGCCGCGGCCAGTTCGGCGCGGACGTGCTTGTCGCCGACGCGGTCGAGGAGGCCCTGGAACGCCTCGTCGGAGGGGAGTTCGCCGAGGGCCGCGGCGAGCGCCTTGAGGTCGTCGGTGCCGAGGTACTGGCGGTTCGTCTCGGCGACGAGGAAGCGGGCCATGGCGACGCCGGCGCCGTCCGCGACGGTGGCGACGGTGACCGCGTCCCAGCCGCGCCAGCCGAGGTCGATCCGGTCGCCGTAGGCGGCGGTCTGCTCGGCGGTGACGGAGCGGACGAGCAGGTCCCGGACCGGGATCTGGACGTGGTCGCGGGCGGCGGGGTCGGCGAGGCACTCGTCGGTCCAGGCGCGCTCGGTGGGCACCAGGTAGGAGACGGCGACGCGGCGGCGCGGTGTGGTCCGGTGGCGGGCGAGGGCGGAGACGGCCGACGCGTACGTGGCGTCGTCGGTGACGGCGAGCAGCGCGCGGACCCGGTCGAGGACCGTGTGGGCCTCGCCCTGCTGCCACTGCGCCTCGTCCTCGCGGGCGGCCTCGACGCCTCCGACGACGCTGCCCCGGTCGGCCTGGAGCCAGATGCGGCGGCATTCGAGGAGTTCGACGGCGGCGACGGCGGCGAAGGGCAGTCCGTGGGCGGCGGTCCAGGCGTCGGCGATGACGGGCCGCTCGGCCTCCATGGGGAGGAGCGCGGCGAGGACGGCGGCGCCGATGGGGTCGGGGCCGCCGGCGTCGTGGGCGCGGGCGGCGGCGACGAGGGCGGCGTCGCTCCGCTCGGAGGCGAGGGCGCGGTCGACCTCGGCGGTGAAGCGCGAGCGCCACCTGGCGAGCCGGGCGGGCGCGTCGGCGGCGGGCGGCCGGACGGGGACGGGCGTGCCGCCGCGGCGCGGCCGGAGGTGCCGCTTCCACGCCTCGGGCAGGACGAAGGCGGTCTCGTCGGGGCGGACGGCGGGGGCGTCGGGAGCCGGTTCCAGGGGGACCTGGGCGACCGGCGCGGTGCCGGCGGCGGACGCGGCGACGGGCGCCGGAGCGGCGACGGGCGCCGGGGTGGCGGACGCGGCGACGGGTGCCGGAGCGGCGGACGCGGCGGTGCCGGCGCCGGTGGCGACGTACCCCTTGCGCTCCTTCTCGCCGATCGTCTTCAGCAGGTACGCCCCGGCCGCCTCCGGTGTGCCGAGGTCCTTGACGCGCGTCTGGCCCGCCGTGCCGATCCGGCCGAACCGGACGGTCACCGAGGTGCCTTCCGCACCGGCTTCCCAGAACTTCCCCGCGCCGTCCCCGGCGTGCTCCCAGCGGCGCACGGACCCTCCCGCATTGCTCGTCGATCAGTGGTCTGCACAGTAGCGGGGGTGACTGACAAGGCCGGAATTCCGGCCGTCCGCAGGGGTCCTGGACACCACCGACCTCGCAATGGTTAGGTTAGCCTTACCTAAAATCGACTGAGGAGAGTCACCGTGAGCGTCGCCCCCTCCCCCGCCCTGCCCCAGCAGACCGCCGCGGAACAGGTCCGCTCCGTCCTGGCCCGCGCCCTCTCCCTCTCCCTCACCCTCGACGGGCAGAGCTACGACCTCCTCGGCGCCCACACCGTCGGCGCCCGCGGCCGGATCACCCTCCACCCGCCCGCCGACACCCCGCTGACCGACCACCTCTCCCGCGCACCGCTCGGGACGCTCGACGCCCGCGTCGACCTCACCGACGTCGCCCCGACGGCCCTCCGCGACCGGGTCCGCTCCCGGGTCGCCCTCACCGGCCGGCTCGCCCCCGCCACCCCCGGCGACCTCGGCTCGCTCCGCCTCGACCTCACCCGCGTGACCCTCCGCACCGGCACCGGGACCGAGGAGGTCGCCCCCGGCGCGTACGCCCTCGCCGCCCCCGACCCGCTCGCCCTGGACGAGGCCGCGCTCCTCACCCACCTCGCCGACGCCCACCCCGACCTCGTCTCCGACCTGGTCGTCCTCGCCGGCACCCGTCTCCCGCACGGCGTCGTCCGCGCCCTCCCGCTCGCCATGGACCGGCACGCCGTCTCGCTGCGCTGCGAGTACGGCGAAGGCCACTGCGACCTCCGCCTCCTCTTCCCCGCCGAGGCCCGCGACGCCGCCGCGGCCGGCGACATGGTCCGCCGGCTCCTCACCGCCCCGCGCTGCGCGCACCACCACGACCACCACTGACGCCGGGCCCCCGGGCCGGAAACCGCACACGCGGACGGGCGCGTCCCCTCCCGCATGGACCAGATCACCCACGGCTTCCGCCAGCTCCTGCGCTTCGCCCTCCTGGAGGCGCGCTGCTGCGCCTTCGCCGTCGCGCTCGTCGGCGGCATCGCGGTGTCGGCGCTCCTGCCCGACCTGCCCGTGGCCCGCTACGACCTGCTCCTCGGCTACGGCATCGTGCTCACCGCGCTGGCCTGGCGGATCGGCTGGGACAGCGGGCGGGACGTCGCCGTCATCGCCGTCTGCCACGTCATCGGCCTGCTCTTCGAACTGGTCAAGGTCCGCATGGGCTCCTGGAGCTACCCGGAGGACGCGGTCACCAAGTTCGGCGGCGTTCCCCTCTACGGCGGCTTCCTGTACGCGGCCGTCGGCAGCTACGTGTGCCGCGCCTGGCGCCTCTTCGACCTGCGCCTGTCCGGCTACCGGCCCCGGATCATGGCGGTCCTCGCCGGGGCGGTCTACCTCAACTTCTTCAGCCACCACTGGCTGCCCGACGCCCGCTGGGTGCTCGCCGCGCTGCTGCTCCTCGCCACCACCGGCACCTGGGTCCGCTTCCGCGTCGGCGAGCGGGACCACCGGATGCCGCTCGCCCTCTCCTTCGTCCTCATCGGCTTCTTCCTCTGGATCGCCGAGAACGCCGCCACCTACGTCGGCGCCTGGAGCTACCCCGACCAGCTCGACGGCTGGCAGCCCGTCTCCCCCGCCAAGTTCGGCGCCTGGGCGCTGCTCATCACGGTCACCTTCGTCCTGGTGGCGGCCCGCACGCCTCAGCTCGCGGCCGGCGGCTCCGGCTCCGCCCCCCTGGCGATGCCGAGGGTGGCGAGGAGGTCCTCGTGAAGCTCCATCCAGACGGTGTGGCAGGAGTCGGCGCGGGGGCGGTCCACCCAGGAGAACTCGCCTCGCCGGACCCGCGCCAGGGCCGCGGAGAAGCGTTCGCCGTAACCCGCGAGACGGAGGAGCCGGATGCCGAGTTCGGCGGAGAGGGTGTCCAGGACGCCGCCGAGGACGGTCAGCTCGTCGAGGATCCGGGCGTCCCAGACCGGGTCGCCGTGGGTGTTGACGGCCAGCCGCCCCGAGCCGTCCGGGCGCAGCTGCCAGTCGGTGCAGGCCGTGAGGCAGCGGGCGTTGTACGCGAGGAACGTCTCGTACCGCTCGCGCACGAACGGCCCGTACCCCGAACCGGCCAGTTCCTCGGCGAGCAGCCGCTCGCCCTCCGCCCGGCCCGCGTCGGTCAGGCTCCAGCCGGACGTCCCGGCGAAGGAGCTCCGGCCGACCCGGCCGTACGCCTGGAGGTCGAGCAGCAGCTCGCCGACGGTGTCCACGTCGAGGCCGAAGCGGGCCGCGGCCTCCGCCTCGGTGGTCATGCCCCGCAGCCGTACGGCGTGCAGGACCAGCAGTTCGGGGGTGGAGGAGATCGCCATGGGCAGAGACTAGGCGTGTCTCCCCCGCCCCGGCGAGCCCGGACCGGCTCTTCGCGCAACCCGTCCGGCGGCCCGCGCGTCCTCTTCCGTACGAACCGCGTACGAACCGCGTGCGCACGTGTACGCGGTCCGCACGAATCCGGCTCAGGACCGAACAAGGACGGCGTGATGAGCGACAAGGCCCGCACCCTCTTCGACGCGCTCGACCTCGACCAGGACGGCACGCTGACCCGTATCGAGGTCATCCGGGCCCTGCGGGAGAAGGGGCCCACGCTGGCGGCGCAGGGCGTGATCCCCTTCTGGGGCGTCGGGGACGTGGACTCCTCCGCGGCGCTCTTCGACGCGGCCGACCAGAACGGCGACCGCGTCCTGAGCTTCGAGGAGTTCGCCGCCTTCGTGGACCGGCGCTTCGGCTGGTGACCCCGGGGCGTCCCCCGCGCCCTGGCGTCAGGACCAGGGCGCGGGGGCCGGGGGCGGGGGGGGCCGCGGGGGGGGGGGGCCCCGCACGGGGGGGGGGCGCCGCCCGCGGGCCCCCCCCCCCCCCCGGGTGGCGCCGCGGGCGGGGTGCGG
>NZ_JBHVRX010000055.1:0-31977 GCF_042885515.1 Streptomyces sp. NPDC058052 | reverse complement strand
TTTCTGGTTGTCGGCGCCTTGGGTCCCCGGGGGTGGGGTGGTGCCCCCGGGGGCGCCGCCGCCGCCGGGGGCGTCCGACCGGGGGGGGGGGGGCGGGGGGCGCGACGCCGGGGGGGGGGTCGCCGCACGTCAGGGTGTTGGGCAGCAGCCAGGGAGCCAGCCAGCCCCCGTCGTTGCCGCCGCGGTCGGTGAGCGTGAACTCGGAGCCGGTGGCGGGGAAGTGGAAGGAACCGCAGTTGTTCACGCCGACCGCGCCGACGTTGCGGGCGTCGACGTTCTCGAAGGTCGCGGAGCCCGCCGTGCGGGCGCTGACGACCGAGTTGCCGGTGCCGTCGACGCGGATGTCCTCGAAGTGGACGGACGGGATGCCGTGGCGGTCCTTCACCCCGTACTCGCTGACCAGCATGATCGCGTTGTGGGTGGAGTCGAGGTAGTGGTCCCCGGTGACCCGCACGTCGGCGTCGATCGAACCGTCGAGGGCGTAGAACCAGAGGGCGCCGAGGCCGATCCGCCAGTTGAGGTCGAGGGTGCCGGCGCGGACCGTGGTGTTGTCGGTGAAGCGGAGGGTGCCGGTGAAGGGTTCGGCGCCGAAGCGGGCGCCGGCGTGGAGTCCGCTGCCCTCGCGCACGGGGTCGGCGACGAGGTTGCCGGTGACGGTGGTGTCCTCGCCGCCGTAGACGGCGATGCCGTTGGCGAGGGTGGGCGACTGGACGGTGTTGTGCGCGACGGTGTTGCGGGCGTCTGAGGTCTTCTCCGACCAGAGGGCGATGCCGTCGTCGCCGGTGTTGCGGACGAAGTTGTCGCGGACGAGCGAGTCGGTGACGCCGGTGTGGAGGTTGAGGGCGTCGGCGATCTGGTCGGTGATGATGTTGTTCGTGACCCGGAGGTTCCGCAGGGGACCGTCGAACCAGAGGCCGACCTTGGTGTGGTGCAGGTACAGGCCGTCGACGGTGGAGTCGCTCATGGCGCCGCCGATGGCGTTGACCTGGTCGGTGTCGACGCGCTCGCGGACGTCGCCCTCGATCGCGAAGCCGCGCAGGTGGACGCCGCGGCTGCCGCCCTCGGCCGCGGGCTTGCCGTAGAGGCCGACGCCGGTGTGGCGGGAGCCGTCGGGAGCGGGTTCCGCGAGGGTGACCTGGCGGCCCTTGAGGACGGTGTGCCAGTTCCCGGCGCCGACGATCGTGATGTCGTCGACGGTGATGTGCCGGTCGACGCGGAAGGTGCCCGGGGGCAGGTAGACGGGCCGGCCGAGGCGGCGGGCGAGGGCGATGGCCCGCTCGATGGCGGGCGCGGCGTCGCGGCGGCCGGTGGGGTCGGCGCCGAGGAGGCGGACGTCGATCCCGCCGCGCTCGACGTGCGGCGGGGCGACCCGTTCGGTGTCGAGGAGGTCGATCACGGTCCAGGCGGCGGGGCTGCCGGGCGGCACCGTGAGCCTGACCTTCGCCCCCGCCGGGTGGGTCCGCCCGAGGAGCAGACGCTGCTCGTCGTAGAAGTGGGTGGGCCGGAAGGGCTTGTCGACGACGGGCGCGGGCGTGGTGGCGGCCGGGACGCAGGCGCACTCGGCGAGCCACCAGTCGGGGTGGAGGAGGTCGGCCGCGGGGTCGTTGGTGAAGGGGTACTGGTTGTAGAGCCAGGAGTACTCCGAGGTCAGCGTCATCGTCCTGCGGTGGCGTCCGTCGACGGTGACGTCCAGGGGCGCGGTGATCCCGCCGCCGCCGGCCGCGTCCGGGATGCTGGAGCGGACGGTCAGGGCGTTGGCGGCGCGGGGCAGGACGAACTCGACGTACTGGCCGGGGACGAGCCGGACCGCCTTCCGGCCGGACGCCTCCGAGGGGAGGGTGTACGGGGTGCGGTCCGGGCCGATGACGGTGCCGGTGGTCCGGGCGTTCTCCGCCTCCTGCTCGTCGAAGGCGACCTCGGCGCCCCGCCCGGCCACGAGCGCCGGATCGAGGCCGGCGCGGGTGACGACGGGCCGGGCGGGGTCCGGCCCCGCCGCGGTGGCGGCGGGTGCGGCGGTGAGGGCGGTGCCGAGGGCGAGGAGGGCGGCGGCCAGCGTCGTCGCTCTCCCGTACGGGTGGGCCATGCGGGGCTCTCTCGTTTCTCTCGTGGTGGCGGGAGCGGCTCAGGCGCGCAGCCAGACGGCGGTGTCCGCGGGGAGGGTGCCGTCGGGGTCGAGGGGGCCGCTGGTGAGGAGGAGCGCGGTGTGGGCGGGGAGGTCCACGGGCGTTGCGGAGAGGTTGACGACGCAGGTCAGGCCCGCTTCCCGGGTGAAGGCGAGAACGCCGTCGGCGGCCGGGAGCCAGGTGAGGGCGCCGTCTCCGAAGCCGGGCTCGACGCGGCGCAGTCCGAGGGCGGTGCGGTAGAGGGTGAGCATGGAGTCGGGGTCGGCGCTCTGCTTGTCGACGGCGTAGCGGGCCCAGTCGGCGGGCTGCGGCAGCCACGGATCGGTGCCGCCGAAGCCGTACGAGGGGGTCCCGGCCTCCCAGGGGAGGGGGACCCGGCAGCCGTCGCGGCCGGGGTCGGTGCCGCCGGAGCGGAAGTGCATCGGGTCCTGGATGCGGTCCAGGGGGATGTCGGCCTCGGGAAGGCCCAGTTCCTCGCCCTGGTAGAGGTAGACGGAGCCGGGCAGGGCGAGGGTGAGGAGGGCGGCGGCGCGGGCGCGGCGGGTGCCGAGTTCCAGATCGGCGGGGGTGCCGAACCGTTTGGCGGCGAAGTCGAAGGCGGTGTCGGCGCGGCCGTAGCGGGTGGCGGTGCGGGTGACGTCGTGGTTGCAGAGCACCCAGGTGGCGGGGGCGTGGACGGGGGCGTGCTCGGCGAGGGTGTCGTCGATGGTGCGGCGGAGCCGGTCCGGTTCCCAGGGGCAGGCGAGGAAGTTGAAGTTGAAGGCGGTGTGGAGCTCGTCGGGGCGGAGGTAGCGGGCGAAGCGTTCGGCGTCGGGGAGCCAGACCTCGCCGACGAAGACGCCGCCGTACGCGTCGGCTATCGCCCGCCAGGAGCGGTACACGTCGTGGATCTCGTCGAGGTCGATGTACGGGTGGGGGTCGACGCCCTCGGTGAAGTCCCGCAGGCCGGGGTCCTTGGTGAGGAGGGCGGCGGAGTCGATGCGGACGCCGGCGACGCCGCGTTCGAACCAGAAGCGGAGGACCTCCTCGTGTTCGCGGCGGACGTCGGGGTGGGACCAGTTGAGGTCGGGCTGTTCGGGGGTGAAGAGGTGGAGGTACCACTCGCCGTCGGGGACGCGGGTCCAGGTGGTGCCGGAGAACTGCGACGGCCAGTCGTTGGGCGGGAGTTCGCCGTGCTCGCCGCGGCCGGGCCGGAAGTGGAAGCGGGCGCGGGCCGCGCTGCCGGGGCCGGCGGCGAGCGCCTCCCTGAACCAGGCGTGCTGGTCGGAGACGTGGTTGGGGACGATGTCGACGATGACGCGGAGGCCGAGTTCGGCGGCCTCCGCGATCAGCTTCTCGGCCTCGTCGAGGGTGCCGAAGGCGGGGTCGATGGCGCGGTAGTCGGCGACGTCGTAGCCGCCGTCGACCATCGGGGAGGCGTACCAGGGGGTGAACCAGACGGCGTCGACGCCGAGCGCCGCGAGGTGGGGCAGTCTCGCCCGGACGCCCGCGAGGTCACCGGTGCCGTCCCCGTCGCCGTCGGCGAAGCTGCGCGGGTAGACCTGGTAGATGACGGCGTCGCGCCACCAGTCGGCGGTGCGGGTCGGGGAAGGGGCTGCCACGGGACGGTCCTTTCGGGCAGGGAGGTGTGCGGACGAGGGAGCGGAGGGGCGGGCGGTTCAGC
The DNA here is from genome assembly GCF_042885515.1 of Streptomyces sp. NPDC058052. NCBI lineage: Bacteria > Bacillati > Actinomycetota > Actinomycetes > Kitasatosporales > Streptomycetaceae > Streptomyces > Streptomyces sp. NPDC058052. Next base: position 28,191 of record NZ_JBHVRX010000055.1, on the reverse strand, counting down.
CCTTGAGGCCGCCTGCGGTGAGGCCGCCCATGATGTTCCGCTGGAAGACGAGGAAGACGATCAGCGTCGGCAGCGAGGCGATGGTGAGGGCCGCGATGAGGACGTTGACGGGGACCCCGTTGGAGAGCGAGTAGATGCCCACGTTGAGGGTCTGCTTGGCCGGGTCGGGGAGGGTGAGCATCGGCCAGAGGAAGTCCTTCCAGACGCCGACGACCGCGAAGATCGACACGACGCCGAGGATCGGCCGGGAGATCGGCAGGACGATCGACCACAGGATCCTCAGGGGGCCGGCGCCGTCCAGGGAGGCGGCGGAGAGCAGTTCCTGGGGGATGGAGTCGAAGAAGCGCTTCAGCAGGAAGATGTTGAAGGCGTTGGTGACGGACGGCAGCCAGATCGCCCACGGGCTGTCGAGCAGGTTGCGTTCGACGATCGGCACGTCGAGCACGGTGAGGTACTGGGGGACGACGAGGACGGTCGCCGGGATCATCAGGGTGGCGAGCATCATGCCGAGGATCGCCTTGCCGAGCACGGGGCGCAGCTTGGAGAGCGCGTACGCGGCGGCGACGTCGAACACGAGCTGGAAGGCGAGGGCGCCGAAGGCGTAGTAGAGCGTGTTGAGGAGGAGGGTGGCGAGGTCCATGACCTCCCAGGCCCGGCTGTAGTTGGCGGGTTCGAAGGTGCCGGGGATCAGGGTGGGCGGGGTCTGGACGACTTCCTGGGCGTCCTTGAAGCCGCTGGACGCCAGCCAGTAGAGGGGGCCGAGGAAGACCAGGGTGAAGAGGACGAGGACCAGGACGAGGACGGCGCGGTAGGCCGCCTTGCCGCGGGGCCTGGCGAGCCGGGCCGGCGGGATGAGCGTGCGTGTGGACATGTGTGTCTCCCCGGGTCCTACTCGTCCTCGGCGCGGCTGAGCTTGACGTACGCCGCCGAGAATCCGGCGAGGAGTACGAGCAGGAGCAGGCCGAGGGCGGCCGCGGCGCCGTAGTTGTTGAAGTTGAAGGCGTACTGGTAGATCAGGTAGACGACGGTGGTGGTGGACCCTTCGGGTCCGGCGCCGCCGGTGAGCAGGAACGGCTCGACGAAGACCTGCATGGTGGCGATGACCTGCATGAGGAGCATCAGGGAGAGGACGAGCCGGGTCTGCGGGATGGTGACGTGCCAGATCTTGCGGAGGAGGCCGGCGCCGTCGAGTTCGGCGGCCTCGTACAGCTCGCCGGGGATGGACTGGAGCGCGGCGAGGTAGATCAGGGTGGCGCCGCCCATGTTCATCCAGGTGGACGCGATGACGACGGCGAGCAGGGAGAGGTCGGGGTCCTGGAGCCACTGCTGTTCGGGCAGGCCCAGGAAGCCGAGGAGTTCGTTGAGGAGGCCGTACCCGGGGTCGTACAGGTACTTGAAGAGGAGGACGGCGGCGACGGGCGGGAGCATCACCGGGAGGTAGACGAGGAGCCGGAGGTAGCCCTGTCCGTGGCGGAACTCGTTGATGACGAGGGCGGCGGCGAAGGGTACGGCGAAGCCGAGGACCAGGGCGAGGGCGGTGTAGAGGAGGGTGTTGCTCCATGCCTGCCAGAAGGCCGGGTCGCCGGCGACGGTGCGGAAGTTGTCGAAGCCGACCCAGGTGGTGCGGCCGCTCTCGGTCTTCTGGAAGGCGAGCAGGAACTCCCTGACCATCGGGTACCAGGAGAAGACCGCGAAGCAGAGGACGGCGCCGATGAGGAAGCCGTGGGCGGTCAGGTTGCGCCGCAGGGCCTGGGCGAGGTGTCCGCGCCCGGGGCGGGGGGCCGTCCCGTCCGGTGGGGAGTGAGGGGCGGTGCCCGTCTTGCTGAGTGTGGTGCTGGGGGCCGGCATCGTCGCTCCTCGGTGCTGGGGTGCCGCTGCTGGGGGTGGCGGCGGGGGGGGGGGGGCCCCCCCGCGCCCCCCCCAGTACTTTTCCCCCCCCGTCCGGAGGGCCCGCGGGCCCCCCCGGGCGCCCCTTCCGCACGTCCGGGAGCGGGAGGAGTGAGACATCACAGCGCATCACCGCACGCATGTGCGACACTCCGCCCATGCTGGGTGTCACCGATCTGCCGACCTATCTCGCCGGGCTCGTCCTCATCATCCTCCTCCCGGGGCCGAACTCGCTCTACGTGCTGTCCGTGGCCGCCCGCAAGGGCACCAGGACCGGGTACAAGGCCGCCGCCGGCGTCTTCACCGGCGACACGATCCTGATGACCCTGGCCGCCCTCGGCGCGGCCTCCCTCCTCCAGACCACCCCGGTCCTCTTCACGATCGTCAAGTACGCGGGCGCGGGCTACCTGGCGTGGATGGCGTACGGGATGCTCCGCGCGGCCCTGGACATGTGGCGCTCCCGCCGCGAACCCGCCGAGGCCGGCGCCGACGGCACCGAGAGCGGCTCCGCCGAGCACCCCTACCGCCGGGCGCTGATCATCAGCCTCTTCAACCCGAAGGCGATCCTCTTCCTGATCTCCTTCTTCGTGCAGTTCGTGGACCCCTCCTACGCCTACCCGGCGCTCTCCTTCCTGGTCCTCGGCACCCTGCTCCAGCTCGGCAGCTTCCTCTACCTCACCACCCTGATCTTCGGCGGCACCCGCCTCGCCGCCGCCTTCCGCCGCCGCAAGCGCCTCTCCGCCGGCGCCACCTCCGCCGCCGGCGCCCTCTTCCTCGGCTTCGCCGTGAAGCTCTCCCTCAGCAGCGCCGCCTGACGGTTCCCCGCCGCGCTTGACCCTCACACCGTGTGAGGCCGTTCCGTAGGGGGCGTCATGTTCACCATCGGAGACTTCGCCCGGCACGGGCGGGTGTCGGTCCGGATGCTGCGTCACTACGACGCCATCGGACTGCTGCGCCCGGCCCACGTCGACCCGCACAGCGGCTACCGCCACTACACGGCGGACCAGCTCGCCCGGCTCAACCGCGTCATCGCGCTCAAGGACCTCGGCTTCACCCTGGACCAGGTGGGGGCCATCCTCGGCGACGAGATCGGCGCGGAGGAGCTGCGCGGGATGCTGAGGCTGCGCCAGGCCGAGCTGGAAGCGGCCCTGGAAGCGGCGCGGGCCCGGCTCGCCCAGGTCGGCGCGAGGCTCCGAGCCATCGAGAGCGAGGGACGCATGTCCACGCAGGACGTCGTCGTCAAGAAGATCCCCGCCGTCCGGATCGCCGAGCTGAGCGCGGTCGCCGCCGGCTTCGAGCCGGAGAACATCACGCCCGTCATCGGGCCGCTGTACGAGCGGCTGTGCGGCCGCCTGGAGGCCGCCGGCGTCACCGGCTTCGGGCCGGGGATCGCGTACTACGAGGACGCCGGGAAGGGCGACGGCTCGATCGTCGTGCACGCCGGCATGACCGTGCCCGAGGGCACCGAGGCCGAGGGCGTGCTCGTGCACGTGCTGCCCGGCATCGAGGAGGCGGCGACCGTCGTCCACCGGGGTTCCATGGACGGCGTCCTGCCGGCCGCGCAGGCCCTCGCCTCCTGGATCGACGTCAACGGCCACGCCTCCGCCGGCTACGCCCGCGAGCTGTACCTGGAGTGCCCGGCCGACCCGGCCGGCTGGGTCACCGAGCTCCAGGAGCCGATCGTCCGCGCCTGACCCGCCGCCGGTCGTGACGGAGGGGCCCGGGACCACCGCACAGGTCCCGGGCCCCTCCGGCTCGCGGCGGCTACCTCTTCAGCGCCTTGCGCAGCCGCAGCGCCCGGCGCGCCAGCCGGCGCACCCTCGGGTGCCGGGGGACCGGCAGGCCGCCCGGGAGGTCCAGGACGGTGAGCCGGCGGCGGGTGAAGTGGTGCCGGGTGCGCTCGGCGTACGGCCCCGACAGGTGGCGCACGGCGGCCTCCCGCAGGTCGGCCCGTATGTTCGGCTGCATCGCGAAGCCGACCGCGGCGACCAGGTCGTCGAGGCGGGCGGCGTCCGTCACCGGCTCCTCGTCGTCCGGGCCGGGGGTCAGCGGCGGCACGACCGCGTCGACCACCGTCAGCGGGATCCGGTTGCTGTTCTGGAACGGGGTGAGCCGCTGGAGCAGTTCCCGGGTCCCGACCCGGGCGACCGGCAGCCCGTAGAAGGTGCGGGCGGTCATCAGCGCCGTCGAGAAGCAGCCGACGACCAGCGCGGGCCGCAGCTCCCGGTAGAGCACCTCGGCGAGGACCGGGCGGGTCTCCACGGTGAGCCGGGCGCCGAGCCGGTCCGCCTCCTCGGCCAGCGAGGCCGTCCAGGAGTCGGGGGCGGTGGGGTGCGGCTTGAAGACGAGGTGCCGGTGGCCGCGGGCGACCGCCCCGCGCACCATGCTCAGGTGCAGCTCCTCCTCCTCGGCGGCCGTCATCAGGTGGAGCGCGGCCAGGTACTGGCCGAGGAGCAGGGCGGGGCCCTCGCCGCCGGCGGCGGGCGCGTCGGTGCCGGCGAGTTCTCCGACGGCCTTCGTGAACGCCTCCACGGGGACGGTCTCCGGCACCGCGCCGAACTCGCCCAGCAACAGCGGACGCAGGCCCGGCACCAGGTCGAGGTGGAGGAGGCGGGCGGCGCGGCCGCCGATCAGCGGGTCGATCTTGTTGCGGGTCGGCCCGTAGCTCATCAGGCCGTCCGCGTAGACGGTGATCGCCGCCTCGGGGAGGAGGTGGGCGATGGCGAGGGCGGGGGTGACCTGGATGGACTCCAGGACCAGCTCGACCCGGTCGTCGCCGAGCCCCCACAGCTTGTGGAGGTGGCGCTGGAGCATCGGCACGTCCTGGCCGCGCGGGGTCCAGCCGCCGGGATGGAGCGGGGAGATGGTCTCGTTCCAGGACACCACCTCGTCGAAGCGGTCGCGGATCCGGCCGAAGCCCTCGGCCTCGTCGAAGGCCGGGGTGGTCTCCGGGACGGGCGCGTTGTCGGTGACGAGGAGGATCCGGCGGGCGGCGCTGTCGAAGCAGCCGCTGTCTATGGCGGCGGCCAGGGTGACCGCGCCGTACAGGGTGGACGCGGCGAAGATCTGGGTCGTACGGGCCGTGCTCACGCGGCCACCTCCGAAGGGGTCGTGCCGGCGGGGCCGCGGCCGCCCGGCGGGGCCGGCGGCGGCGGTGCCGGGCGGCGGCGGCGCAGCTTGCGCAGCACCGTGGCCCGCTCGCCGCCCATCGCGGTCAGCGCCTGGTCGAGGACGTCCTGCGGCATCCGGCGGAGCGCGCCCGCGCTCATCGCCTTCAGCTGCCGGGCCACGTCCGGTTCGAACTTCTCGATGGATCCGACGTGATGGGCGATCACCGCGCAATAGGTGCGGACGGCTTTCGGGAGAAAGCGGTCCGCCTCCGCGTCCCGTGCGGTCTCCTCGATCACCTGGTCGAATGCGCGGATGAAATCCAATTGCCGGACGTCGCCGATCTGGGTGAGCGAGGTCGCCACTCCGCGCCGGTAGAAGACGCCGAGTTCGCCGACGGCGGCGAAGGACTTCGCCTCGCGGTGCAGCCGCCAGATCCACGGCCGGTCCTCGGCGGTGCGCAGGCCGTGCGGGAAGTGCAGCAGGCCCCGGTCGAGGAGCCGGCGGTGGTAGATCCCGGCCCAGGCGAAGGGGTAGTCGACGGAGGTGGTGCGGTGGGCGGGGAGGATCGCCTCGCGCGGGTCCAGGACCTCCCCGCGGCGCGGGACGGGCACCCGGCGGACCGAGCGGGCGCGGCCGGTGACCGAGGTGTGGTCGGTGCGCAGGAAGTCGCACCCCAGGCCCTCGGCGGCCGTGACCAGGCGCCCGTAGTAGCCGGGGGAGAGCCAGTCGTCCCCGTCGAGGAAGGTGACGAACTCGCCGCGGGCGGCGTCGAGGCCGGTGTTGCGGGCGGTCGCCAGGCCCTCGTTCCGCTCGTGCCGGATCAGGACGGCGCCGGGCAGGTCGCGTACGGCCCGTTCGAGGATCTCCGGGGTGTCGTCGGACGAGCGGTCGTCGACGAGGAGGAACTCGAAGTCGTCGCGGGCGTTGGCGCGCAGACTGGCGAGGGTGTCGGAGGCGTATGTCTGCACGTTGAAGAACGGCACGACGACGGAGAGCTTGACCACGCGGCCGACGCTAGGCGCCCGCCCGGCCGCTCCGCCGACCGGCCGGGGGATTTTCGGTGAACACGAAGCGGCGGGCTCATTAACCGCCTTTACCCAAGGGGATTTCGGGCCGTCCAACGGCTGAATCCCGGGCCGCTTCAGATCACGGAGAGGTGCTGTTCACCGTTTGTTGCGGCTCAGTTGGGCCGTAGACCGGAATGCCCTTCTAGCGTCCTCGACGTGCCAGCAAGTTCCAGTGAAGCGGTACGGATCGCCGTACTCGCGGATTCCGACACCCGGTGGAAATGGGGTGCGCTCACCGCGCGCCGCATCACCGCGGCCGACGCCGAACCGACCGGTTTCGTCCTCCGCGGCCGGGCCACCCCCACCGCCCGCCAGCTCGCCGAGACGGGCGCCTCCACGGCCGCCCCGCGCGAGGTGACCGGAGCGGAGTTCCTGCGCGAGGTGCGGGACGCGGAGGCGCGCGGCGAGCGGTACGACGTCGTCGTCCTCGCGCTGGTCGGCGGCACCGTCCGGGCCGTCCTCCAGGGCCTCGCCGACCTCGGCCTCGACCGCCGGCCGGTGATCGTCACCGGATACGTCGGCGTGGTCTACGAGAAGCTCGCCGACGGCCTGCTGCTCCGCCACGGCGCCGACGTGGTCCTCGCCAACTCCCGCCACGACGCGGACCGCTTCCGCGCCGTGTACGAAGGGGTCGGCGCGGACGCCGAGTCGGTCGTCGAGGCCGCGCTGCCGTTCCTCGGCGGCGCCCCGCACCGCCCCGAAGAGGGCCGCGACACCCTGGTGTTCGCCGCCCAGCCGTCCGTACCGGTCACCCGGGCCGAGCGGGCGTACGTCCTGGAACGGCTGGTCCGGCACGCCCGGCTGCACCCGGAGCGCGAGGTCCTCCTCAAGCTCCGCTCCAAGCCCGGCGAGCACACCACGCACCTGGAGGAGCACCCGTACCAGCGGCTGGTGCGCGATCTGGACCCGCCCGCCAACTTCCGCCTGGTCTACGGGCACATGGGCGAGGTCCTGGACCGCACCGACCTGCTGGTCACCGTCTCCTCCACCGCCGCCCTGGAGGCCCTGCACCGCCGGATCCCCACCGCGATCCTCACCGACTGCGGGGTCCGCGAGGTCAACGGCAACCACCACTTCATCGGCTCCGGCCTCCTCACCTCCTTCGACCGGCTCGACCGGGGCGAGGCGCCCGAACCCGACGAGGAGTGGCTGGCCCGGCAGGGCGTGGCGTCCGACGGCGGGTACGACTCCGCCTTCGACGCCGCGCGCGAACGGGTCGCGAAGCTCCTCGCGCTGCCCGAACAGCCCCCGATCAGCCCCTACTACACCGCGGAGACGGCCCCCGGCTACCTGCCGGGGATCCTCGCCCGCCACCGCCTGGACGTCACCGCGCCCCCGGTCCGCGACAGCGGACTGCGCCGGATCGTCCGCGAGGCGGCGCGCGGCGCCTACCGCCACGGCGTCCAGCGCGTGGCCCCCGTCGTCCGACGCCTGGGAGAACTGTGATGCCCACGAAGAAGCCGAGCCCCACCGTGCTCGCCGTCATCCCCGCACGGGGCGGCTCCAAGGGCGTCCCCGCCAAGAACCTCGCCCCGGTCGCCGGGATCCCGCTGGTCGGCCGGGCCGTCCGGGCCTGCCTCGGCGCCGTCGGCGTCACCGACGTCGTCGTCTCCACCGACGACCCGGCCATCGCCGCCGGAGCCCGCTCCTCCGGCGCCGAGGCCGTGCGGCGCCCGGCCGCGATCGCCGGCGACACCGCCACCAGCGAGGCCGCCGTCCTGCACGCCCTGGACGCCTTCGAGGCCACCCACGGCCGCACCGCCGACGTGGTCCTCCTCGTCCAGTGCACCAGCCCCTTCCTCACCTCGGGGGAGGTCGCCGAGGCCGTCGCCCGGATCACCTCCGGCGCCGCCGACACCGCCTTCACCGCGGCCCCCTCGCACGGCTTCCTGTGGCGCGAGACCCCCGACGGCGCCACCGGTGTCAACCACGACAAGGCCCACCGCCCGCGCCGCCAGGACCGCGAGCCCGAGTACCTGGAGACCGGCGCCGTCTACGCGATGGACGCGGCCGGATTCCGTACCCACGGGCACCGCTTCTTCGGCCGCACCGCCCTCGTCGTCACCGACCCGGCCCGCGTCCTGGAGATCGACGACCCGCACGACCTGGCCCGCGCCAAGGCCCTCGCGCCGCTCCTCGACGAGCCGGTGACGCCCGGCTTCGCCGACGTCGACGCGGTCGTCCTCGACTTCGACGGCACCCAGACCGACGACCGGGTCCACCTCGACTCGGAGGGCCGCGAGTTCGTCTCCGCCCACCGCGGCGACGGACTCGGCATCGCGGCCCTGCGCCGCGCCGGCCTGCCCGTCCTCATCCTCTCCACCGAGCAGAACCCCGTCGTCGCCGCCCGCGCCCGGAAGCTGAGGATCCCGGTCCTGCACGGCATCGACCGCAAGGACCTCGCCCTCAAGGAGTGGTGCGAGGCCGAGTCCATCGACCCCGCGCGCGTCCTCTACGCCGGCAACGACGTCAACGACCTGCCCTGCTTCCACCTCGTCGGCTGGCCCGTCGCGGTGAGCAGCGCCCACGACTCCGTCCGGGCCGCGGCCCGCGCGGTCACCGTCACCCCGGGCGGCTTCGGAGCGATCCGCGAGATCGCCGCCTGGCTCCTCGGACCCGAGCTGAACACCCCCACCTCACCCGCGAGCCCGCTCGCACCCCTCTCGTAAACCGCCCCGCAAGCAAAAGGAAGCACCACCATGAGCACCCGTCTGCGCACCCTCGGCCCGAAGACCGCCGGTCCCGGTCAGCCCGTCTACATCTGCGGCGAGATCGGCATCAACCACAACGGCGACCTCGAGAACGCCTTCAAGCTGATCGACGTGGCCGCCGAGGCCGGCTGCGACGCCGTCAAGTTCCAGAAGCGCACCCCCGAGATCTGCACCCCGCGCGACCAGTGGGACATCGAGCGCGACACCCCCTGGGGCCGGATGACGTACATCGACTACCGCCACCGCGTGGAGTTCGGCGAGGACGAGTACCGCCAGATCGACGAGCACTGCCGCGAGCGCGGCATCGACTGGTTCGCCTCCCCGTGGGACACCGAGGCCGTCGCCTTCCTGGAGAAGTTCGACGTCCCCGCCCACAAGGTCGCCTCGGCCTCCCTCACCGACGACGAGCTGCTGCGCGAGCTGCGCGCCACCGGCCGCACCGTCATCCTCTCCACCGGCATGTCGACGCCGAAGCAGATCCGCCACGCGGTCGAGGTCCTGGGCAGCGACAACATCCTGCTCTGCCACGCCACCTCCACCTACCCGGCCAAGGCCGAGGAGCTGAACCTGCGCGTCATCCAGACGCTCCAGGAGGAGTACCCGAACGTCCCGATCGGCTACTCCGGCCACGAGACCGGCCTCCAGACCACGCTGGCCGCCGTCGCCCTCGGCGCCACCTTCGTCGAGCGCCACATCACCCTCGACCGCGCCATGTGGGGCTCGGACCAGGCCGCCTCCGTCGAGCCGCAGGGCCTGGAGCGCCTCGTCCGCGACATCCGCACCATCGAGACCGCGCTCGGCGACGGCGTGAAGAAGGTGTACGAGTCGGAGCTCGGCCCGATGAAGAAGCTCCGCCGCGTCCAGGAGCCCGTCACCGTATGACCGGCCGACTGGCGTTCGTGGAGAGTCCCGTCCAGCTCCTGAACGTCCTGGAGTGGGCGCACGCACGCGGCCGGGCCTCCGCCCCGGCCGCGGCCGGGGCCCCCGCGCCCGCACCCTCCCCCGGGCTCCCGGCCCCGCCCGAGCAGGGGGGACCCGACCCGGCGCGGGATGCCGGCCCGGCACCCGCGCCGGACGCCGCGGCGCCCCGCGCCGCGCACGGCACGGGGGCCGGCGCCTCCGCCGCCGGCGATCTCCGGATCGTCGTCCTCTCGCCGACCGACCCCATGTCGCGGGGCCAGCTGCGCCGGATGGCCCAGCTCGCCCGCGACGAGGGGTTCGCCGTGCACTGGCAGGAGGCGCGGGCCGGGCGCGGCGCGCTCGTGCGGACCCTGCGGGAGCTGGGCGGGCCGCTGCGCGCCGCCGGGCGCGTGATCGTCGGCGACCCGTTCTCCCGTTACGTCCAGCTGCTGCTCACCCTCTTCGGCCCGCGGCACGTCACGGTCGTCGACGACGGCACCGCGACCATGGAGTTCGCCGCCCAGCTGGCGGGCGGGGAGCGGCTGGTCCGCTGGCACCGCAAGGGCGACCTCGGGCCGCGCGAGCTGGTCCTCGCCCCGGTGACCTCGCTGGCCCGCCGCCGGCTGGCCCCCGGGCCCGGCCGGAGCGTCGAGATCTTCACCTCGCTGCCCGTGCAGGCGCCGCCCGGCACCGAGGTCACCGAGAACACGTACGCGTGGACCCGGGACCGCTTCGGGCCGCCCGCGCTCACCGGCGGCGCCGACCTCGTGGGCACCTCGCTCGTCGAGACCGGTGTGGTCGACGCGGAGCACTACCTCCGGGTGGTCGGGCAGCTGGCCCGCACCCACGGCGCCACCCGCTACTTCGCCCACCGCCGCGAGACCCCGGAGAAGCTGCACCGGGTCGCGGTCGAGACCGGCCTCCAGGTGGTCCGGCCCGATCTGCCGCTGGAGCTGATCGCCCGGCGCGGCCCGATCGGCGCCACCATCGTCAGCTTCCCGTCCACCGTCGTGCACACCCTGCCGCTGGCCCTGGCGGGCACGGGGGTGAAGGTGGCGGTCTGCGAGATCGAGCCCGAGTGGCTGCGGGCCACGGCCTCGCCGCGGGCCCAGGGCTTCCTCGCGGGCGTCGCCGGGACGGCGTCGGGAGCGGACCGGCTCACCCACCGGACCGGTTCCGCGGTCGATCGGCTCGAATTCGGGTGACCATACCCATACGGAGCGTGTCCCATGCACGGCAAACCGAGATTCTTTCCCCTAAGGGGCTGAACTTTTCGTGATCAACGGGCAGTTGATCACCGGATGGGCCTACCCTTCAAAGGGTGAACCAGTTGAAGACCCGTGAGCCCGGATCCTTCACCCTGCCCGGAACGCTGTCCTCCGCCCTGCGCGACGAACTGATCGCCTTCCGCAGGGACTTGCACATGCACCCGGAGCTCGGAAACCAGGAGTTCCGTACCACCGCCGCGCTCAAGGCCCGCCTGGAGGCGGCCGGCCTGGCGCCGCGCGTCCTCCCGGGCGGCACGGGCCTCATCTGTGACATCGGCACCTGGGACGGCGGGCGCCCCATGCTCGCCGTCCGCGCGGACCTCGACGCCCTGCCCATCCCGGACGCCAAGACCGTCGCGTACCGCTCCACCGTGCCCAACCGCGCCCACGCCTGCGGCCACGACGTGCACACCACCACCGTCCTCGGCGCCGGACTGGTCCTCGCCGGGCTGGAGCGCGAGGGCCGGCTGCCCCGCCCGGTGCGGCTGATCTTCCAGCCCGCCGAGGAGGTGCTGCCCGGCGGCGCCGCCGACGCGGTCGCGGCCGGCGTCCTCGACGGCGTCGGCCGGATCATCGCCGTCCACTGCGACCCGAAGGTCGACGCGGGCAGGATCGGGATCCGCACCGGCCCCATCACCTCCGCGTGCGACCGGCTGGAGATCACCCTCGACGGCCCCGGCGGCCACACCGCCCGCCCGCACCTCACCACCGACCTGGTGACCGCCGCCGCCCGGATCGCCACCGACGTGCCGGCCGTGCTCGCCCGCCGTGTCGACGCCCGCTCCGGCCTCTCGGTCACCTGGGGCCGGATCGAGGCCGGTCACGCGCCCAACGTCATCCCGCAGCACGCCGAGCTCTCCGGCACCGTCCGCTGCCTCGACCTGCCCGCCTGGCGCGACGCGCCCGACCTGGTGCACGCCGCCGTCGACGAGATCGCCACCCTGCACCGCGCCAAGTCCACCGTGAACTACGTCCGGGGCGTCCCCCCGGTCGTGAACGACCCGGTGATCGTGGAACTGCTCCGGGACGCGATGACCGCCCGCCGCGGGGTCGACTCGGTCGAGGACACCGAGCAGAGCCTCGGCGGCGAGGACTTCTCCTGGTACCTGGAGCACGTCCCCGGCGCGATGGCCCGGCTCGGCGTCCGCACCCCCGGAGACCCGCGCGTCCGCGACCTCCACGCGGGCGACTTCGACGTCGACGAGCGGTGCATCGAGACCGCCGTGGAGCTCTTCACCGCCGCCGCGCTGATCGACGCCGACTGACCCGGCCGGCCCAGGGCACCGCTCCCCCGCACCGCCGGCGGGGGAGCGGTGCCCTTCTTTTTCCCCGCCGCTCATCTCGGCTGATGACACGGGGTTGCGCCTTGATCGCGAAGTGTGTACAGGTACTGTGGCCTGTGGGTTCGCGTCGATACGGTAACGACTCATGAACGGGTCTTTAACTGACATCTACGCGCGTTACGATCGCCGCAAAGCCAGCGCCGGAAGAGGCGCTTTCGGTCAGTCTTGAAGGGACCCTCCTCTTGCGCCGGATCACCAGGATCACCACCGTGGGCATCGCCTCCGCGGCGCTCGCGCTCTCCGCGACCGCCTGCGGCAAGTCCTCCTCCGAGGGCGGCTCCGGTACCGACTCGAAGGCCGCCAAGGCCGCCATCGCGTACGACATCGGCGGCCGCGGTGACCAGTCCTTCAACGACGCCGCCTACGCGGGTCTGAAGAAGGCCGAGGACGAGCTCGACATCGACGGCTCCGAGGCCGAGCCCTCGTCCGGCGAGGGCGACGCCGACAAGGTGCAGCGCCTCACCTCGCTGGCCCGCGCCGGCAACAACCCGGTCATCGGCGTCGGCTTCGCCTACGCCCCGGCCATCAAGAAGGTCGCCGCGCAGTTCCCCGACACGACCTTCGGCATCATCGACGACACCTCGGTGACCGGCAAGAACATCGCCAACATGGTGTTCAACGAGGAGCAGGGCTCCTACCTGGCCGGCGTCGCCGCCGCCAAGGCGTCCAAGTCCGGCACGGTCGGCTTCATCGGCGGTGTCGAGGTCCCGCTGATCAAGAAGTTCGAGGCCGGCTACGTCCAGGGCGTCAAGGACACCAACCCCAAGGCGAAGGTGCTCACCCAGTACCTGACCCAGCCGCCGAACTTCGACGGCTTCGCCAAGCCCGACCTCGGCAAGGCCGCCGCGGAGGGCCAGCTCGACAAGGGCGCCGACGTGATCTACGCCGCCGCCGGTCTCGCCGGTTCCGGCGCGATCGAGGCCGCGTCCAAGGCCGGCAAGTGGGCCATCGGCGTCGACTCCGACCAGTACAACCAGGCCGGTCTCGCCGAGTACAAGGACGCGATCCTGACCTCGGTCACCAAGGACGTCTCGGACTCCGTCTACAACCTGATCAAGTCGGTCAAGGACGGCAAGCCGCAGACCGGTGAGGTCCGCTACGGCCTCGCCACCGACGGTGTCGCCCTGGCCGACTCCAACCCGAAGTACAAGTCCATGACGGACCTGATCGCCGCGGTGGAGAAGGCGAAGAAGGACATCATCGACGGCAAGATCACGGTCAAGACCGCCCCGTAAGGCGCGCAGGTCACGACCAGTTGCCCGCGGGCCCGGCCCCGGTGGGACTCCCACCGGGACCGGGCCCCGGCCCCATTCCCGTACGGGTTTTCACTTTTCGGCAGCGCTACGCGTGTAGATGTCGCACCGGCACGATAACTTCGCCCCGCCCTGCCCTCCGCTCCCACTCCTTTCGGCCAAGGAGAGTGCGTCATCAACGCGTCCAGCCCCCCCGCCGTGGAACTCCACGGCATCACCAAGCGCTTCCCCGGCGTCGTCGCCAACAAGGACATCGCGATCACCGTCCGCAAGGGCACCGTCCATGCCCTCATCGGTGAGAACGGTGCCGGCAAGTCGACCCTCATGAAGATCCTCTACGGCATGCAGAAGCCGGACGAGGGCACCATCGCCATCGACGGGGAGCAGGTCACCTTCTCCAGCCCCGGTGACGCCATCGCGCGCGGCATCGGCATGGTGCACCAGCACTTCATGCTCGCCGACAACCTCACCGTCCTGGAGAACGTCGTCCTCGGCGGCGAGAAGCTGTACGGCATCGGTGCCAAGGCCCGCAAGAAGATCCAGGAGATCTCCGACGCGTACGGCCTCGGCGTCCGCCCCGACGTCCTCGTCGAGGACCTCGGCGTCGCCGACCGGCAGCGCGTCGAGATCCTCAAGGTGCTCTACCGCGGTGCGAAGATCCTCATCCTCGACGAGCCGACCGCGGTCCTCGTCCCGCAGGAGGTCGACGCGCTCTTCGACAACCTGCGCGAGCTCAAGGCCGAGGGCCTCACCGTCATCTTCATCTCGCACAAGCTGGGCGAGGTCCTGAAGGTCGCCGACGACATCACCGTCATCCGGCGCGGCACCACCGTCGGCACCGCCGACCCGAAGACCGCCACCACCAAGCAGCTCGCCGAGCTGATGGTCGGCAGCGAGCTGCCCTCCCCGGAGACCCGCGAGTCGACCGTCACCGACGTCGCCATGCTCCGGGTCGAGAACCTCACCCTCCTGGAGGGCGGCGCCACCGGAGCCCCGCTCACCACCGCCGCCCCCGCGGACCCGTCGAGCACGACGGTCGTCCAGGAGGTCGCGGCCGGCCGCAAGCTCCTCGACGACATCTCGCTCACCATCCACAAGGGCGAGATCCTCGGCATCGCCGGCGTCGAGGGCAACGGCCAGACCGAGCTCATCGAGGCCCTGATGGGCATGGCCACCCCCGACGCGGGCGTCATCACGCTCGACGGCGAGGACATCTCCAAGGTCTCCGTGCGCAAGCGCCGCGAGGGCGGCATCGGCTACATCCCCGAGGACCGGCACCGCCACGGCCTGCTCCTGGAGGCCCCCCTCTGGGAGAACCGCATCCTCGGCCACGTCACCGAGGCGCCCAACTCCCGGCGCGGCATCCTCGACCCGAAGGCCGCCCGCAAGGACACCGAGCGGATCGTCCGCGAGTACGACGTCCGCACCCCGGGCATCGACGTGACCGCGGCCTCCCTCTCCGGCGGCAACCAGCAGAAGCTGATCGTCGGCCGCGAGATGAGCCACAGCCCGAAGTTCCTGATCGCCGCCCACCCCACCCGCGGTGTGGACGTCGGCGCGCAGGCGCAGATCTGGGACGCGATCCGGGACGCCCGCCGCGAGGGCCTGGCGGTCCTGCTGATCTCCGCCGACCTCGACGAGCTGATCGGCCTCTCCGACACCCTCCGGGTCATGTACCGCGGCAAGCTCGTCGCGGACGCGGACCCCGCCACCATCACGCCCGAGGAGCTGGGCTCCGCCATGACCGGCGCGGCCACCGGCCACCTCGAAGGCACCGAGCAGTCCGAAGACGGTGACGCCCGATGAAGAAGATCGACAAGGACAAGCTGATCATCGGGGCCGCCGGCCCGGTGCTCGCGCTGGTCTCCTCGTTCGTCCTCACCATGCTGGTGCTGCTCGCGACGGGCCTCGACCCGATCGAGCCGATCCAGCTGATGATCGAGAACGCCGGGTACGCGGACATCCAGGTCCTGATCGTCAACCAGACGGGGATCTACTACCTGGCAGCCCTGGCCGTCGCCATCGGCTTCCGGATGAACCTCTTCAACATCGGCGTCGACGGCCAGTACCGCCTCGCCGCGATGGTCTCGGCCGTGGTCGGCGCCTCCGTCGAGCTGCCCGGCCCGCTGCACATCCTGCTGATCGTGGTCGTCGCGATCCTCACCGGCGCCTTCTGGGCCGGCATCGCCGGCATCCTCAAGACCACCCGGGGCGTCTCCGAGGTCGTCTCGACGATCATGCTCAACGCCATCGCGACCTCCCTGATCGCCTGGCTGATCCTGCCGAAGAACCTCGGCGTCCAGCCCGAGGGCTCCAACGACCTCACCACCGGTGAGATCGCCGAGTCCGGCTGGTTCCCCGGCATCGACATGGGCCAGGGCAACGGCGAGATCTACGGCTTCACCTTCGTCGCGCTCGCCCTCGGCGTCGTCTACTGGTTCGTCCTCAACCGCACCCGCTTCGGCTTCGACCTGCGCGCCACCGGCGAGAGCGAGTCGGCGGCCCAGGCCAGCGGTGTCGACGCCAAGAAGATGATCCTCACCTCGATGCTCATCTCCGGTGGCCTCGCCGGCCTCTCGGGCATGCCCACGCTGCTCGGCGACACCCACACGTACAGCCTCTCGTTCCCGGTCGGCGTCGGCTTCACCGCCATCACGATCGCGCTGCTCGGCCGGAACAACCCGGTCGGCATCCTCTTCGCCGCGCTGCTCTTCGCGTTCCTCGACAAGGCGTCCTCGTCGCTCGACGTCGAGGGCTACCCGAAGGAGATCACGCAGATCATGCAGGGCATCATCGTGATCGCCGTGGTCGTCTCCTACGAGCTCGTCCGCCGTTACGGCACCCGCCGCCAGCAGCAGAAGGTCGGCGAGGAGCTCGCCGCCGGCGGCGCCATCAAGACCGACAAGGAGGTCTCGGCATGAGCACCGGAACCGTCGCCAAGCCGAGCGCAGCTCCCAGGAAGACCGGGCGCCGCAAGCTCACCTGGCCCTGGATCCTGCTGATCGTCGCGGCCGGCCTCGTCCTCTTCTCCCTCGTCCGCGTCGTCTCCGGCGCCGACGACCTGACCTCCGTCGGCCAGGTCTCCGGCGCGCTCCGGCTCGCCGTCCCGATCGGCATGGCCGGCCTGGGCGGCCTGTGGGCCGAGCGCGCGGGCGTGGTCAACATCGGTCTCGAAGGCATGATGATCCTGGGCACCTGGTTCGGTGCCTGGGCCGGCTACCAGTGGGGCCCCTGGGTGGGCGTCCTCTTCGGCCTCCTCGGAGGCGCGCTCGGCGGCCTGCTGCACGCGATCATCACGGTCACCTTCAACGTGAACCACATCGTCTCCGGTGTGGCCATCAACATCCTCGCGGCCGGCTTCACGATGTACCTGTCGAACTTCACGTTCGGCGAGGCCGAGGGCGGCTCCTCCAAGCAGTCCCCGCGCATCGATCCGATCGACACCATCACCATCGACTGGCTGTCGGAGTGGTTGATCGACATCCAGCAGAAGCACTGGTTCCTGATCTCGGACGTCGCCGGCATCCTCGGCGGTCTGGTCACCGAGCTGTCGCTGCTCACCGTCGTCGCGATCCTGCTGATCCCGGCCACCTGGTGGGTGCTGTGGCGCACCGCCTTCGGCCTGCGGCTCCGCTCCTGCGGCGAGAACCCGGTCGCCGCCGAGTCCCTCGGCGTCAACGTCTACAAGTACAAGTACATCGCGGTCACCATGTCCGGCGCCCTCGCCGGCCTCGGCGGCGCCTTCCTCGCGATCGTCGCCACCGGCATCTACCAGGAGGGCCAGACCGGCGGCCGCGGCTACATCGGTCTCGCCGCCATGATCTTCGGCAACTGGATGCCCGGCGGCATGGCGCTCGGCGCCGGCCTCTTCGGCTTCACCGACAGCCTCAAGATCCGCGGCGGCGCCGAGAACGTCCACGCGCTGCTGCTGCTCGTCGCGATCCTCCTGGTGCTCGCCGCCGCCTGGCAGCTGTACAAGAAGAAGTACGTGCCCGCCGTGGTCTCCGCGGTCTTCGCGGTCGGCTTCTTCCTCTGGTACGCGCTGACCGACCAGGTCCCGAGCCAGTTCGTCGACGCCGCCCCGTACATCACCACCCTGCTCGTGCTGGCCCTGTCCGCACAGCGGCTGAGGATGCCGAAGGCGGACGGCCTGCCCTACCGGAAGGGCCAGGGCAAGTGACGACCGCCCTGCCCGAGGCCGGCTGGGAGGCCCTGCGGGTCGCGGCGCGCGAGGCGATGTCCCGCGCGTACGCCCCGTACTCGGGCTACCCGGTCGGCGCGGCCGCCCGCGTCGAGGACGGGCGGACGGTCTCCGGCTGCAACGTGGAGAACGCCTCCTTCGGGCTCGGCCTCTGCGCCGAGTGCGGCCTGGTCTCGCAGCTCCAGGCCACCGGCGGCGGCCGGCTCACCCACTTCGTGTGCGTGGACGGCCGCGGCGAGTCGCTCGTCCCCTGCGGCCGGTGCCGGCAGCTCCTGTACGAGTTCGGCGGCCCCGGCCTCGTCCTGGAGACGCCCGCCGGGCTCCTGACCCTGGCGGAGATGCTGCCGCAGGCGTTCGGCCCGGACCACCTCGCCAAGTAGCACCTCGGAGCGGCCCTTCCGGCACGATGGAGGGGCCGCTCCTCCCGTTCCCCCCTCTATGCGCGTAGAAAGAGGCACCACGACATGGACGTCATCTCCGTCATCAGGACCAAGCGGGACAAGGGCGAGCTGAGCCCCGAGCAGATCGACTGGGTCATCGACGCCTACACCCGCGGCGTGGTCGCCGACGAGCAGATGTCCGCCCTGGCCATGGCGATCCTGCTCAACGGCATGAACCGCGACGAGATCGCCCGCTGGACGGCGGCCATGATCGCCTCCGGCGAGCGCATGAACTTCGACGCCCTCTCCCGCCCCACCGCCGACAAGCACTCCACCGGCGGCGTCGGCGACAAGATCACCCTCCCGCTCGCCCCGCTCGTCGCAGCCTGCGGCGCGGCCGTCCCGCAGCTCTCCGGCCGCGGCCTCGGCCACACCGGCGGCACCCTCGACAAGCTGGAGTCCATCCCCGGCTGGCGCGCCCTGCTCTCCAACGAGGAGATGCTGCACGTCCTCGACACCACCGGCGCCGTCATCTGCGCGGCCGGCGACGGCCTCGCCCCGGCGGACAAGAAGCTGTACGCGCTCCGCGACGTCACCGGCACCGTCGAGGCGATCCCGCTCATCGCCTCCTCGATCATGTCGAAGAAGATCGCCGAGGGCACCGGCTCCCTCGTCCTCGACGTCAAGGTCGGCACCGGCGCCTTCATGAAGACCATCGAGGACGCCCGCGAGCTGGCCTCCACCATGGTCGCGCTCGGCACCGACAGCGGCGTGAGGACGGTCGCGCTCCTCACCGACATGTCCACCCCGCTCGGCCTCACCGCGGGCAACGCCCTGGAGGTCCGCGAGTCGGTCGAGGTCCTGGCCGGCGGCGGCCCGCGGGACGTCGTCGACCTGACGGTCGCCCTCGCGGCCGAGATGCTGGCCGCGGCCGGCATCAAGGACGCCGACCCGGCGAAGGCCCTCCGGGACGGCTCCGCGATGGACGTCTGGCGCCGGATGATCGCGGCCCAGGGCGGCGACCCGGACGCCACCCTCCCGGTCGCCCGCGAGCAGCACGTCGTCACGGCCCCGTCCTCGGGCGTCCTGACCCGCCTCGACGCGTACGACATCGGCATCGCCGCCTGGCGCCTCGGCGCCGGCCGCGCCCGCAAGGAGGACCCGGTGCAGGCCGGCGCGGGCGTCGAGCTCCACGCCAAGCCCGGTGACACGGTCACGGCGGGCCAGCCGCTGCTGACCCTGCACACGGACACCCCGGAGAAGTTCGACTACGCCCTGGGCTCCCTGGAGGGCGCCTGGGACATCGCCCCGGCGGGCACGGAGTTCACGGCGACCCCGATCGTCCTGGACCGCATCGCCTGACGGACGGCCGCACGCGTGAGGGCCCGGCGCACCCGCGCCGGGCCCTCACGCGCTCGCGCGGTCAGCGGGCCAGCAGCCCCGCCAGCTTCCGCATGTCCTCGAAGACCACGGTGTCCGGGCCCTCCAGCCGGTGCGCCGGGGTCAGGCCGCCCGTGTAGCCGTACGCGCGCATGCCCGCCGCGCGGGCCGCGCGCACGCCGTAGGGGCTGTCCTCCACCACCGCGCAGCGCTCCGGCGGGACGCCCGTCGTGGCGGCGGCGTGCAGGAAGAGGTCCGGGGCCGGCTTGCCGCGGGCGACGTCACGGGCGCTGAAGATCCGGCCGTCGAAGCGGTCCAGCAGGCCGGTGCGCGTCAGGTTGCGGCGGATCTCGGCGTGGCTGCCGTTGGAGGCGAGGCAGTACGGGACCTCCAGCGCGTCCAGCACCTCCGTGACCCCCTCGACCGCCGTCAGCTCGGCGTCCAGCACCGACTCGTACCGGACGCGGTACGGCTCCTGCCAGCCCGGCTCCAGGGGGCGGCCCCGGCGCTCCTCGACGAGGGCCGTCCAGATCTCGTGCGGGGAGCCCACGAAGTGCTCGACGAGCTCCGCCTCGGTGAAGTCGGCGCCCAGCTCGGCGAAGACCTCCCGGTCCACCCGGCAGTAGAGCCGCTCGCTGTCCACCAGAACGCCGTCACAGTCGAAGATCACCAGTTCGACGGGGTGAGAAGTCATGATCGCGAGCCTAGCGCGATGACTTTCCCGCCCTCCGGCGGTCACCCCCTCGTGGACATCAGCCAGCCCCTCGTCATGAGCCTGCCCGCCGCGCCCACCCGCGAGGAGGTCGAGCGTCTCTGCGCCGAGCTGGCCGCCGCCCCGCCCGGGGAGGTGCGGTGCCGGGTCGACGCGGAGGCGCGCGGCCTCGCGGCCGTCGACGCCCTGGCCCGCCTGTCGCTCGCGGCCCGGCGGGCGGGCCACCGGATCGCCTTCCGCGGAGCAGGACCCGAGCTCACGGCCCTGCTCCGCCTCACCGGCCTGGACGAGGTGCTCTGAGCTACGCCTCCAGCCGCTCCGGCAGGTCGAAGAGCGGGAACCAGCGCGGGGTGTCCAGGAAGAAGTCCATCCCCGCCACCCTGCCGTCCCGCAGCTCCAGGACGATCAGGGCCCACGGGCTGTAACCGCCCTCCGGGTCCGGGTGGTAGTGCGCGAAGGCCGGCGAGCCGTTGGCGACCGTGGGCACCAGCTTCGAGCCGCGGCAGACGTCGCCGACGCCGAGCATCCAGCCGACGATGTTCTCGTGGCCCTGGAGCCACAGGTCGAACGGCGGCATGGTCATGGTCGCGTCCTCGTGGAGGAGCGCGGTCAGCGCCTTCATGTCGTAGCCCTCGAACGCGGCCACGTACCGCTCCAGGAGCGCCTGCTGCTCCTCGTCGAGCGGGTTCGCCGCGTCGGACTCGGCGGGGGCCTGCTCGGCGATGGTCGCCCGGGCCCGCTGGAGCGCGCTGTTCACCGAGGCGACGGAGGTGTCGAGCAGCTCGGCGACCTCGCTCGCCCTCCAGGCGAGCACCTCGCGCAGGATGAGCACGGCCCGCTGCTTGGGCGCCAGGTGCTGGAGCGCGGCGACGAAGGCGAGCCGCACGGTCTCCCGGTGGAGCGCCGCCTCCGCGGGGTCGCCGGCGGTGGGCATCACGCGCCCGTCCGGGATGGGCTCCAGCCAGGTGATCTCCGGCTGCTTGACGAGCTGCGCCTGTGCGACGGGCGTCGGCCCGGAGAGGTCCATGGGCCGGGCCCGCTTGTTGCCCGCGTTGAGGGCGTCGAGGCAGACGTTGGTGGCGATCCGGTAGAGCCAGGACCGCAGGGACGACCGTCCCTCGAAGGAGTCCAGGGCCTTCCAGGCCCGCACCATCGTGTCCTGCACCGCGTCCTCCGCCTCGAAGGAGGAACCGAGCATCCGGTAGCAGTAACCGGTCAGCTCCCTGCGGTACTTGTCGAGATCCTCGGTCGTCGCCGCCGCGGCTTCGCTCATCGGGTCACACCCCACTCACCCCTCACCGGCACCGGTCGGTGCCGGTGGGAGCGAAGCTACCGCAGCGCACCGACAGCGGAGGTCAGGTTCCCGGCTTCCGTCCGTAGACGTAGACGTCGTCGCCGTTGCGCAGCAGGTTCCAGTACGCCTTGGCGTCGGCCGAGCGCATGTTGACGCAGCCGCCGGAACCGGGCGGGTTCCACATGGACTTGGTCGTGGAGTGGAACGCCTGGCCGCCGTCGAAGAACTGCGAGTACGGCATCGAGACGTTGTAGAGCGTCGACCAGTGGTTGATGTTCCGCCAGTAGATCTTCTTCAGGCCGGTACGGGTCTCGGTGCCGTCCTTGCCGGTGCGCACCGGCACCGGGCCGTACTTGAGGCGCGAGCCGTCCTGGATCCAGCTGAGCTGGCGGGTGAGGTCCACGCAGGCGATCCGGCCCTTGTTGGTCGGACACTTGCCGGCCTTGTTCGGGTTGGTCCCGGCCGCCTTCTGCTGGATCATCGTGTTCATGGTGCGCCAGGTCAGCGGTCCCGCGTAGCCCACGGCCGGCGTGATGCCGTGCTTGCGCTGGAACGCCTGGACGGCCTGGCAGTCGCCGAGCGACTGGCGCCCGTCGACGGTGCGGCCGAGGAACTTCTCGACCTGCTTCTGGTACGGGCCCGTCGTGACGTTGCACGACGCGGCCTGGGCCGGCGACGCGCCCAGCACGAGGGCGGCCGGAACGAGCAGCGAGGTGAGGCCGGCGGCTATGCCGGCTCTCTTCCCCGCACGGTTCGCGAATCGGTTCATGATCGTCAACTCCCCCTAGAGTCCTGACATGAGGGACGGGCGGGGGAGCCCATCAGTTGCACCGGGAAGGGAGCCGTGACCGTACGGTCACACAGACGTGCTCAGGCCGTCACCGGGTGGATCCTGCGGGCCTCGACGCGCGCGCTGTGCGACCCGTACAGGGTGATCGAGACGACGCCGAGCACCGCCACCAGACCGATCACGACCGTCCCGGCCCAGCCGCCCGCGTGGAAGGCGATCGCGCCGAGCGTGCCGCCCGCGCTGGAGCCCAGGTAGTAGGCGGACTGATAGAGCGCCGACGCCTGCGCGCGGCCGGTCCTCGCGGTCCGGCTCACCGAGGAGGACGCCACCGCGTGGCCCGCGAAGAAGCCGGCCGTGATGAGGACCAGGCCCGCCAGGACCGACGCGAGGGAGTCGGAGAGCGAGAGCAGCAGGCCCGCCGTGGTGGTGGAGACCGCCAGGTAGAGGGCGCCGCGCCGGCCGAGCCGGCCGACCAGCTTCCCGGCCGCCGCCGAGGAGACCGTGCCGACCAGGTAGACGAGGAAGATCGAGCCGACCACGCCCTGCGGCAGCGAGAACGGGGCCTCCGCCAGCCGGTAGCCGATCACCGTGTACACGGCGCCGAAGACCGTCATGAAGAGCGCGCCGATCCCGTACAGGCGCAGCAGCAGCGGGTCCGACAGGTGGGTCCGCACGGTGGCGGCGAGCGCCCGAGGGTCCAGGGTGCCGGGGGTGAAGTGCCGGGCCTTCGGGAGCAGCGCCCGGAAGGCGAGCGCGCACAGCAGGGAGGTCAGGCCGACGGCGGCCAGACCTGCCCGCCAGCCCCACATCTGCGCGACCCAGCCGGTGACGATCCGGCCGCTCATGCCGCCGATCGAGTTGCCCGCGACGAAGAGGCCGATGGCGCCGACCAGCGCCCGGGGCCGCACCTCCTCGGCCAGGTACGCCATCGCCGAGGCCGGCAGTCCGGCCAGTGCCGCGCCCTGCAGCGCCCGCAGCGCGATCAGGACCTCCAGGCTGGGCGCGAAGGGCACCAGGAGCGACACGCCGACCGCGACCGTGAGGGAGGCCGTCATCATCGTGCGCCGGCCGAAGCGCTCCGACAGCGCGCTGAGCGGCAGCACGCACAGGGCGAGCGCGCCGGTCGCGGCGGAGACGGTCCAGGAGGCGGCCGAGGCGGTGGCGCCGAACTCGGCGGAGATCGCCGGGAGGAGGGCCTGGGTGGAGTAGAGGAGGGCGAAGGCGGCGAGACCGGCGGCGAAGAGCGCGAGGCTCATCCGGCGGTGGCCGGGGGCGCCCGGGGCGAGGCGGGTGTCGGCGGACGCGGGTGTCGCGTCCGCCTTGGTACTGGCGGAAGGCATGTCTCGAACGTAGGACGCTCCGCTTCATGCGTCCAATGCACGGATCTGCTGTAATCGTTCCCGTGGCGCATGAGTACAGGTCACAGCCTCGGCTGTCACCGAACAGTAACGAAGAAGACATGGGGCTGCTGCTGGCGCCGCGGCTCGCGTACTTCGCCGCGGTCGCCCGGCACGAGCATGTGACCCGGGCGGCGGCCGAGATGGGCGTGCCGCAGTCGACGCTGTCGCGGGCGATGGTCCGGCTCGAAGAGGACCTCGGCGTCGCGCTGTTCGCCCGGCGCGGCCGGACCGTGGCGCTCACCCCGGCGGGCCGCCGCTTCCTGACGGCCGCCGAGCGGGCCCTCGCCGAGGTCGAGCGGGCCGCCGACACCGTACGGGCCGACGCCGACCCGACGGCCGGGCGGGTCGCCTTCGGCTTCCTGCACACCATGGGCTCGGAGACCGTGCCCGCCCTGATCCGGGCCTTCCGGGTGGACCATCCGAAGGTCCGCTTCACCCTCGTCCAGAACTACGGCGAGGCGATGATCGAACGGCTCCGGGCCGGCGAGCTCGACCTCTGCCTGACCTCGCCGGTGCCGGACGCCCCCGACCTGGTCGGCCGCCGCCTCGACGAGCAGCGGCTGCGGCTCGTCGTCCCCGACGACCACCGGCTGGCCGGCCGCCGCCGCATCCGGCTGGCCGAGGCCGCCGAGGAGACCTTCGTGACCCTGGAGCCCGGCTACGGCCTCCGCCGCATCACCGACGACCTCTGCGCGGAGGCCGGGTTCACGCCGCGGATCGCCTTCGAGGGCGAGGAGGCCGAGACCCTGCGCGGTCTGGTCGCGGCCGGCCTCGGGGTGGCGCTGCTGCCGCCGCCAGCGGTGGCCCGCCCCGGCGTCGTCGAACTGACCGTCACCGCCCCACGCGCGGTCCGCGAGATCGGCGTCGCCTGGCTGGACGGCCACCCGGACACCGCCCCGGTGGCCGCCTTCAAGAAGTTCCTGCTGAGCCGCCGCGGCCACCTCCTCCCGAAGGAGGCGCAGCCGCCGCGGGACGACTCAGCGCCGGCGTGAGCCGCTCCCGAAGCCCGCGGCCAGCGGCATCCGGAGGCCGATCGGCGGCGGGGCGGCCATCGCGTCCGTCAGCGGCCGGGTGACGGGCCGGGCGAAGAGCGAGCCGAGCACGAAGTCGGCGGCGAGCGCCCGCACCTCGTCGGCGTACTGGCGCAGCCCGTGCCCGTCCGTGTGGACCTCGAAGCGGCAGGTCTCGCGGTTCGTCTTCTTGGCGCGGGCCGCGTAGCGGAAGGACAGCTCGGGGTCGGTCCGGGCGTCGTTGGTGCCGTGCACGATGAGCACCCGCCGCCCCACCAGCTGCCGTACCGGCTCGGGCTCGGCGGCCACGTCGTCCTCGGGCAGCCAGGGCGCCAGCGCCAGGACGGCGCCGACCGCCGGATGGCCGGCCGCCCGCAGCGCCGCCCGGGCGCCCATCCCGTGGCCGACCAGGCAGACCGGGACGTCGCCGTAGCGCCGGACCGCCTCGGCGACCGCCCAGGAGGCGTCCGCCGCGAGCTCCGCGTCGGTGCCGTTCCAGCCGCGTCCCCGGTAGCGCACCACCTGGGCGATCAGCCCTTCCGACCGCCCCGCGCGGGCGAGTTCGCGCCCCAGCGGCAGTGCGGCGGCGTGCGCCCGTGCCGAGGCCCGGCGCCCCGACACCGGGTCCCCGTCCGGCAGGAGCAGCGCCACGCCGCCCACCGCCGCCGCGGACCGTGAAACCCCGACAGGCCGACCGAGCCGGGGTCTCCGGCCGTCGGCAGTCCCCACGAGTGCGTACTGCGCCATGACAGAACAGTCTCAGAAGCGGAGGTGTACGGCAGTCGTACGCGCGGTCTCTGTTACGTATCGTCCGGTGAGCGAACCGCCGTCCGCTCTACGCGCGTTCGAAGACGTGGACGGTGGAGACCGCGGTGAAGCCCCGGCGGGCGTACCAGGTGTGCGGCCAGTCCGCGGTGTCGGCGGTCAGGAAGCGCAGCCCGCAGCCGGCCGCGTCCGCGAGGTGCATCGCCGTGTCGAGGACCCGTCCGGCGTGCCCCTTCCCGCGGTGCTCCTCCGCCGCGACCAGGTCCTCGACCTGCCCGATCCCGCTCTCCGGGTCGAGGTAGAGGTCGGCCCAGGCGGCCACCTCGCCGTCCTCGGTGTACGAGGCGAGGAAGCGGACGTCCGGGGCCGTGCGCAGCCGGGCCGTCCGCCGCTCCACGAGGTGCTCGATCACCTCGTCCGGCGCCTGCGGGAGGAAGCCGCGCCAGGAGGCGGCGACCGGTGCGCGCAGGGCCTCCAGGTCCACCTCCCGGGCCCCGCCGTGCGCGGGCACGGGGCCGGTGTGCCGCATGACGTACGTGCCTCCGGCCGTGTACCCGGCCCGTTCCAGCGGCCCCCGGCAGGCGGCGGCGACCTCGCCGTCGAGCACGTGGAGGAGCCGGTAGGGGAGGTGGCCGAGGAGGGCGTCGAGGCGGCCGGGCAGCGCCTCGGGGTCGGTCGGTCCGGTGACCAGCGCGTGGTTGTTGCCGTGCGAGTGCGCGTAGGTGTCGTCGAGCGCGGCGAAGCCGCCGGGGAAGTCGGCCGTGCGGGCGGCCTGCCGGCGGTGGTGGTCGACGAGGAAGCGGTGGAGGCGGGGCAGTTCGGTGGCGTGCGGGGGCGTGGTCATGGGCCGAGGCTAGGCGGACGGGCCCGGGCGGCGCACCGGAAAAAGCCCTCCGGACCGGGCGCCACAAGGCGCGTTCTACGCGCGTAGGGGCTAGAGTGCGGCAATGACGAGCCAGACATCCCACGTCCCCACCGCGGACCAGATCCGCCGTGCCCCGAAGGTGCTGCTCCACGACCACCTCGACGGCGGACTGCGCCCCGGCACGATCATCGAACTCGCCCGCGAGCAGGGCTACTCGAAGCTGCCCGAGACCGAACCCGACAAGCTCGGCATCTGGTTCCGCGAGGCCGCCGACTCCGGCTCCCTGGAGCGCTACCTGGAGACCTTCGCGCACACCTGCGCCGTCATGCAGAGCCGCGAGGCGCTCTTCCGCGTCGCCGCCGAGTGCGCCGTGGACCTCGCCGAGGACGGCGTCGTCTACGCCGAGGTGCGGTACGCCCCCGAGCAGCACCTGGAGGCCGGCCTGACCCTGGAGCAGGTGGTCGAGGCGGTCAACGAGGGCTTCCGGGAGGGCGAGCGGCGGGCCCGGGCCAACGGGCACCGGATCCGGGTCGGCGCCCTGCTCACCGCCATGCGGCACGCGGCCCGCGCCCTGGAGATCGCGGAGCTCGCCAACCGCTACCGGGACGACGGCGTCGTCGGCTTCGACATCGCGGGCGCCGAGGCCGGCTACCCGCCCACCCGCCACCTCGACGCCTTCGAGTACCTCAAGCGGGAGAACAACCACTTCACCATCCACGCCGGCGAGGCGTTCGGCCTTCCCTCCATCTGGCAGGCCCTCCAGTGGTGCGGCGCCGACCGGCTCGGCCACGGCGTCCGGATCATCGACGACATCGAGGTCGGCGAGGACGGCGAGGTGCGGCTCGGCCGGCTCGCCGCGTACGTCCGCGACAAGCGGATCCCGCTGGAGATGTGCCCCACCTCCAACCTCCAGACCGGCGCCGCCGCCTCGTACGCCGAGCACCCCATCGGGCTGCTCCGCAAGCTCCACTTCCGGGCGACGGTGAACACCGACAACCGGCTGATGAGCGGCACCAGTATGAGCCGGGAATTCGAGCTCCTGGTCGACACTTTCGACTACACGCTCGACGATCTCCAGTGGTTCACGGTCAATGCGATGAAATCAGCGTTCATTCCTTTCGATGAACGACTCGCCATGATCAATGACGTGATCAAGCCCGGATATGCCGAACTGAAATCCGAATGGCTTTTCCGGCAGACCGCCACGACCAGCGCGTCTTCCGGTCGCGAGAGCTGAGAAAAGGGGGACGGAGGGCCCCGGAGCCGCCGGGAGGGCGCGACACCCGGCGGTCGTCGGGTGATTGCGGAGCGGAGTCGGGACGGTTAGTTTGCGGAGCTGCTCTGCATGTCCGGATTCCATAGTTCCGGATTTCATTGCGCGATGTCCCGAAGCTCAGCCCCCAAGCCCAAGGAAGATCCTCAGATGAAGCAGTCTGCCGCCAAGAAGCTCGGTGTCGCCGCCCTCGGCGCCGCATTCGCCGCTGCCGCCGCCGGCACGGCCTCCGCGGCCCCGCTCCCGGCACCGCTCGACGGCGCCGACGCGCTGGGCTCCGTGACCCAGCTCGCCCCGCTGGGCGACGGTCTCACCACGCTCCCCGACGGCGCCGGCGAGTCCCTCGCCGCCGGTCAGGGCGCGCTCGGCCAGGGAGTCGACCAGGGCGTCAAGACCCTCCCCGCGGCGGCCGGCCAGGCCACCCAGAACCTGCCGACCGACGCGGCCACCGGCGCCCTCGGCGCCACCCCGCTCGGTGCCGCCACCGGTCTCCTCGGCGGCCTGCCGCTGGCCGGCCTGCCGATCGGCTGACCGCACCCCGGCACGCCGAAGGGGCGCGCACCCGGCTTCTCCGGGTGCTG
>NZ_JBHVRX010000054.1:0-37179 GCF_042885515.1 Streptomyces sp. NPDC058052 | reverse complement strand
CTTCGTTCCTGTTTCCAGGCCCTCCGGGCGCTTCCTTCGTTTCCGACTCTATCAGATCTTTCCGATCCGATTTCCTCGGTGCTTTCCGGTCCCGATTTGTTTTTCTCGGGGCCTTCCGGCGCTTTCCGACTTTATCAGAATCATTTCCGGCTACCTAATCGGCGGCTTTTCTTGATTCGAATGAGAATCGGGAGTGAGTCAGACTCTAGTTGATTGCTGCCGAGCTGTCCAGCTCCAGGCAACCATCTGAATCTACCTCCCCGCGTCCACCGTGTCAACGGTTTTTTCGGGCACCGGAGGACAGTACCAGCTCCGCGGGGGCCGACGCACATCGGCGCGGTGTGGCGCTCAGGCGGGGAAGACCGACGGTGGGGTGTCGAGGTCCTCCAGCTCGACGCCGGGGGCCGCGAGGACCACGTCGCCGGCGATGTGGACCGTGTGGCGTTCGCCCGTGTCCAGGGTGCTGACCTGGTACTCGTCCACGGTCAGGGGGCCGTCGTCGGTGGGGTGCGTCTCCCGCTTCAGCAGGGCCCAGGACTGGTCGACGGTGAGGGGGGCGAGGACCGGATCCGTGAACGCGACCAGGCGGACGCGGGTCTCGGGGGCTCCGGGGCCGAGGCGCAGCAGGCGGGTGAGGGCGATCAGGAACGCCGGGGACGTACCGGTGAAGGCGTGGGCGCGGACGTTGCCCTCGGTGGCGTGGGTTCCGGTGGGGTCGGTGCGGACCCAGGTGACGCCGTCCAGGGCGGCGCCGCGCACCTGCCAGCTGGAGGCGTGGAGCTCCAGGCGGATGGGGCGGCCGAGCTCGTCGACGGCCAGGTCGACGGAGCCGCGGTGGTCGCCGGCGGGGGTGGTGGTCTGGGAGACGTAGCGCCAGCCGGACGGGCCGGGGGCGCAGTGGAAGTGCTCCTCGCCGAGGGGGGTGTGGTCGTGCGGGTCGTGGAGCGAGTAGCGGCCGCGGGGCATGGGTCCTCGGAAGGGGTGGGGTGGGAACGGGGCAGGCCCCCGGCACCGTGGTGCCGGGGGCCTGACTCGGTGGGCCGGTGACGCGACGGGCGTCGGTGGCCTCAGTAGCGGTAGTGGTCCGGCTTGTACGGGCCCTCGACCTTGACGCCGATGTACGCGGCCTGCTCCGGGCGGAGGGTCGTCAGCCTGACGCCGAGCGCGTCCAGGTGGAGGCGGGCGACCTTCTCGTCCAGGTGCTTCGGGAGCGTGTAGACGTCGGTCGGGTACTGCTCCGGCTTCGTGAAGAGCTCGATCTGGGCCAGGGTCTGGTCCGCGAAGGAGTTCGACATCACGAAGGACGGGTGGCCGGTGGCGTTGCCCAGGTTCAGCAGACGGCCCTCGGAGAGGACGATGACGACCTTGCCGTCCTCGAACGTCCAGGTGTGGACCTGCGGCTTGACCTCGTCCTTGACGATGCCCGGGATCCTGGCCAGGCCGGCCATGTCGATCTCGTTGTCGAAGTGGCCGATGTTGCCGACGATCGCCTGGTGCTTCATGCGGGCGATGTCGGACGCCATGATGATGTCCTTGTTGCCCGTCGTGGTGATGAAGATGTCCGCCGTCTCCACCACGTCGTCCAGCGTCGCCACCTGGTAGCCGTCCATCGCCGCCTGGAGCGCGCAGATCGGGTCGATCTCGGTGACGATGACACGGGCGCCCTGGCCTCGCAGCGACTCGGCGCAGCCCTTGCCGACGTCACCGTAGCCGCAGACGACGGCCGTCTTGCCGCCGATGAGGACGTCGGTGGCGCGGTTGATGCCGTCGATCAGGGAGTGGCGGCAGCCGTACTTGTTGTCGAACTTCGACTTCGTCACGGCGTCGTTCACGTTGATCGCCGGGAAGAGGAGGGTGCCGGCCTGCATCATCTCGTAGAGACGGTGGACGCCGGTGGTGGTCTCCTCGGTCACGCCGCGGATCTCCGACGCCAGCTGGGTCCACTTCTGCGGGGACTCGGCGAGGGTGCGGTTGAGGAGGCGGAGGATGTAGCCGTACTCCTCGCTGTCCGCGGTGGCCGGGTCCGGGGCGGAACCGGCCTTCTCGAACTCGACGCCCTTGTGGACGAGGAGGGTGGCGTCACCGCCGTCGTCCAGGATCATGTTCGGGCCGCCGGTGGGGGTGTTCGGCCAGGTCAGGGCCTGCTCCGTGCACCACCAGTACTCCTCCAGGGTCTCGCCCTTCCAGGCGAAGACCGGGACGCCCTGCGGGTTCTCCGGGGTGCCGTTCGGGCCGACGGCGATGGCCGCGGCGGCGTGGTCCTGGGTGGAGAAGATGTTGCAGGAGGCCCAGCGGACGTCGGCGCCGAGGGCGACCAGGGTCTCGATGAGGACGGCGGTCTGGACCGTCATGTGCAGGGAGCCGGTGATGCGGGCGCCGGCCAGCGGCTGCGACTCGGCGTACTCGCGGCGGATCGACATCAGGCCGGGCATCTCGTGCTCGGCGAGGGTGATCTCCTTGCGGCCGAAGGCGGCCAGGGACAGGTCGGCGACCTTGAAGTCCTGCTGTGCGGCAGTCGTCATGACGGGTGCTGCTCCTCGTGGGATCGGGTGGCGAGGGTCGGTGGTGGCGCCTGACACCGCGGTCGAGGCACCTGCGGGCACACGAATGCCCGGGTGGTTCGCGGTGCAGTCGTCGGAGGCCCTCTCTCCCTCGGCCGGTCCCCTGGGGGGCCGCCCGACCGCCATCAGCAGCGACGTCTGGCTCGTCACGAATCTACACCGGTCGGCGCACCGGCCGCAGGCCGCACGGACAAGGCCCCCGGGGCGGCGTCACGCGCTCCGGGGGCCTCGTCAGGGTGTTCGGCGGGTGGTGCGGGGGCTCAGTGGCCGGATCCGCCCGGGGTCTTGGCCGGGTTCGCACCCGCGGCGGCCGCGGCGGCGTCGTAGATGTCCGGCTCCAGGTAGATGACCCGGGCGATCGGGACGGCCGCGCGGATGCGCTCCTCGGCGGCGTTGATGGCGCTCGCGACCTGGGGGGCGGTCTCGTCGGTCGCGACGGCGATCTTGGCGGCGACGAGGAGCTCCTCCGGGCCCAGGTGGAGGGTGCGCATGTGGATGAGGCGGGTGACGGTGTCGCCGTCGACGATCGCGTCCTCGATCTTCTTCACCTCGTCGAGGCCGGCGGCCTCGCCGAGCAGCAGCGACTTGGTCTCCAGGGCGAGGACGATC
This sequence comes from Streptomyces sp. NPDC058052, assembly GCF_042885515.1. Taxonomy (NCBI): domain Bacteria; kingdom Bacillati; phylum Actinomycetota; class Actinomycetes; order Kitasatosporales; family Streptomycetaceae; genus Streptomyces; species Streptomyces sp. NPDC058052. The sequence continues at coordinate 34,009 of NZ_JBHVRX010000054.1, read as the reverse complement.
GCGATGAGGATGAGCAGGACGCCGATGCAGAGGGTGCCGATGCCGTCCCAGATGCCGTCGCCGGTGAGGAGGGCGAGGCCGACGCCGCCGAGGGCGAGGACCAGGCCGACGAGGGCGCCGAGGTCCTCCAGGAGGACGACGGGCAGCTCGGGGGCCTTGGCACGGCGGACGAACTGCGTCCAGGTGAGGCCGCCGCGGATCGCGTTCGACTCCTTGATGGCGGTGCGGAAGGAGAAGGTCTCGGCGATGATCGCGAAGACCAGGACGCCGACCGGCCAGTACCACGCCTCGATCGGGTGCGGGTCGTGGATCTTCTCGTAGCCCTCGTAGATGGCGAACATGCCGCCGACGGAGAAGAGCACGATGGAGACGAGGAAGGCGTAGATGTAGCGCTCGCGCCCGTAGCCGAAGGGGTGCTGGGGCGTCGCCTCGCGCTGGGCCTTCTTGCCGCCGAGCAGGAGCAGGCCCTGGTTGCCGGAGTCGGCGAGGGAGTGGACGCTCTCGGCGAGCATCGAGGACGAGCCACTGAAGAGGAACGCCACGAACTTGGCTACGGCGATCGCGAGGTTGGCGGCGAGGGCCGCCACGATCGCCTTGGTTCCGCCTGACGCGCTCATGGTCTGTCTGTTCCCTTCGTCGATGCTCCGGCCCGGTGACCGTGGCCGTGGTACGGCCGGTCATTGTTGCATCAGGCCACGACGGTGGCGCGGAACACGGTGCCCGCTCCGGAGAGTTCGACGGCCTCGCCGGCGGGGACGAAGACGGATTCGCCCGGGGACAGGACGATTTCGCCCGCCTTCGGGTGTCCGGCGGTGGCGAGCAGGATCTGCGGGGTGCCGGCGGTGAGGTCGGTGGCGACGGCGCCCTCGGCGCGTACGAGGCGGGAGAGCCGGAACTCGTCGATGGGGGTCTCGTAGACCTCCTCGCCCGTCGGGGACGCCTCGGGGCGCAGGACGCCGGGGTCGCCGGGCTCGAAGCGGACGACGCGGAGGAGTTCGGGGACGTCGACGTGCTTGGGGGTGAGGCCGCAGCGGAGCACGTTGTCGCTGTTGGCCATGATCTCGACGCCGAGGCCGGAGACGTAGGCGTGCGGGACGCCGGCGCCCAGGTAGAGGGCCTCGCCGGGCTGGAGCGTGACGTGGTGGAGGAGCATCGCCGCGATGACGCCGGGGTCGCCCGGGAAGTGGTGGGCGAGGACGGCGTACGGGGCGAGGGCGCCGCCGAGCCGGTCGGCGGCCGCGGCGGCCTCGGTGACGGTGTGCGCCATCTCCTCCGGGTCGGCGGTGAGCAGGGCCGTGAGGACCTCGCGGAGGGCGGCCTCCTCGGGGTGCGCGAGGAGGAGGTCCGCGTACGGCTTGAGGGAGTCGACGCCGAGGGCGGCGAGGGTCCCGGCGGCCTCGGCCGGGGCGCGGAATCCGCAGAATCCCTCGAACGGGGTGAGGGCGCAGATCATCTCGGGCTTGTGGTTGGCGTCCTTGTACATCCGGTGCGGCGCGTCCAGCGGGATGCCGGCGGCGTCCTCCGCCGCGTATCCGGCGCGGGCCTGCTCCAGGTCGGGGTGGACCTGGAGGGAGAGGGGGGTGCCGGCGGCGAGGACCTTGAGGAGGAAGGGCAGACGGGGGCCGAACTTCTCGGCGGCGGCCGCGCCCAGTTCGCGTGCGGGGTCGGCCTCGATCAGCTCGTTCAGCGGGCCGCGGGCGGTGAGCGAGGGGGCACCGGGGTGGGCGCCCATCCACATCTCGGCCTGCGGCTCGCCGGTGGGGGCGGTGCCGAGCAGTTCCGGGATGGCCGTCGTGGAGCCCCAGGCGTAGGGACGGACGGTGTTGACGAGGCGTTCCATGGTGGCTTCCAGCTCCTCGGGGCGGTGACGGTGTCAGACGACAGATGACAGGGGGCGGGTGACACGCGGGCGTCCGGCATCTGGCGGGTGGGTGTCCGGGACCGGACGCCGGTGTGGCCCGGGGCGTACGGCGGGGTGCCGCGTCCGTCCCCCGGTGTCGTGCTCCGTGGGCCGGTGGTGTCAGGGGGCCATGTGGCCGGAGGTGGCCAGGGCGAGGTAGACGGCGGCGAAGTCGGTGACGGCGAGCAGCTCCGCGAGGGTCTCCAGGGCGTCGCCCTCCTCGGGTTCGAGCTCGCTGACGGCGGTGTCGTGGCCGAGGGCGAGTTCGCGGGCGGCGGGGGCGGCGCTGAGGCCGCCGGCGGGGCGGTCGCGGAGGAGGACGACGCGGGCGCGCGGCGCCTGGGACTCCTCGACGCGGTCGCGGAAGAAGTCGTCGGGGTCGGCCGCGGCGGCGTAGGCGCCGGCCAGCAGGACGCCGTGGGCGGGGAGCGCCTCGGGGAGTTCCGCGGCGAGGGCGGGGAGGCCGGCGAGTTCGGCGAGGACGGCGGCGAAGCGGCGGCCGACCGGTCCCGCGGCGTCGCCCTCGGTCCAGATCAGGGGGAGCGACTCGGCGAGCTCGGCGGCGAGGGTCTTGGCCGGGTTGGAGTACGTGGCGATGGCCGGGCCGCAGCGTTCGGCGGTGCGGTCGAGCCGGTCGGCGACGCGCTCCAGCGCCTCGGGCGGGGCTTCGAGGAGGCCGACGCGGTCGAGGAGGGCGAGCAGGGGGGTGAAGAGGGCCCAGAGGGCGCCGGGGCTGGCGGCGAGGTTCTCGCCGTACTCGTCGGGCGCCTCGTGGGGGGCCATCGCGAGCGGGACGAAGAGGCCGCGGGAGCCGCTGACGGCCTCGGAGAGCGGGGAGCCCTCGGGGGCGACGGCGACGACGGTGATGCCGCGGCGGTACGCCTGTTCGGCGAGGAGGGCGAGGCCGGGTTCGGAGCCGTCGGCGGTGGGCAGCAGGAGCAGGTCCACGGAGCCGGCCCAGCCGGGCAGGGCCCAGCGGAGGGCGCCGGCGGCGGCGGCGACGCCGGTGGGCGCGAGCCGTACGACGGGGGCGGAGGCTCCGGCGAGGGCGCCGATCAGGTCGGCGACGCCGGCGGCGACGGTGCCGGGTCCGGCGACGAGGACGGCGCGGGGGCGGCCCTCGGGGTGGAGGTCGGCGATGCCGGCCTCGGTGGCGTGCCGGGCGGCGGTACGGACCCGGGCGCCGGCCTCGGCGGCGCCGCGGAGCAGGCCGCGGCGGTCGGCCAGGGCGAGGGCTTCCGGTGCGTCGAGCAGGGTCTCGTCCAGCATGGGGCGGGCCTCCTGGGCGGGGCGCGGTCTGTCGGGCGCCGTCGCTGCGGGCGCGGCGCGGGCCCGGGGTGCGGTGCGGTGCGGGGCGGTTCGGCGCGGGCGCTCGGCTGGGCGCTCGGGGCGGGCGTCGCAGGGGCCGGGGGTCGCAGGGACCGGGGGTCGCAGGGGCCGGGCGTCGCCCCGGGGGGCGGTGCCGGCCCGTTCCTCCTCCGAGGCTCCGTCCACGGCCCCGGCGGAACGCCTGCCTGCGGACCGGCCCGCGAACGCCTGGCCGCGGACCGGGTCAGGCCGGGTGGCGGGCCTCGTCGACGAGGAGGACCGGGATGGCGTCGCGTACGGGGTAGGCGAGGCCGCAGTCGGGGGACGTGCAGACCAGTTCGGGGGTCTCGTCCGCCGTGCGGTCGTTCAGCGGAGCGTGGCAGGCCGGGCAGGCCAGGATCTCCAGGAGGCCGGCTTCGAGCGGCATTGAGGTGTCCCTTCGTACCAAGTGAATGGTGCTGGTCAGCCTACCGCCGGGGGCGGGGAGTCGCGGCTCGGCGAGCGGCGGCTCCCCGCGGGTCCGGGGTGTCGGGCGGGTGTCAGGCGGTGGCGCGGACGAGGGCGAGGACCTCGTCGCGGATCGTGGCCATGGTGGCCGCGTCGCGGGCCTCGACGTTGAGGCGGAGCAGCGGCTCGGTGTTGGACGGGCGGAGGTTGAACCACCAGTCGGCGGAGGAGACGGTGAGGCCGTCGAGCTCGTCGAGGGTGATGCCGTCCCGCTCGCCGTAGACGGCCTTGACGGCGGCGGTCCTGGCGGCCTGGTCGGCGACGGTGGAGTTGATCTCGCCGGAGCCGGTGTAGCGGTCGTAGGAGGCGACCAGCTCGGAGAGGGGGCCCTCCTGGCCGCCGAGGGCGGCGAGGACGTGGAGGGCGGCGAGCATGCCGGTGTCGGCGTTCCAGAAGTCCTTGAAGTAGTAGTGCGCCGAGTGCTCGCCGCCGAAGATGGCGCCGGACGTGGCCATCTCCTCCTTGATGAAGGAGTGGCCGACGCGGGTGCGGACGGGGGTGCCGCCGTTCTCGCGGACGACCTCGGGGACGGACCAGGAGGTGATCAGGTTGTGGATGATCGTCCCGCCGGGGTGCTTGGCGAGTTCGCGGGCGGCGACGAGGGCCGTGATCGCGGACGGGGAGACCGGCTCGCCGCGCTCGTCGACGACGAAGCAGCGGTCGGCGTCGCCGTCGAAGGCGAGGCCGAGGTCGGCGCCCTCGGCGCGGACGCGGGCCTGGAGGTCGACGATGTTCTTCGGGTCGAGCGGGTTGGCCTCGTGGTTCGGGAAGGTGCCGTCGAGCTCGAAGTACATCGGGACGGTGTCGAGCGGGAGGCCGTCGAAGACGGTGGGGACCGTGTGGCCGCCCATGCCGTTGCCGGCGTCGACGACGACCTTGAGCGGGCGGATCGCGGTGAGGTCGACCAGCGCCTTGAGGTGGGCGGCGTAGTCGGCGAGGGTGTCCCGCCCGGTGACGGTGCCGGGGGTGGCGGCGGCCTCGGGGGCACCCTCGGCCAGCCAGCGCTCGGCGAGGGCGCGGATGTCGGCGAGGCCGGTGTCCTGGCCGACGGGGGCGGCGCCGGCGCGGCACATCTTGATGCCGTTGTACTGGGCCGGGTTGTGCGAGGCGGTGAACATCGCGCCGGGCAGGCCGAGGCTGCCGGAGGCGAAGTACAGCTGGTCGGTGGAGCAGAGCCCGATGAGGGTGACGTCGGCGCCGAGGCGGGCCGCGCCGCGCGCGAAGGCGTCGGCGAGTCCGGGCGACGAGGGGCGCATGTCGTGGCCGACGACGATGGCGCCGGCGTCCGTCACGCGGACGAAGGCGGCGCCGAAGAGCTCGGCGAGCTCCTCGTCCCACTGGTCCGGGACCACCCCGCGGACGTCGTACGCCTTCACGATCTGCGACAGATCGGCAGTCACGGATCCACCCTCCTGAGTTCTCGGCACGCGTGTGCGGCGCGTGTGCGGAACGCCCAAACTACCCGGGACGGGGGTGGGGCACTCGGGCGGTGGCCGGTTGTGGACCCGTGCGGGTGGGCTCGGGGGCCGGCCGCCGGAGGGACCGGGGCCGTTGCCCGGGCTCCCGACGAGCGACCCCCGGGGGTCCGGGGTTCAGTTGTCGGGGGAACGGAGCACCCGGAGGTGTCCGCGGCGGCCGACCTCCATGGGGTCGCCGCCCCGTCCGCCGGGCTTGCCGGCCTCGGCGGCGCGCTCCTGGGGGCGGGCCGCCTCCCGGACCGCGTTGGCCAGGGCTTCGAGGTCGTCGCCGCTGGGGCGGGTGGGGGCGGAACCGTCGGAGAGCCGCACGACCTCCCAGCCGCGCGGGGCGGTGAGGCGCTCGCTGTGCTCGGCGCACAGGTCGTAGCAGTGGGGCTCGGCGTAGGTGGCGAGCGGGCCGAGGACCGCGGTCGAGTCGGCATAGACGTACGTCAGTGTCGCGACGGCAGGGCGGCCGCACGCGGTGCGCGAACAGCGACGTACAGGGCTCACGACGTTGGACGGTACCGCACTCTTGAGCGGGCCGCGACGACTCTCCCCCAGGTCACTCCACCGTGTCGCGGTGTGACCTCCACCACCCCCGTTCGAGTGGTGCCCGTTCTGACCTGCGGTGGAGGGGGCGCCAGGGGGGTGGTACGGGGGGCGATCCGGACAGGGACGTGGAGAAATCCGGTCAGGGGCGGCCGGACGGCCGATCGCGCGCGGGTGCCGAATCGTTCCCTGGAGCGGCCGGAATGTTCAGGTTTCGACAGGAGGTGGGGGCGGGGGTGGGGCGGGGCGGGGCGATCGGCGGGTCCACGCCACGGTGCGGAGTGACCCAGGAGAGTTACGCTGCGTCAGTGATGGACACTCCTGTGCCGCCCGGGCCGCCGGGCCCCCCGCAGAACTCCGGGGAACCGCCGGCCGAGCCGCGGGTCCGCCGCCGCGACCGGCACGGCCGCGGGATGCGGGGCCCGGTCGCGCCGCCGCAGGTCCCGCTGTCCGTGAGCCGGGCGGACACCTTCCGCGATCTGGTCCTGGACTCGGTGGAGCGGCTGGAGCGGCGCTGGCCGCAGCTCCAGGACGTCGAGTTCATGATCATGGAGGTGCCGCCGCCGGTGTCGGGCGAGACCGTGCCGCTGGGCGGTTCGGTGCCGGCGGAGAAGCGGGAGCCCGCGAAGGTGGTCGTCTACCGGCGACCGGTCGAGATCCGCTCCAAGACGCGCGACGAGCGGGCGCTGCTGGTCCACGAGGTCGTGGTGGAGCAGGTCGCCGAGCTGCTCGGCCTCTCCCCCGAGTCGGTCGATCCCCGGTACGGCCAGGACTGAGGCCGCACCGGGACCGGGGGTCGCACCCGGCCGTAACCGGGAACGCGGGTCCCCGGGGGCGTCCCCGGGGTCAGTCGTCGAGGACCGTGAGGTCCTGGCGGGCCGTCGGGACCTGGACCGTGCCCCGGTCGTCCACCAGGGTCTGGACGGTGAACATCGGGATGCCGTCCTCCGTGACGGTGAGCATGCGCGCCGCGTACACCGGTCCGCCGCCCGCGACCGGTTCGACGGTCACCGCGTAGGAGCCCTTGACGCCCTTCGGGGCGAGGTCGGTGAGGACCGTCGTGGTGCCCGCCTTGAGCGAGACCGTGCGGGAGGCGGGGCTGCCGCCCTCGGAACCGGCGGAGGACGTGACCTTCACCTGGGCGGCGGCCTCGGGGGCCGTGAGGGTGAGGGCGGTGCCCTTGGCGCGGTTGTCGGCGACGGTGGCGCGGGCGGTGACGGGGGCCGTCGCGGGGATGAAGGCCATCTCCGTGTCCGAGCCCTTGCCGCGGACCACCTTGAGCGCGGCCACGACCGGGACCTGCTTCTTGGGGTCGGTCGGGGTGAGCAGCAGCGAGGCGGCGGCCCCCCGGGTGAGGTCCGGCAGGTCGACGAAGGCGGTCATGCCGGCCTTGATGTGCAGGGATTCGGCGGCGGCGGGGACGATCGTGCCGTTCTGGGTGACCAGCTGGATCTTCAGGTCGGCGTCGGATTCGCCGGGGGCGAAGGCGACGAGGCGGACGCCGGTGGCGTCGGCCGGGATGCCGGGCAGCAGGACGCGGGCCGCCGGGTCGGCGGAGGGGGCGAGCCAGTCGCTGCCGACGCCGTCGCCGGCGGAGCCGAGGGCGGCGCCGACCCGGCCGGTGCGGGTGGTGACGTGGGCCGTCAGGTTCTCCTGGGCGCCTCCGGAGAGGAGGGGGCCGAGGAGGACGGGGACGGTGGAGTGCGGCGGGACCTGGACGCCCTCGGGGATGGAGGTCTTCAGCTCGCCCTCGGGGCCGTACAGCTCGACGTCGGCGACGGCGAGGGTGTCGTCCGGGTTGGTGAGGTGGACGTAGTCCGCGCGGCCCTTGGCGGTGGAGGCGGCCGGGAACCAGAACTCGGTGTCCGGGGCGGAGCAGCCGACGCCCAGCAGGCCGCGGGCGGCGCCGGCCGGGACGAGGGTGGTCTGCTGGACGGTCCAGCCGGGGGCGAGGGTGCCGGTGGCGGTGCCGGTGAGGCCGTGGGTGACGGCTCCGTCCGTCTCGGCGGAGACGGGCTTGCCGGGGGCGGTGACGGAGGCGGGGGCCTTGGGGGCCTTGCCCTTCTTGCCTCCGGCGGCGTTCGGGTTCTTGGCGACGCCGAGCACCGCGCCGGGCTTGGCCGCGTCGGCGCCGGCGGCGGGGGCCTGCGCGCCGGCGGCCGGCGGGGTGTACGAGGTGGTCAGCGTCTCGGCGATCTCCGAGACGCTGGGGGCGGGGCAGAGCAGGCTGGTGCGCTCGACGGGGAGGCGGGCCGCCTGGGGTGCGGGGGCGGCGGACGCGGCGGCGGGCTCGCCGGGGGCGGTCAGCGCGGCGAAGCCGGTGACGGCGGCGAGGGCGGTGGCGACCGCGATCAGGGAGAGGGTGGGGCGGTTCACTGGTTGCTGCTCCCGTCGGGACGCTGCTCGGTCTCGTGGCCCTGCGGGTACCCGTAGTCGTATCCGGCGTAGCCGTCGTGGGGGGCGTACCCCTGCGGGTTCCGCGGGTCGTGGCCCTGGGGTGCCTGCCCGGGGTCGTACGCCTGGCCCTGGTCGTAGCCCTGGCCCTGGTCGTAGCCCTGGCCCTGGTCGTAGCCCTGGGCGGCCGGGTAGCCGCCCTGCGGGTCGTAGCCCTGGGTGCCGTAGCCCTCCTGGCCGTAGCCCTGACCCTGGCCCTGGTCGTAGCCCTGCTGGGGGTACGCGTACGCCTGCTGCTGGTACGGGTCGGCGTACTCCTGGGCGTAGCCCTGCTGGTCGTACGCGGGGGTGTACGGCTGCGGGGCGTGGGCCGGGTCCTGGCCCGCGGTGTCCCACTCGTCCGGCTCGGCGGTCCGCCGGCCGGGGATGGCGGCGGGTTCGGCGGGGTGGTCGGCGGGGTGGCCGGCGTCGGGGGCGTCGGGCCAGGCGTCGGGCGCTTCGGCGGAGGCGGCCGCGGCGGCGGTCTCCGCCTCGGCGGCGGCGCGCAGGCGGCGGGCGCGGCGGCCGTCGCCGTCGGTGGCCTGGGCCGGGATGGCCGTCTCCTCCTCGGGCAGGTCGTCGTCGATCTCGCGGCGGCGGCCGGGCAGGGCGAGGACCACGAGGACGACGGCCAGGCCGAGCTGCGTCCAGATCCAGACGGTGTGCGCGAACGGCTCGTCGTAGGTGAGGTCGAGGCGGCCGCCCCCGGCGGGGAGCTGGAAGCCCTGTGCCCAGCCGTCGACGGTGGTCGGGGTGAGCGCGGTGCCGTCGAGGGTGGCGGTCCAGCCCTCGTCGGCGCGGTCGGCGACGCGCAGGACGCGGCCGGCCGGGCCGGCGGGGATGTCGGCGTGGGCCTCGACGGGTCCGGCCGGGACGAGGACCGGCTTGGCGGCCGGGGTGTCGCCGGCCGGCGCGGCGCCGGTCCCGGCGGCGGGCGGGACGATCATCACGCGGGCGATCTCGCGGTCGACGCGCCAGAGCGCGGCGCCGTCGAGCTGGCTGAGCCGGGAGATGCCGGGGGTGGTGTCGAGGACGCGGCTCATCTGGCGCGGCGAGCCGTCCTTCACCAGCACGTACCGGATCGCGAAGGCGCTCAGCTCCTGCGTCTGGTCGGCGCCGGAGCCGGCGACGAGCTTGGCGACGACGGAGTCGAGGCGGGGGTCGGGCTCGGCGGTCCCGGTTAGCTCGGCGTCGCCGAGGCGGGCGCCGGAGCCGCGGACCAGGGTGTAGTCGACCGCGTCGGGCGAGGTGGCGGAGAGCACGAGCGTGCGGGGCTGGTCCTCCTGGCCGCTCTCCTCGGCGACGAAGGCGGGGACCTGGACGGGGTCGCGGCGGCTGAGCGGGCCGTCGGCGCCGCCGATCATCCAGCCGCCGGCGGCGGCGGCGGGGCCGAGGGCGCAGGCGAGGGCGATCAGCGCGGCGACGGGCTGGCGCCAGCCGAAGCCGTGGGCGGCGACGCGGCCGCGGCCGCCCTCGGCGCCGAGCATGCCGGCGGCGATGAGGGCGGAGCCGTAGACGAGGGTGGCGGGGCCGGCCCAGCCGGTGCCTCCGGCGCCGTTGGCCAGGGCCGCGAAGAGGAGGCCGGCGAGGGCGGCGGTCCAGGCGGCGAGGACGGCGAAGCGGCGCTCCTCGCGGAGGAGGGCGGCGAGCGCGGCGAGGACCAGGCCGAGGAGGAGGATCCCGCCGGTGGTGCCGGGGCCGCCGGGGTTGCTCGCGAGCAGGTCGACGGCGGTGGCGGTGCCGGTGCGGAGGTCGAGGCCCGCCTCGTGGAGGAAGGCGGCGGGGTCGGTCAGCAGGGAGAGCGACCAGGGCGCCAGGGCCAGGATCGGGGTGCCGGCGGCGGCGAGGAAGCGGAGCCCGTACGCGGTGATGTCGTCGCGGCGGACGGCGAGGACGCCGAGGCCGAGGAGGACCGCGAGCGGCCACACGATCGGGGTGAACGCGGTGGCGACCGTGAGCAGCAGGGCATAGGCCCAGGTGGCGCGCCAGCTGCCGCGGTCCGGGCGGTTGAAGCCGTGGGCGGCGACGGCGGCGCGGGCGATCAGCGGGAGCAGGATCGCGAGGATCGCGGTGCCGAGCCGGCCGGTGGCCAGGGCGCCGGTGGCGGCGGGCAGGAAGGCGTAGGCGACGGCGCCCCAGGCGAGCAGGAGGCGGGAGCCGACGAGGCCGCGGGCGGCGAAGTAGGCGGTGAAGCCGGCGAGCGGGACCGAGCAGACGAGTAGCACGGTCAGCGCGGTCGAGGTGGAGCCGAGGAAGAGCGCGGAGAGCGCGGCGAGGATGCCGAGGTAGGGCGGGGCGCTCTGGGTGCCGCCGGTGCCCAGGGTGTGCCAGGCGTCCGCGTACTTGCCCCACAGCTCGGAGACGGTGTCGGGGGCGGGCAGCAGGACGCCGCCGGCGAGGGAGCCGCCGGCGAAGAGGTTGCGGCAGGCGACGAGGGAGACGACGAGGAGGAGGGCGAAGAGGACCGGGCCGGGCTTGCGCGCGATCTTCTTCAGCCGGGCGAACTGCTCGATCTCCAGGAAGTCGGCGTCGTCGCCGCCGGGGCCGGACTCGACGGCGCCGTGGCGGGAGCCGGCGTCGGACTCGTCCCCGCCGAAGTGGGAGGCGAGCTGTTCGGCGGCGGCGCGGAGGGTGGCGCCGGGCGGCGGGAAGAGGGGCCGGAGCTCGGCCGCCGGGACCTCGGGGCGCGCTCGGCGCTTGCGGGCGGCGAGGAGCTTCTCGGGCCGCAGCAGGGTGGCGAGGAGGCCCATGATCTCGTCGACGGCCTGGCCGGGGGCCTTGCCGACGAGGAGGCCGAGGGTGCGCAGGAGGGTGCCGAGGACGAGGCGGAGGAAGACGTAGGGGAGGGCGCGGCCGCGGGTGTGGGCGAGCAGCGTGTAGACGGCCGCGGCCTTGTCGACGCGGTGCGGGCTGGCGGCGGTGCGGCCGGCGCAGTCGACGGAGCGGCGCTCGCGGGCGGACGCCTCGGCGTGCCGGAGGACGGCGTCGGGGGCGATGAGGACGCGGTGGCCGGCGGAGTGGGCGCGCCAGCAGAGGTCGACGTCGTCGCGCATCAGGGGCAGCCGGCGGTCGAAGCCGCCGAGCTCCTCGAAGACGTCGCGGCGGACGAGCATGCCCGCGGTGGAGACGGAGAGGACCGGGCGGATCTGGTCGTGCTGGCCCTGGTCCTGCTCGCGCCGGTCGAGGCCGGTCCAGCGGCGGCCGCTGCGGGCGAGGGTGACGCCGACCTCGAGGAGCTGCTTGCGGTCGTACCAGCCGCGGAGCTTGGGGCCGATGACGGCCGCGTACGCGTCGGAGTCGGCGACGCGCAGGAGTTCGGCGAGGGCGCCGGGCTCGGGGGCGCAGTCGTCGTGGAGCAGCCAGAGCCACTGGACCGGCTCGCCGTGCGGGAGGTCCGGGAGGTCGTACGCCTCGTCGTTCCAGGTGCGGCTGACGGGGTCCCAGCCGCTGGGGCGCTTGAGGTAGGGCAGGTCCTCGGGTCCGAGCACGGGCGCGGTGCGGACGGCCTCGTCGACGGCGGTGCCGAAGCCGGTGCGGCGCGCGAGGTGCAGGACGCGGTCGGTGCCGATGGCGTCGCCGACGAGCTGTGCGGAGTCGTCGGCGCTGCCGGTGTCGGCGGCGATCACGCTCTGCACCGGGCGCTCCTGGGCGAGCAGCCCGGAGAGCGCGTCGGGCAGCCAGCGGGCTCCGTCGTGCGTGACGAGCACGGCGGTGACGACGTGCCTGGGAAACTCAGGAGTTGAGGACATCGAGCTACGGGCCCTCCGGCCGGGGTCGCCCGCGGGGGGCGTGGGGAGCGTCTCGGACGGAGGCCCACACTAACGGCTGCGGATGCGGGGCCGGACCGGTGCGGGGAGGACGAGGGCCGGTTCGGCGCGGGCACTTGGGGCGGCGCGGGGCCCCGCCGGCCCGGGCGGCGGAGGCGGCGCGGGGCCGGGCGGCGCGGGTGCCCGAGGCCGTGCGGGCCGGGCCGGCGGGGGCTCTTCGGGCGGTGCGGGGCCGGGGCGGCGCGGGCGCCGGAAGGCGGTGCGGGGGCCGGGGCGGCGCGGGGGCCGGGGCGGCACGGGGGCCGGGGCGGCACGGGGGCCGGGGCGGCACGGGCGCCGGAAGGCGGTGCGGGCCGGGGCGGGCGGGCGCCGGGGGCGGGTGTGCGGGAGGCGGGGCGCCGCCTCCTGGGGCGTCGGGCCCGTGCGCTCTTCCGCCGGAGGACCCGGGGCGGGCAAGGGAACGGTCCGTCTCCGGGGTGCCGGGGACGGACCGTGGGGGTCTTCGCGGGGGTCTTCGCCGGGTTTCGCGCGCGGTTCGCCGCGGGGTTCTCCGCGGGAGCTTCCGCGGGGATCTCCGCGAGGGGCGGTTTCCGGCCGTGGGCCGGTTCAGACGGCGGCCTTCTTGAGGCGGCGCCGCTCGCGCTCGGAGAGGCCGCCCCAGATGCCGAAGCGCTCGTCGTTCTGGAGCGCGTACTCCAGGCATTCGGAGCGGACTTCGCAGGCGAGGCAGACCTTCTTGGCCTCTCGGGTCGAGCCGCCCTTCTCGGGGAAGAAGGACTCGGGGTCGGTCTGGGCGCACAGCGCGCGCTCCTGCCAGCCGAGTTCCTCGTCCGCGTCCTCGACCAGCAGTTCCTGGAACAACTCGGTCATCTGCGCCCCTCGTCTGTCTGTGCGTCCCGTGATGTCGCCGTGATCGAAACGGCCGAACGACACGAGTGAAATTACAAGTTCGTGCTCTGTGCGAGTCAAGCCGAGATCTGCTATTGGGCCCCGTATTCACTCTGCGGAACCAAGCCTATGCGGAAAGTGTTCAAATCACCAAAAACGTGACACATGCCACCGGTGGATCCCGTGGTGTCGTGCCTCCGTCCAGAAGGACGTACGAGACTTGGATCTTGTTGCGATCCAGCCATGGAAGCGATCCGGATCACAGTCCGATCACGGACGGTCCGGCCGGCGGCCATGTTTACGGGCACGACTGCTGCGCCATGTTGCCTGGTCCGGGGCTGAACAAACCTTTCTCCGGGCACGGTAACCGGATGAGGTGAAACATTACCCCCAAATCGGGCATTGAGTTGACAGTCGGGTACCCCTCCGGCCACTTTGGTGCCATGCCAGCGACCGCAGCGCCCGCCGCGACCCACGCCCGTGGGTTCCGCCGCGCTGTCCAGGCGCGCTGTTGCTGTTGCTGTTCCAGCTGTTGATGCCTCCGAGCTCCAGCCCCTTCCCCCAGCGTCACCCTGCGTCACCCGAGTCACCTGTACCTCCGTGCCGTGACCCCCCACCGCTCTTCGTTTCTGCTGAGGAACACCCCACCCATGAACATGGACAGCGACCTTCAGATCGCCGGCGACCTCATGGAGGTCCCGCACCTGCTCCAGCCCGAGCGTGAGCACCCCGTCACCGTGGCCGAGTTCGCCGGCCTCGCCCGCGAGATCGCCGCCGACCGCGACCGGTGGGCCCCGCACGTCGAGTACGACGCCACCACCCGCTGGTACCACCGCCTGCGCACCGGGCCCGGCTACGAGGTGTGGCTGCTCTCCTGGGTGCCCGGCCAGGGCAGCGGCCTCCACGACCACGGCCGGTCCTCCGGCGTCCTCACCGTCCTCCAGGGCGAGTTGACGGAGCGTACGGACCGGGGCGTGCGGACCCTGCGCCCCGGCACCCAGCGGATCTTCGCCCCGGGGTACGTCCACGAGGTCGCCAACGACTCCCTGGAGCCCGTCGTCAGCCTCCACGTCTACTTCCCGGGCCTCACCGAGATGCCGATGCACGAGTCGTACCAGGGCCGGTGCGCCCCGGCCGGCCAGGAGACCGTCACCGCCTGACGGCCCGCCCTCCCCCGGCGGGCGCGGGGTGGTGCCCCGGCCCGGCGACCACCCCTCGGACGATCGGGCCGCGGCTGACAGACTGTCCGCATGCGCATTGTGGTTCTGGCCGGTGGCATCGGTGGTGCCCGTTTCCTTCGCGGTCTCAAGCAGGCCGTCCCGGACGCGGAGATCACGGTCGTCGGCAACACCGGTGACGACATCCATCTCTTCGGGCTGAAGGTCTGCCCCGACCTGGACACGGTGATGTACACCCTCGGCGGTGGCATCCACGAGGAACAGGGCTGGGGCCGCGAGGGCGAGACCTTCGCCGTCAAGGAGGAACTGGCCGCGTACGGGGTCGGACCCGAGTGGTTCGGCCTCGGCGACAAGGACTTCGCCACCCACATCGTCCGCACCCAGATGCTCGGCGCCGGCTACCCGCTGAGCGCCGTCACCGAGGCGCTCTGCGCCCGCTGGCGGCCGGGCGTGCGACTGCTGCCGATGTCCGACGACCGCGTCGAGACGCACGTGGCGATCGAGGTCGACGGCGAGCAGCGGGCCGTGCACTTCCAGGAGTACTGGGTGAAGCTGCGCGCCTCCGTCGACGCCAAGGCCGTCGTGCCCGTCGGCGCGGAGGCCGCCAAGCCCGCCCCGGGCGTCCTGGAGGCGATCGCCGAGGCGGACGTCATCCTCTTCCCGCCGTCCAACCCCGTCGTCAGCGTCGGCACCATCCTCGCCGTGCCCGGCATCCGCGAGGCGGTCGCCGCCGCCCCCGCGCCGGTCGTCGGCCTCTCCCCCATCGTCGGGGACGCGCCCGTGCGCGGCATGGCCGACAAGGTCCTCGCGGCGGTCGGCGTCGAGTCGACGGCGGAGGCCGTGGCCCGCCACTACGGCTCCGGCCTGGTCGACGGCTGGCTGGTCGACACCGTGGACGCGGACTCCGTCGCCGGCGTCGAGGCCGCCGGCATCGCCTGCCGGGCCGTGCCGCTGATGATGACCGACCTGGACGCGACCGCCGCGATGGCGCGGGCGGCGCTCGCGCTGGCCGAGGAGGTCCGCCGGTGACGGCGGCCCCGGCGCCCGCGTACCGGGTGTGGGGACTGGCCGGGCTGCCCGAGGTGGCGCCCGGCGACGACCTCGCCAAGCTGATCGCGTCCGTCTCCCCCGGCCTGGAGGACGGCGACGTCCTGCTGGTCACCTCCAAGATCGTGAGCAAGGCGGAGGGACGGATCGTCGCCGCCGACGACCGCGAGGAGGCCATCGACGCCGAGACCGTACGGGTGGTGGCGCGGCGCGGCACCCTCCGCATCGTCGAGAACCGGCAGGGGCTCGTCATGGCCGCGGCCGGCGTCGACGCCTCCAACACCGCCGCCGGAACCGTGCTGCTGCTGCCCGAGGACCCCGACGCGTCCGCGCGGCGCATCCGGGCCGGACTGCGCGAGGCGCTCGGCGTGGACGTCGGCGTCGTCGTCACCGACACCTTCGGGCGGCCCTGGCGCGCCGGGCTCACCGACGTGGCGATCGGCGCGGCCGGGGTGCGGGTCCTGGACGACCTGCGGGGCGTCACCGACTCGCACGGCAACGAGCTGAACGTCACCGTCGTCGCCACCGCCGACGAACTCGCCGCCGCCGGCGACCTGGTGAAGGGCAAGGCCACCGGCGTGCCCGTCGCCGTCGTGCGCGGTCTGCCGCACGTGGTCGGCGGGGACGAGGAGCCGGGCGCGCGGGCGCTGGTGCGGTCCGCCGCCGACGACATGTTCCGGCTGGGCACCTCGGAGGCCGTACGGGAGGCGGTGACGCTGCGCCGGACGGTACGGGAGTTCACCGACGACCCCGTCGACCCCGGGGCCGTCCGGCGCGCGGTCGCCGCGGCCGTGACGGCGCCCGCCCCGCACCACACCACCCCGTGGCGGTTCGTCCTCCTGGAGTCGCCGGAGTCGCGGCTGCGGCTGCTCGACGCCATGCGGGACGCGTGGATCGCGGACCTGCGGCGGGACGGGAAGTCCGAGGAGTCCATCGCCAGGCGGGTCCGGCGCGGGGACGTCCTGCGGAACGCCCCCTACCTCGCCGTGCCCTGCCTCGTCATGGACGGCTCCCACCACTACGGCGACCCGCGCCGCGACGCCGCCGAACGCGAGATGTTCGTCGTCGCGACCGGCGCCGGCGTGCAGAACTTCCTCGTCGCGCTGGCCGGCGAACGGCTCGGCTCCGCCTGGGTGTCCTCGACGATGTTCTGCCGGGACGTCGTCCGGGACGCGCTCGGGCTCCCGGAGCACTGGGACCCGATGGGCGCGGTGGCCATCGGCCGCCCGGCGACCGCCCCGAGGGAACGGCCGGCCCGGCTCGCCTCGGAGTTCATCGAGGTGCGCTGAACGGCGCCGCCGGCCCTCCCCGCGGTCCCCTGCCCGCTACAGGGCCCTGATGTCGCCCGGGGAGAGGCGCGGGGCCCGGCGGGGCGGGGTGCGGCCGCTGAGGAGGATCAGGCGGGCGGCGCGGTGGCGCTGGCCCGCGTAGGGGGCCAGGAGCTCCAGCATGGCCGCGTCGTCGGCCGTGCGGTCGCCCGCCAGGGCCCAGCCGACGATGCCGGGCAGGTGCAGGTCGCCCGTGGTGACCTCGTCCGGGGCGCCGTTGCTGCGCTGGATCGTCTCCGCGGAGGTCCAGGGGCCGATGCCGGGGATCAGCTCCAGGCGGCGCCGGGCCTCCGGGGGCTCCATGAGCGCCGCCTCCTCCAGGCGGGGAGCCACCCGTGCGGCGCGGACGATCGTGGCCGCGCGCTTGTCGTCGACGTTCGCCCGGTGCCACTCCCAGGACGGGATGCGGGCCCAGGCGCGGGCGTCCGGCATCACGTGGAGGCCCTCGGGGGCCGGGCCCGGGGCCGGTTCGCCGAACCGGCGGACCAGGTCGCGCCAGGAGCCGTACGCCTCCGTCGTGGTGACCTTCTGCTCCAGGACGGACGGGATCAGGGACTCCAGGACCAGACACGTACGGGTGAGGCGGAGGCCGGGGCGGCGCCGGTGGGTCGCCAGGAGGAGCTTGTGGCGGGGGACGAAGGCGGCGGGATCGTCCTCGGCGCCGAGGAGGGCCGGGAGCCGGGCGTCGAGCCAGCCCGCGCCGGGGCCGTACGTGTCGGCCGTGACCCCGTCCGCGTGCGCCCGGACGCGGACCGTGCCCGGCCCCTCCGGGGTGCGGCTGGCGCGCCAGACCGAGCCGTCGTCGGTGACGCGGAAGGTCGGGTCGTACGGGCCCCTGCGGAGGGGGCCGAGGGTGAGGCCGAGGTCCAGCGGCCCGAGGCCGTCGTCCCGCGGGACGTCCGTGTCGCCGCCGCGCGTGGTGGTGCGGGTGGGTCGTGGTACGAAGCGGCCGGCCATGCGTATGAGCGTAGCCGGGGTGGGGCACGGGCGCGGGGGGCGCGGCCGCGGCCGGCGGAGGCACCCGCCGGGGTGCCGTTCCGTCGTGTCCACGACGGAACGGCGGTGTCCGGCTACTGGTCCGAGCTGAAGCGGACCGTGCCCGCGGGGAGGGTGGCGTCGCACCAGATGCGGATGCCGTCGCGGAGCTCGTTGTCGGGGCCCACGTGGGCGCCGTCGCCGATGACCGCGCCCGTCAGGACGGAGCGGGCGCCGATGCGGGCGCCCGCGCCTATGAGGGAGTCGGTGATCACCGCGCCGGGCTCGACGACCGCGCCGGCGAGGAGGGTCGAGCCGGTGACGCGCGCGCCCTCGCCCACCGTGGCGTTCGCGCCGACCACCGTGCCGCCGGTGAGCTTCGCGTCGGGGGCGACCCGGGCGGAGGGGAGGACGAGGCGGTCGCCGCAGCGGCCGGGGACGGCCGGCGAGGGGGCGCGGCCGAGGACCAGGTCGGCGGAGCCGCGGACGAACGCCTGCGGGGTGCCGAGGTCCAGCCAGTAGGTGGAGTCGACCATGCCCTGGAGGTGGGCGCCGGAGGCCAGCAGCTCCGGGAAGGTCTCGCGCTCGACGGAGACCGGGCGGCCGGTGGGGATCGAGTCGATGACCGAGCGGCGGAAGACGTACGCGCCGGCGTTGATCTGGTCGGTGACGATCTCCTCCGGGGTCTGCGGCTTCTCCAGGAAGGCCGTCACCCGGCCCGTCCCGTCCGTCGGGACCAGGCCGAAGGCGCGGGGGTCCTCGACGCGGGTGAGGTGGAGCGAGACGTCCGCGCCGGAGTCGGCGTGGGTGGCCACCAGGGCGCGGATGTCGAGGCCGGTGAGGATGTCCCCGTTGAAGATCAGGACCGGGTCGTCGGGGCCCGAGTGGAGGCGCGAGGCGACGTTGCGTATCGCGCCTCCGGTGCCCAGCGGTTCCTCCTCCGTCACGTACTCCAGGCTCAGGCCGAGGTCGGAGCCGTCGCCGAAGTGCGGTTCGAAGACCTCGGCGAGGTAGGAGGTGGCGAGCACGATGTGCTCGACGCCGGCGGCCTTGGCCCGGGCCAGCTGGTGCGTCAGGAAGGGGACGCCCGCCGCCGGGACCATGGGCTTGGGCGTGTTGACCGTGAGCGGTCGCAGCCGTGTGCCCTTGCCACCGACCAGGAGGATCGCTTCTGTCACCTGTCGTCTCTGCTTCCTGTTCGGGGCCGGTCAGCGCGCCCGTCTCGGTCGTCCGTGCGATATGACCGGTCAGTTTATGCAGATGGTTGCCTCCCTGCCCCCATCAGCTCCGTCCCTGGTACTTCGCCGAGGAGGTGCGCGCGGTTCCGAGCTTGCCGTACAGACGGCCTCCGGGACACTCCGTGGCGAATCCGTCACGGTGTCCGGCGATGGCGTTGAAGCGGACCTGCTTGCCCTTCGCGTAGAGGTTGCCGCCGCCGGAGACGAGGGTCACGGTGCCCTTGGGGTTGATGGCGTGGAGCCCGAGTTTCCAGGCCGTCAGGCGGGCGACGGCGGTCACGACGGCGGCCGGCGGGGTGCTGCTGGTGAAGGTGCCGAGGACGGCGACGCCCATGCTGTTGGTGTTGAAGCCGAGGGTGTGCGCGCCGAGGACCGGTTTGGCCACTCCCCCGGCCCGGCCTTCGTAGATGTTTCCGCACTTGTCGACGGCGAAGTTGTAGCCGAAGTCACGCCATCCGCTGCTCTTCACGTGGTACCGGTAGATACTGCGCAGGACGGAGGGTGCCTGGCCGCACGTGTAGTTGTTGCCGGTGGCGCTGTGGTGGACGAAGGCCGCCTTGATCGTCTTGGTGTAGACGAAGCCCTTCTCGCGGATCGTCTCGTCGGCGCCCCAGCCCTTGCGGGTGATGATCTTGGGGCGGGGGCCGATGTAGGGCTGCTTCGGTGCCGCCTGGGCGGCGGCCTCGCGGGCGAGTTCCTGCTGGACCACCGCTTCCTGGGTGATCTCCTTCCGGACGATCTCCTTCTGGATGGGCGCCCCGTGGACCTCGTCGAGGCCCGTCTCCGGGAGGGTGTCCGGGATCGCGGTGGCGCCGTACGGGGCCAGCGCGCTGTTCACGCCGGTCGCGGCGGCCTCCGCGGCGGTCAGGGCGGCCGGCGGGGCCATCACCCGGGAGCCGGGGGCCGGGGCCGCCGGTTCCTCGCCCGGGTCGACGAGTTCGAGGTGGAGTCCGGCCGGCAGCGGCGCGGTCGCCCCGTCCGCCTCCGTCCTCTCCGCGCGTACGCGGATCTCGACGCCGTCCGAGTCGCCCACCCAGAGCGGGGCGGTGGAGCCGCGGAGGGTGCCGGCGGCGCCCTCGGCCGTGCCGGGGTCGGCCCCGTGCTCGTCGTTGTGGGTCTCCACGTCCTGCCAGTCCGACCAGACGCCGTCGGCGGCGGCCCGGGTGCGGACCTGGACGGTGCCGTGCAGGACGGCCGTCGGGTCGTCCCAGACCACGCCGACGAGCGAGAAGGGTCTGACGTCTCTTCGGGCCAGGCCCTGCTCCGGCGCGGCGCCGGGATCGGATCCGAAGGAACGGACGGAGGTGCCCAGCGGACGGAGCGGCAGGGACTGGGTGGAGCCCGGCAGCTCGTCCTGGGCCGGTGGCAGGGCGGCCGCCGCCGCACGCGCGGTGGCCGTCGCGGGGGCGGCGAGGGTGACCGGCAGGGCGAGCGCGGTCGCACAGGCGACGGCGATCGAGGAGGCGAGTGAGGCACGCATGGCCCGATCGTGGGCGGCGGGGTGGGAGCGGCGCGCGCCGGGAGCCGGACGGCCCGTCAGGCCGACCGGAGGACCCCGTCACCGGAACGGCCCAGGGCGGCGCGTGGGCCCGCGTACCCTGTGCGGCGTGAACGCCAGCGACCGCACCCCCGCCGACCTGCTGCGATCCGCGCTCGCCGCGGACCCCGCCCGCCCTCTGGTCACCTACTACGACGACGCCACCGGTGAACGGGTGGAATTGTCCGTCGCCACCTTCGCCAATTGGGTGGCGAAGACGGCCAATCTGCTCCAGGGCGAACTGTCCGCCGGACCCGGCGACCGGCTCGCGCTGCTGCTGCCCGCGCACTGGCAGACCGCCGTCTGGCTGCTCGCCTGTTCTTCCGTCGGAGTGACGGCCGAGGTGGGCGGCGATCCGGCCGGCGCCGACCTCGTGGTGGCGGGTCCGGAGACGCTGGAGGCGGGCCGCGCCTGTTCCGGGGAGCGGATCGCGCTCTCCCTGGCGCCGCTGGGGCGCCGCTTCCCGGCCGCGCCGGCGGGATACGCGGACTACGCGGTCGAGGTACCGGGCCAGGGTGACCGCTTCGCCCCGTTCGTCCCGGTCGACGCGGACGCTCCGGCCCTCGTCGTCGACGGTACGGAACGCAGTGGCGCGCAGCTCGTCGAACAGGCGCGGCTGGACGCCGTGCAGCTCGGGCTCGGCCCCGGCTCGCGACTGCTGTCCGGGCTGCCGTACGACGGCTGGGAGGGGCTGTCGGCCGGGCTGTACGCGCCGCTGGCCGCGGGCGGCTCCGTGGTGCTGTGCCGGAACACGGCCGAACTGGCCCCGGAGGCGCTGGAGAAGCGCATCGAGAGCGAGCGGGTCACGGCCACCGCGCTCTGACGGACGGGCGCGCCGGGGGGCCGCAGCGGGTCCCCCGGGTGTGTCCGGTGCACCCGTTCGGCCGATCGACCCGCCGCGTACCCGCGACCGTGCGGCGAGTCCGGTACATGATCGGCCCGGGGGGAGTCGTCTCCTCCGTACAACCCCGTGTCGGGTCCGGCCGTCTCCCTTGTGCGAACGCCGGGCGCCCGACGCGCCCGAGACGCCTCGAAGGACGGACGACGACGTGACGGACCGCGCTGGCACGCCCGCCGAACCGGACCCCGAACCGGCGCCGGAACCGACCCCGGACGACGGGACGGAGCGGACGCCGGACGGCGCGGACGCGCCTGCCGCGGACGCGCCTGCCGGGGACGCGCCTGCCGGCGGCGAGTCTCCCGGGGAGGGCGCCGGGGAGGACGCCTCCGGGAACGACGACGCCGGGGACGCCTCCGGGCCGCGCCGGCACTGGCTGCGGTGGACCGCCCTCGGCGTCTCGGTCGTGCTGCTCGGCGCGGCCGGGACCGGCTGGTGGTTCTACCGGAAGCTCGACGACAACATCACCACGGACACCACCGCCGCCGACGAGCTGCGGCGGTACGAGAAGGAGCGCCCCACGGCCGTCGTGACGGCCGCGCAGAACATCCTCCTCATCGGCTCGGACACCCGCTCCGGCGAGGGGAACCGCAAGTACGGCCGGGACAAGGGCACCCAGCGCTCGGACACCGTGATCCTGCTGCACCTGGCGGCCGACGAGTCGAGCGCGACGGCCGTGTCGATCCCCCGCGACCTGATGGTGACGATCCCGAGCTGCGCCAGGACCGAGGGCGGCCGGACGCGGGAGCGGCTGGCGCAGTTCAACTGGGCCTTCGAGTGGGGCGGGACGGCGTGCACGATCCGTACCGTCGAGAAGCTGACCGGGATCCGGGTCGACCACCACATGGTCATCGACTTCCGGGGCTTCAAGAAGATGGTGGACGCGGTGGACGGCGTCGAGGTCTGCCTGAAGGAGCCGGTGAACGACAGCGACGCCAAGCTGAGGCTGCCGGCGGGCCGCCAGACGCTCGACGGGGAGCAGGCGCTGGGCTTCGTCCGGGCCCGCAAGTCGCTGGGGAACGGCAGCGACACCGAGCGGATGGACCGGCAGCAGATGTTCCTGGGCGCGCTGGTGAACAAGGTGCAGAGCGACGGGGTGCTGCTGAACCCGACGAAGCTGTACCCGGTGCTGGACGCGGCCACGAAGTCCCTCACGACGGACCCGGGGCTGGACTCGCTGCGGGACCTGTACGACCTGGCGCGGACGATGCGGGCGATCCCGACGGAGAAGGTGCAGTTCCTGACGGTGCCGCGCCGCCCGTACACGTACAACGCGAACAGGGACGAACTGGTGCAACCTGCCGCGAGTGAACTCTTCCGCCAACTCCGGGAGGACAAACCGGTTCTCGTGAAGAAACCGGAACCGGAAGAGGGTGCCGGCGCATCCTCCGACGGGAAGCCGGACGACGCGGGGTCGCCCGCGCCGACCGCGACGCCCACCTTCACCGGGCGCAACGCGGCGGAGGGGGTGTGCTCCTAGAGGGCGGAGGGGCCGTTGGGTAAAGGGGGACCCAAGGGTGGGAGAGGGGCCGATGTGGTTTGGGCAAATTGCCCAGTTGTAAGGGGCGTGGAATTTGTCACTGACGTCGCCCCGCGCTGAACTGGGCGGATAGTGTGACGCGATCCGGTGCACCCCGACCGCGTGGTCGCACTCAGCCAAGGATCGAACGACCGAGTGGCGCCGACAGGGGGAGGCGCCCCGCGTGGCACCGACGGAGGACAGGAACCGTGGACGCGCACAGCCGTGGACGGGCGGACGAGATCGACCCCGCCGACCAGTGGGTGCTCAACCCGCAGACCGGCAACTACGAACTGCGACTGGACCACTCCGCTGGGCAGTCGCCGATCGATGGTTCCCACCCCGGTGCCGGCAGGACCGGTGCCACAGGTTCCGGTACCCGCTCCGCCGCCCGGCCAACCGCCCCGGCCGAAGCTCCCGTTCCCGGCCAGCGGCGCCGCCGCTCGGCCGGCCAGGACGCCCCGGAGACCGAGCCCGGCACGGCCGGCGGCGGACGCGTACCGCCGCAGAGCCGCCGCAAGCCCAAGAAGGGCGCCGGCCGCAAGAAGAAGATCCTGCTGTGGACCGGCGGCACCATGGCCTTCGTCCTCGTGGGCGGCGCGGTCGGCGTGTACGCGCTCTACAGCAAGCTCAACGGCAACATCGGGGTCGTGGACGTCGGCGACGCCGCCGTGAAGACGACGTCGATGAAGGGGCCGCTCAACATCCTCGTCATCGGCAACGACGTCCGCACCGGCGAGGGCAACGAGACCTACGGCAACAAGGACAACGTCACCGGCCACGCGGACACGACGTTCCTCATCCACATCGCCGAGGACCGCACCAACGCCACGGCGATGAGCATCCCCCGCGACCTCAAGATCGAGATCCCGGAGTGCCCGACCAAGGTCGGCGAGACCACCAAGGTGATCCCCGGCTCGGTCGGCAAGACCAAGTTCAACGAGTCCTTCGGCGTCGAGGGCCGCGACCCCGGCTGCACCATGCGGACCATCACCCAGATGTCCGGCCTGCCGATCAACCACTTCATGATGGTCGACTTCAACGCCGTCAAGAAGCTGTCCACGGCCGTCGGCGGCGTGAAGGTCTGCCTCGCCAAGCCGATCCACGACAAGAACTACTCGAAGCTCAACCTCCCCGAGGGCGAGCACCGCGTCCAGGGCGAGCAGGCGCTGGCCTTCCTGCGGAACCGGCACGGTCTCGGCAACGAGAGCGACCTCGACCGCATCAAGCAGCAGCAGCAGTTCCTCGCCTCGATGATGCGCCAGCTCAAGGAGGACACCCTCGACAGCCCGACGCGGCTCCTCGAGGTGGCCAACGCGGCGACCGAGTCGCTCACCGTCGACAAGGGCATCGGCGACGCGATGAAGCTCACGTCCCTGGCGAAGGAACTCGCCAAGGTCGACCTGAAGAACATCACCTTCCTGACCGTGCCGGTGGTCGACAACCCCGACGAGCCGCCGAACAAGCGCGCCACCGTCGTCCTCGACCCCGTGAAGGCCCCCCAGGTCTTCAGCATGATCGAGCAGGACGTCTCCTTCACCGCGGTCAAGAAGAAGGAGGCCGACGCCAAGAAGGCGAAGGCCCAGGCACAGGCGAAGCTCCTCCAGGGCCCGAAGGCCCCGGCCGCCGAGGTCCGCGTCGACGTCTACAACGGCAGCGGCATCCAGGGCGCGGCCCAGGCGACCATCAACTGGCTCCAGAACGACGAGGGCGTGCTTCGCTCGACCAACAAGAGCAACGCCCCCGAGAAGGCGGCGAAGACCACGCTCAGCTACGCACCGAACCAGGCCGACCAGGCCCGCGCGCTCGCCGCGATGATGGGTCTGCCGGCCACCGCCCTCAAGCAGGGCACCACGGACGCCGGGGAGCGCGAGCCCATGACGCTCGTCCTCGGCGCCGATTTCAAGGGCGCGGGGGTGCCCATGACCGCTCCGACGAAGGCGCCGGACGTCGGTCAGGTAGAAGCGGACAAGAAGGTGTGCGCCCAGTGACCCGAGAACAGCGGGTTCCGGCGCGCCCTTGACGATGAGGGGACCTGGGGTGGGACAGAACAGCGTGCGACGGGAGGGGACGCAGCAGCCGAGCGTTCCGCACGCCCGAGATCATGGCTGGGACGACGAGCTGCACGGCGCCGGCGAGGCGACCGGGGCGGGCGGGACGGAGGACGCGGCCGGGGGGCCGGACCCGGCCGCCGCCACGGGCGGCCGCGCCGCGCGCCGGCGCGGGCCGGCCGGGAACACCGCCGATGACGCCGGCACGGCCGCGAACAGCGCCGGCGGTCGCGCCGCCGCGCGCAAGCAGGCCAAGAAGGCCGGCAAGCGGAAGGTGCTGCGCTGGTCGGCGATCGGCGTGGCGATCCTGGTCCTCGGGACCGCCGGCGCCGGATACGCGTACTACGAGCACCTGAACAGCAACATCCGCAGCGGTGGCCGCGCGGGCGGCGACAGCGGGGTGAAGAAGGCGGCGCCCAACGCGCTCGGGGACACCCCGCTGAACATCCTGCTCATCGGGTCGGACAGCCGGACGTCCGACGCGAACGTCGCGCTGGGCGGCGGCAAGGACCTCCGGGACGACAAGCCCCGGGCCGACGTGCAGATGCTGCTGCACGTCTCCGCCGACCGGCAGAACGCCTCCCTGATATCGATCCCGCGCGACACCGTCGTCCCCATCCCCGAGTGCAGGAGCGAGGACGGCAAGGAGACCTTCGCGGCCACCACGAACCAGCCCATCAACTCCACGCTCGCGCGCGGCGGTCCGGGCTGCACGCTCACCACCTGGGAGACCCTCACCGGCGTCTACATCGACCACTGGATGATGGTCGACTTCGCGGGCGTGGTGGCGATGGCCGACGAGGTCGGCGGCGTCCCCGTCTGCGTCACCACCGGCGTGCACGACAGGTCGACCGCCCGGGTCAAGGGCGGCTCCGGCCTCAAGCTGAAAGAGGGCACCACGGAGGTCAAGGGCGAGCAGGCCCTCCAGTGGCTGCGCACCCGGCACGCCTTCGGCAGCGACCAGAACCGCGCCAAGGCCCAGCACATGTACCTCAACGGCATGCTGAAGAAGCTCCAGCAGCAGAACGCCTGGACCGACACCGGCCGCCTGATGGGCCTGGCCGAGACCGGCACCAAGGCGCTCCAGGTCTCCGACGGGCTCGACACCGTGGCCAAGCTGTTCGACCTCGGCATGCAGCTCAAGAACGTGAAGGTGGACCGGCTGTCGACGGTCACCATCCCGACGGACCCCTATCCGCCGAACCCGGAGGCGTGGCTCCAGCCGAGGGCGACCGACGCCGAGAAGATCTGGGGCATGCTCCGGGACGACGTCGCCCTGGACAAGAACGGCGACAAGTCGCCCGCGAAGCCGAAGCCCCAGCCGACGGACGCGAAGCCGAAGCCGACGGCCGCCGCTCCCGCCTCCCTCGCCGTCACCGTCGTCAACGGCACCGCCGGGAACGACGAGCCGCCCGTCGAGGGCCGGGCCAAGGACATCGCCGCCGCGCTGTCCGGCAAGGGCTTCACCCAGGCCGGGACCTCCAAGGAGCCCAAGCCCAGCAAGGGCACGGTCGTCGCCTACCCGAAGGCGGCCGGCGACCAGGGCCGCGCGGACGGCGAGTCCGTGGCGAAGGCCCTCGGCCTGCCCGCCTCCACCGTCCGCGCGGACGCCACCGTCGAGAACATCACCCTCGTCGTCGGCGCCGACTGGCGCGAGGGCACCGCCTACGAGGCGCCGAAGCGGACGGCCGGCGACCTGCCGGAGGGCGCGAGCGACAAGGCGAAGTGCATGGAGGTGTACTCGGTCTACCGCTGGGACGGCGTGAGCTGAGCCGGCGCGACGGCACGACGGCGACGGCCGGGCTCCTCGTGGTGAGGGGCCCGGCCGTCGGCGTGGGGACGGGGTGGGGTCAGACCGTCTCGGTCTCGCCCCGCTTCACCGCCGGACGGCGGCTGGCGATGACCTTCTTCGCGAGGGCCCTGGGGCTGGTGAGGAAGCCGAAGCCCCAGGACATGTGCATGGTGGCCAGGGCCAGCGGGATCTGGACGCGGGCCTTCGGGGAGAGGCCCTTGCCCGCGGGGATCGAGCCGGCGGTGATCGCGGCGAGGTAGCCGGCCGGGATCACGAAGCCGATCGGGGTGACGGCGGCTCCGACGACGAGGCCCGCGGCGATGGCGCAGACGGCGACCGGCGGGGCGAGGTAGCGGAGGTTGATGGAGCCGGCGTGGTAGCGGGCCACCACGTGGCGCCAGCGGCCGTAGTCCTTGTACTGCTTGGCCAGGGCCCTGACCGAGGGGCGCGGGCGGTACTGGACGCGCAGCTCCGGCGAGAACCAGATGAGGCCGCCGGCCTCGCGGATGCGGAAGTTCAGCTCCCAGTCCTGGGCGCGGATGAACTCCACGTTGTAGCCGCCCTGCTGTTCCAGGGCCTCGCGGCGGAAGACGCCGAGGTAGACGGTCTCGGCGGGGCCGGCCGCTCCACCGGTGTGGAAGGCCGCGTTGCCGACGCCGATCTTCGAGGTCATCGCGGCGGCGACCGCGTCCTCCCAGGCGTTCTCGCCCTCGGCGTGCATGATGCCGCCGACGTTCTGCGCGCCGGTCTCCTGCAGGAGGCGGACGGCGGTGGCGATGTAGTCGGGCGACAGCATCCCGTGGCCGTCGACGCGCACCACGATCGGGTGGCGGGACGCCTGGATCGCCGCGTTGAGCGCGGCGGGGGTGCGGCCGGTGGGATTGGGCACGGTGTGGACCCGGGGGTCTTCCCGGACCAGTTCGGCGGCGATCTCGTCGGTGCGGTCCGTGGACGGACCCAGCGCGATCACCACCTCCATCTCGCCGTCGTACTCCTGCTCCAGGATGTGGCGGACCGAGTTGCGCAGATGCCGCTCCTCATTGAGGACCGGCATGATCACGGATACGGGGGGCGTGGCGTTCATCAACGGGCCACGTTACCGCGAATGGGGGACACCGGCGCGCGCCACCGGGGGCGATGGCCCTACCGGCTCATCGTATGGGCCTACGGTGCTCACGGTCCCCCTGTCCCACCCGCGGAGGTGTCCGTCCGTGCCCACACCGCCCCGCACGCCCCGTCCGCCCCGCACGCGCGGCACGGCCGGCCGGCCGCCGGTTCCCCGGCGCGGCGGCCGTCCCGCCCCGGCGCGGCGGCCACGGCGGCGGCCCCGCTGGGGGCTGCGGATGGCGACCGCGCTGTCCGTGGTGGTGCTGGCGGCCGGCGGGATCGGGCACGCGGTCGTCACAGGACTGGACACCGGGATCACCCGGGTGGACCCGTTCAAGGACATGAAGAACCGGCCCCAGGCGGGCACCGGCATGAACGTGCTGGTCGTCGGCACCGACGGGCGCGACCGGATCACGCCCGAGGAGAAGAGGAAGTACCGGCTCGGCGGGGCGCCCTGCCGCTGCACGGACACCGTGCTGCTGGTGCACATCTCGGAGGACCGGGAGCGGGCGAGCGTCGTCTCGCTGCCCCGGGACTCGTACACCGAGCTGCCCGAGCACACCGACCAGAACAGCGGCGAGAAGCACCGGGCGCATCCGGTGAAGCTGAACGCCGCCTACTCCGAGGGCGGGCCCGCGCTGACCGTGCGGACGGTGGAGGCGATGACCCGGGTCAAGATCGACCACTACCTGGAGGTCGACTTCACCAGCTTCATGCGGACCGTGGACGCGGTCGGCGGGGTGCAGATCTGCACGACGAAGCCGCTGAAGGACACCTACACGGGGCTGCGGCTGGCGGCCGGCACGCACGAGCTGGACGGCGGGCAGGCGCTCCAGTACGTGCGTTCCCGGCACATCGACGGGGCCGCCGACATCGGGCGGATGCAGCGGCAGCAGAAGTTCCTGGCGGCGCTGGTGGACCGGCTGACCAGCGGCGGGGTGCTGTTCAACCCGGTGCGGTTCCGGGAGGTGGCGACGACGCTGCTCGGCTCGGTGCGGGCCGACGAGGAGTTCGGCACGGACCAGCTGCTGGCGCTCTCGAAGGCGATGCGCGGCTTCACCCCGGCGTCCTCGGAGTTCGTGTCGGTGCCGATCGGGGACATGGACTTCCCGGTGAAGGGCGTCGGGTCGACGGTGAAGTGGGACGCGGGCAAGGCGCAGAAGCTGTTCGCGGCGGTGCGGGAGGACCGGCCGCTGGCCTCGCGGCCGGACGCGGCCGCCCCCGCCGCCGCGAAGGGGCCGGAGGCCACCGTCGTGGACGTGGCGCCGAGGACGATCCGGGTGCAGGTCTACAACGGGACCCGGATCGACGGGCTGGGGCGGAAGGTGGACGACGCGCTGCGGGGCACGGGCTTCGACACGACGCGGACGCCGATGACGGGGCCGGGCCCGGCGCGGACGCGGACGCTGGTGGAGTACGACCCCCGCTGGGACCGGTCCGCGAAGACCCTGGCCGCCGCCCTGCCGGGGGCCGAGATGAAGGCCGTGCCGGGGCGGGGCGGGACGCTGCGGGTGACCGTGGGGTCGCGGTACGAGGGGGTCACGGCGGTACGGGCCGAGGCCGCGCCCGCGCGGGGGCCGTTCGAGGCGGTGACCGGGGACCAGGTGGTGTGCCCGTAGGGGGCGGGTCCGCGGACGGGTGCGGCGGGCGGCGGCCCGCCGCGGGGGTCAGTCCTCGTACCCGTCGGCGGCGCGGCGCTCGCGCAGTTCCTTGATGGCCTGGCGGCGGGCCAGGCGGTGGGTGCGGCGGATCTGGGCCTCCTGGTAGCGGCGCTTGTCCTGCTCGGTCTCCGGGACGACCGGGGGGACCGTGCGCGGCTTGCCGTCGCCGTCCACCGCGGCGAAGACGAGGTAGGCGGAGCCGACCTGGGTCGCCGGGGTGGTGTCGTTCCAGCGCTCGGCCATGACGCGTACGCCGACCTCCATGGAGGAGCGGCCGGTCCAGTTCACCTGGGCCTTCACGTGGAGGAGGTCGCCGACGCGGACCGGCTCCAGGAAGGCCATCTCGTCCATGGAGGCGGTCACGGCCGGGCCGCCGGAGTGGCGGCCCGCGACGGCGCCCGCCGCGTCGTCCACCAGCTTCATGATCACGCCGCCGTGCACCGTGCCGAGGAGGTTGGTGTCGTGGCTGGTCATGATGTGGCTGAGGGTGGTGCGGGAGGCCGAAGTGGGCTTGCCCGGGATGTCGCCCTGATCTGTCATGTCCTCCACCTTATGCCGGGTATCGGCGTTGTCCGCTTTGCATCAGCTTCGCAACAGCACCGGTCCTATTTTCCACCCGGCCTGTCGCCCGGAAAGCGGAGACCGGCACACTGGTCCGCATGAATGAGTGGCCTGAGCAGCCCGAGGGCGCCCGCCCCATGCGGCACGTACAGCGACGACCGCAGGGACAGCAGTCCCCGCAGTACCAGCAGGGGTACGACCAGGGACAGGCGTACAACCCGAACTTCACTCAGGCGCAGGCCACGGGGTACGACTCCGGGTACAGCACCGGACAGGTCTACGGCTCCCCGCAGGACGGCGGGCACGGCGGTCCGGGGGGACCCGCCGGCCCCGGCGGTCCCGGCTCCCGCCCCACCGGTCCCGCTCCGGACTGGCGCAAGCGGATCAAGATCGGGTCGATCGTGCTGGTCGTCGGCGTCCTCGCGTGGGGCATCGGCACCTACGCCTGGGCCAGTTCGCAGATGCGCAACGAGGTCGACCTCTCCAAGGTCATCGAGCGGCCGGCCGAGGGCGACTGCACGACGTACCTGATCGTCGGCTCCGACAGCCGCGAGGGCATGTCGGCCGAGGAGAAGAAGAAGCTGCACACCGGTTCCGCGGAGGGCAAGCGGACCGACTCGATGATGATCCTCGCGGCCTGCTCCAGCGGGAACACGATGATCTCGCTGCCCCGTGACTCCTGGGTGACGATCCCGAACTTCGTCGGCTCCGAGTCCGGCAAGTCCTACCCGGCGCGCGGCGGCTCCAAGCTGAACGCGGCCTACGCGATGGACGGCCCCGAGCTGCTGGTCCGCACGGTGGAGTTCAACACCGGGCTGCGGATCGACCACTACGCCGAGATCGGCTTCGCCGGCTTCGCGAACATCGTGGACGCGCTCGGCGGCGTCGAGCTGAACATCGAGAAGGGCTTCAAGGACAAGAAGTCGGGCGCCGACTTCCAGGCCGGGAAGCAGACCCTCAACGGCGAGCAGGCCCTCGCCTTCGTCCGTACCCGCTACGCCTTCGCCGAGTCGGACCTCGCCCGGACCAAGAACCAGCAGAAGTTCCTGTCCGCGCTCGCCAACCAGGCGGCGACCCCGGGCACGATCCTCAACCCGTTCGCGCTCTACCCGACGCTCGGCGCCGGACTGGACACGCTGATCGTGGACAAGGACATGTCCCTGTACGACCTCGGCAAGATGTTCTTCGCGATGAAGGGCATCAGCGGCGGCGACGGGAAGTCGATGAACATGCCGATCGCGGGCAGCGCCCCGCAGGGCTCTCTCAAGTGGGACATGGCGAAGGTGAAACAGCTCGTCGAGCAGATCAAGAACGACGAGACGGTCACCGTGACGTCGGACCGCTGACGTACCATCCGGCCGGCACCCGCTGAGGGTGCCGGCCGTCGTCGTTGTCCGGCGTGAACGGCCGGCGCGCACAGCATCCAACGGGGAAACGGGGAGGTTTCACAGTGCCGTGGGACGAGTGGGAACAACTGAAGAGCGAGGCGGCCGGGCGCGAACCGACCGCGATGCGGCTGAACCAGGCCGCCGCGCCGGACGGGGGCGGCGGCTACTCGGACGACCTGAAGACGGACAAGAAGGCGTGGGCGAAGGCCGGCGACGGTGTCGTGGGCCTGAAGGAGGGCATCACGACCTCCCTGACCCAGCTGGACTCCGGACAGGCGGGTCTCGGGGAGACCGGCGGGATCCAGAGCGCGGCGGCCCAGAAGGAGCTGTACGAGTCCTGGAAGAAGTACGTGGGCGACGTGAGCGCGCGCTGTGACGCGCTGGGCGGGCTCCTGAAGGCGGCCGGGCACGACCTGGCCAAGACCGACGAGTCGGTCAAGCAGGAGATCGACGCGCTCGCGGCGAAGTACGGCGACACGGACGCCGTCGGCGGCCAGGCCAAGGAGAAGTGACCGCGGCCATGGACCTGAAGACGCTGCAGTCGTTCAAGCAGAACGAGTACGAGGACGCCGCCGACGGCTACCGGGCCGTCGGCGACATGGCGAGCGCGGCCAAGGACGCGGTCGACGGCCGGATCAGCGGGGGGCTCCGCCACGAGGTGAAGGGCGCGGCGGCGGACGCCGCGCTGGCCGAACTGAAGCTGCTGTCCGGCAACTTCCACTACGCGCAGACCGAGTGCGGTCTCGTGAGCACGGCCCTGAACGGCTTCGCCTTCGACGTCGGGGCGGCCAAGCGGAAGCTCGACGCGGCGCTCGCGGACGCGCAGGCCGGGGGCTGCACGGTGAACCCGGACGGTTCGGTCTCCTTCCCGGCGGGCTCGAAGCCCGGCGCGGAGAAGCCCGCCGACGCCGGCACGGTCACCGGCAGCGCGGGAGGCACCGACACCTCGGACGCCATCGAGCGCCAGGCGATCAACATCCACCCGAACCCGTACTACGGCCGGGCCCTCGACTACGCCAACCGCATCTCCGACGCGCTGAAGGAGGCGACCGACGCCGACGCCAAGTGGGCGCCGAAGCTGCGGGCGCTCAAGGCCGACGACGATCTGAAGGTGACGGACAAGGACTGGGCCGACACCCAGTCCGACATGGGCGGCGTCAACGACGCCGGCAAGACCTACCTGGAGTCGCTGCCGCAGCCGCCCGGGAAGGACGAGGGCCCGGACGCCAACGCCGCCTGGTGGAAGGGGCTCACCCCGGAGCAGCAGGAGGCGTGGCTCTCCCTGCGGCCCGCCACGGTGGGCGCCCTCGACGGGCTGCCGTCACCGGTGCGGGACGAGGCGAACCGGGTGGTCTTCGCGGAGACGCGCGCCCAGTACCAGATGGAGCTGAACTCCATCCCGAAGCCGCCGGCCAACGAGTGGACGTGGATCACCGCGGGCGGGTACCCGTCCAAGGTCCACACCGACGAGTGGATGGACTGGCACCGCAAGTACGGGGACAGGATCGATTTCCTGAACAACTCCCTGAAGGGCATGAACGCCATCCAGGACCGGTTCGACCGGACCGGCCAGGGCGGGCTGCCCGAGGCGTACCTCCTCGGTTTCGACACCAAGGGCCTCGACGACGGAAGGGTCATCCTCGCCAACGGGAACCCGGACACGGCCGACCACGTCGGCGTCTACGTCCCGGGTACGTTCGCGGGCATCGAGTCCATCGGCGACGGGGACGACCACGGGGACCTGGGCCGGGGGGACCGGCTCTGGGCCGAGAGCAACAAGTTCGCCCTCGGGCAGAACGTCTCCACGATCACCTGGCTCGACTACAACGCTCCGGACGGGATCTTCACCGAGGCGACGAAGGGGAAGTACGCGGAGGAGGGCGGCCCCCGCCTGTACGACTTCCTCCAGGGCAACAGGGCCGCCCAGGAGAACGCCGACGGCTCCCGCGCCCACACGACGGTCATGGGACACAGCTACGGCAGTACGGTCGTCGGTGTCTCGGCCCAGTCCGGCAGCTGGCAGGACGCGAAGGCGGTCGACGACTTCGTCTTCGTGGGCAGTCCCGGCGTGCAGGCCGACCGCGCCGCGGACCTCGGGGCCGGCGCCGACCACGTCTGGGCGATGGGCGGCCCCTGGGACGACCAGGGAGTGCGGCAGGGTGGTCGCCTGGTGGGTCTCGGCGACAACTGGACCATCCCGACGGACGAGAGGTTCGGCGGGAACATCATGAGAAGCGACTCGGACGGGCACTCGGGGTTCTGGGAGCCGGAGTCCCAGAGTCTGCGCAATCAGGGGGCCGTCATTGCCGGCCGATACGACAGGGTTGAGCTTGAGTAGGCGATTTTCGGCATTCGTTGCAGTAGTGGCGATCTGCGCGCTGGCAGTGGCGTGCACGGACGGAAGCGGGGCGACGGTGGAAGTGCGGGACAGCGCCACGGTGCGGGAGGACGTCGAGAAGACGTCCAGCCAGGTGATGGACATGCTGGCGCTGAAGGGGAAGACGACCGAGGCGGGAGCCATGGTCGCGCCGTGCGGCGGCTACGACGCCGACGAGCACGTCTACCGCGCCCGCCACCCGTGGAGCCTGTACGGCGTCCCCTTCTCCGAGATGGAGAAGGCGGTGGATCGGCTGCGGACCGAGCTGCCCAAGAACGGCTGGGTGATCGTGAAGGACGGGGTGGACGCCAGCAAGGCGCGCAGCCCGCAGATCGTCGCGGAGTCCGGCGGCCGCGCCTTCTCGGTCGACGTGCGCCTGCAGAAGGCGGGCGACACCGGCAACGCCCCGGCCTTCATCGAGGTCACGGTCGAGTCCGCCTGCTACCGATCGGAGTGAGCCGGCGGGCTCCGCGGCCCCCGGCTCTTCCGCCGGGGGCCGGGTAGCCGCGGGTCTCGGGTGGTTGAGGGCCATGACGATGC
>NZ_JBHVRX010000053.1:0-40728 GCF_042885515.1 Streptomyces sp. NPDC058052 | reverse complement strand
TCAACCCCCCCCCTTCGGCGGGCGGCCTCCTTTTTTTTTTTCTCCCCCGGGGGGGGGGGGGGGGGGGGGGGGGGGGGGGGGGGGGGGCCGGGGGGGGGGGGGCCCCCCGGCCCCGGGGTCATCCGTGGATCACAGGATGTCCTTGTAGGTGCCCCAGTCGGTGGCGGTGGACATCTTCGCCGGGGTGCCGAAGGTGCCGTCGCCCTTGCCGGGCCACCGCCAGAGCTGGCCGAGGCTGTCGACGCCGGCCATGTCGCCGTAGCGGTCGCCGTTGAAGTCTCCGGCGAAGCTCTTGGTGACGGTGCCGAAGTTGTTCGGCGGCCAGGTCTGCGTGACGCCCGTGCCGTAGGAGGCGTTGCGGGCGAGGGGGCCCGGGTTCAGCTCCAGCAGCGTGCCGCGCGGCCTCGCGAAGTCCATGCGGCCGTCGCCGGTCACGTCCAGCGGGGAGAACTCGGTCTCCGTGCGGGCCGCGTAGAGGTACTCGTACGTGGGCTTCAGGTAGGCCGCGACCCCGCCCTTGCCGTCTCCGGGCCAGATCCAGACGCTGTCGCTGTCGTAGTCGCCCTGCAGCGACCCCTGGCCGCAGACGGTCGCGAGGTCCGTCTTGCCGTCGCCGCTGTAGTCGGCGGCGAAGGCGACCCGGCACGGGTTGTGCAGCCCCGGGTCGAAGAACGCCTGGGCTCCGCCGCTGGACTCGCTGTTCAGCAGCGGCTGGGCCGTCGCTCCGACCCCGCCGTCGCCGTCTCCGGCCCACCACCACACCGCGTTGCCGGTGAAGCCCGCGACGTCGGCGATCCCGTCGCCGTTGAAGTCGCCGGTGAAGACGTTGGTGTACGCGCTGCCGCGGCCGTCGGTCCACAGCATCCGCTTGTTCCCGAGGGTGCCGTTGCCGAGGCCGATGTGGAGGGCGAGGTTGCCGTCCGTCTGGAGGGCCACGACGTCGTAGAGGCCGTCGGAGTTGAAGTCCTGCGGCGGGGTGATGCCGGGGGTGGAGCTGAAGACGTCACAGGCCGGCAGCCCGGGGAAGGGCTCCGAGCCCGCACCGGTGATCTTGTCGGCCGGGACGAAGCCCCAGCCCTGCCAGTTGGTCCAGCCCGACGACGTGTCGCCCTTGACGTAGTACCAGATGCGGTTCCCCGCGGCGTTCATGTCACCGCTGCGCCAGCACACGAAGGCGTGGGGGCCCGCCAGGAGCTGTCCGGTGGTCTGGGCGTTGTTGTACGGCTCGACCTTCACGTCGGACGCCAGGCTGGTGCAGCTCATCTCCTGGGAGAACGACCGGCCGTCGGGGTCGACGTAGTACACGTTCTTGAGCAGGAAGCACTCGCCGTTGTACGCGATCTCCACGCTGAACGCCGCGTCGATCAGGCGGAAGTTACGGTCGATCTCGGTCCTGGAGCCCTCACCGGCGGTGGAGGTCCGCAGTCCCAGGTCGACCAGGTTCGAGCCGCTCTGAGCGGCGGCCTGCGCCGCGCCCGTCGCGCTCAGGGTCATCGTGCCCTTGGGGCAGGAGTAGGAGGAGTTCTTCGTGATCCACGCCGGCTGGTTGTTCCACGTCGTCGTCGTGCCGGCGCGTCCCGTCTGCCACAGCTCCACGGGAACGGTGGCGCAGTCCCCCGTCCAGGTCGACTGGTCCTTGAGGGTCAGCGACGCGTTCAGCACCTGCCGGCCGGCCAGGTAGGGAACGTCGATCTGGAGGAACGAGCGGGTACGCGTGATCTTGTTCGTGGAGGACGACTTGAAGGTCCCCACCGTGGCCCACTGGGTGTCCCAGTTGTTCCAGTCGGGGGAGAACTCGTGCACCCGGTAGGCGCCGAGCACCTCCATGGTGAACGTGGGGTCCACGTAGACCGGGTAGGTGGTGTCGGCTCCGGTCAGCAGCTTCTGGTCGGGGACGACCGTGAGGCTTCCGCCCGCGACGGTGGTCGCCATGTCCTTCTGCCGCTTCTTCGCGCCCTTGCCGCTGTCCCACATCCGGGGAACCGGGCCGGCGAACTTCGTGCGGCCCTTGGCGTCGGTCGCCCGCACGCCCTGCTTCTGGTCCGCGGTCAGCTTCAGGCCGTTCGCCTTGACGCCGTACGTGAGCTTCTTCAGCCCGGGGTTCTTCGCGGCCTCGGCGTCCTTGACCACCAGCAGCTGCTGGAAGCCCTTCGCGTCGACCTCGACCTGGAGGTCGACGCCGGGCAGCACCTCGGGGTACGTCGCGACCGCGCCGTCCAGCCGGGGCGCGGGCAGCTCGCCCGGCCAGCTGTACTCCAGCACGCTCGTCCCGTCGTTGAGCCGGACCAGCGGGCCCTTGCCGCCGGCGGACAGGACGATGCCCGCCGCCGCGGCCTTGGGCCGCACGCCGTTCTTGTCGGCCACCAGACCGGTGTCGACCGGGACCCACTTGCCGCCCTGACGCGTCCGCACCGGCGCCAGGTGGGTCGTCACGGTGGTCGTGCCGGACGGGTTCGCGTACACCTCGGACGTCTCGGTGCGCCGCTCCTCGATCTCCACCGGCTTTCCGGAGGACTTCGCCTTGGCCAGCGCCGAGACCTCGACGCCGGCGGCCGCCGCATCGGAGTTCGCCCCGGAGGTGGTCGCGGCTATTCCCAGCCCCGTCCCGAGGGTGGAAAGGGTCACGAGCAGACCGAGGGCGAGCGCGGTTCTCCGGCCACGCCCTCGCATCATGTCATTCCGATTCAGCATGGAAAAAACTTCTCCGGATCTGTCAGTACCACGGGCAACGGGGAAGCCCCGGGAAGGGGTGCGTAACACCTGCCGGGGTCAGGAGCTTGCTTGCCTCCATGGCCCCCCAGCCCTCGAAAGCGTCGAAAGGCGCGACCGCCGTGTCGCCCTTCGTGTAATACCAGACGGTGTTTCCACCGGAATGCGGCTGACCGCGCGTCCAGCACACGAAGGTGCTCAGCGTGGACGTCTTCTTGCCGGTGAGCGGGCTGTCGTAGGAAGCGCGCCCGTACACGTCTCCGGCGGTGTTCTCGCACTTGAGGTCGGTGCGGAAGACGTTCCCCAGCTTGTCCTGCTGGAGGACGTTCTCCTGCAGGACGCAGGTGGCGGCGTGGGCGGTGCCCGTGCTGAGACCGCTGGTCAGCAGGGGGAGAGCGAGGGCCGCCACGGTGACGGCGCGGACGGTACGGCCGAGGCGGCCGAGGCGGGTCCCGCGACCGGGTCCGCTGTCATGGGTTGCACGCATGTGGCTGGCCCCTATCCCCACGAGCACTTTCGCAGCCCCGGGAAGGGCGCCTTGGTGGTGCCGAGCGCGCTCGCCGGCATGTAGCCCCATGCCTGCTGGCCGGGGTTGTTCACGACCTCGTCGCCCTTGGTGTAGTACCAGACGCTGTTCTTCCCGGAGTGCGGGGATCCGAGCTTCCAGCAGACGAACCAGCTCGTGGTCTTCGTCATCTTCCCGGTGACGGGAGAACCGAAGAAGGTCTGGGAGGTGACATTCCCAGGGGTATTGGTGCAGTAGAGGTCGATGGGGAAATACATGGTTCCCCAGTCGGTGTGCGGCGTGTTCTCGCGAATCGCGCAATTGGCTTCGGCGGATACGGCGGGGGCGCTTCCGACCATTCCCCATGCGCCTATCATGGCGAATGCGGAAAGACAGATCCCCAGCCGGGTCTTTCTCGGTCTCATACGGACTCCCTGTGAGGCAGACCTCGCCAGGATGGCGGACGCGACTGACATGCCCCTGATGATCCGCATCCGGGAGGATGACGCGAGGACCTCCTTAAAACCGCACGGTCGGTTTTTAGTATCCTTTGACACCCCAGTCGAATGGCGTCCTGACCAGACGCTCGATCGACCCACACCTGACCAGGGGGTCCTATGGCCATGCAGCAGCGGGCGATGCGCACCCGTCGACTGATCCTCGACTCAGCCGCTCTGATGATCGAACGCAACGGATACACGGCGACCAGCATCGGCGGCATCTCCACCGCGGCGGGAACCACCAAAGGCGCCGTCTACTTCCACTTCCCGTCGAAACGCGACATCGCCGCCGCCCTGCTCGACGAGGCGAACGCCTCGCTCCGCGCGATCGTGGCCCGTGCCTGCTCTCCCGGAGCCTCGCCGCTGCAGAGCCTGATCGACACGACGCACCTGGTCGTGCACCAGTACAACCGCGACCCCGTGACCCGCGCGTGCATCCAGCTCTGTACGGAGTCCCCCAGCCCGGCGCCCCAGACACGCGCCTACGAACGGACCTGGGCGAGCAGCGTACGGCTGCTCCTCGAATCGGCCTCCGCCCGCAAGGAGTTCAGGGAGGGCGTCAGCATCCGCGCCGTCGCGGCGCTCGTCATGTCCGCGGGCATCGGCGCCGAACTCCTCGCCGGGCGCGAGGAGAAGAAGCTGTCCCCGCAGATGACGACCGCGATGTGGCGGGCGGTCCTGCCCGGCCTGGCCGCTCCGGAGCACGCCGCGACCCTGCTCCCGGAGGGCTCCCCCGGGATCCGGTCCGGGCATCCGGTGCCACGGCGACCCTGAGACGCGTCCGCCCACCCGGGCGACGGACCCGGCAGGACGACTCCGCCGGGCGGCCGTCAGCCCGCGGGACCAGGGGCTTCCGGGCCGTCGGGGAACCTCACCAGACCCTCCGGCTTCAGGTCGTGCAACACCTCCGGCACGGCCAGGCCCGGCAGCGCCACCCGCCAGAAGGCGGTGATCCGCTCGCCCAGGTCCTCCCCCTGCGTGACCGCCTGGGCCATCATCTGGGCCCCCATGAAGAGCGCGACGATGAGCTGGGCCACCGCCGGCACGTCCACCTCGGGACGCAACTCCCTCTCCTCGCGCGCCTGTTCCAGGAACGTCTGGGCCGGCTTGACCCAGCGCAGATAGGGCTCCGGGTCCGGTTCGGTGAACGACCCCTGCTCGATGACCAGCCGGATCCCGGCGCGTACCAGGGGGAAGTGCTTCAGCGCGTGCGCCGCCGCGTGCGTGGAGTCGATGGCCTGCTGCAAGGGGGAGCCCTGGGACCGGAGCCGCTCCAGGGCCGAGAACTGCTCCTCGATCACCCCGCGGGCCAGCTCCTCCTTCGACGAGAAGTGGAAGTAGAGGGCCCCCTTGGTGACGCCCGACACGGCGATGATCTCCGAGAGGGGAGCCGCGGCGAAGCCCCGCTTCTCGAAGATGCTCGACGCGGCTTCCAGGATGGCCCGGCGCGTCCTCAACGCCCGCTCCTGTCTCATGACTTGGCCCCTCGCCCTCACGTCACCAACGCTTCCGCGCCATCCTGTCCCCCCGTATGCGATTTCCCCCAAATAGAAACCGGATAGTAGGTATTGTACGGCTGGGCGGGGCCCGCCACAGCCCTCGGGGCCCGCGGAACACGACGGTGCGGGCCGGCGCGTCCCCCACGGCTTCCCCCCTCCCCTGACGGCCTCCTGACGTTCCGGCTGCGTCCCGCGGACGGAACTCTCCGTCCTCGACAAGCCGCATGGACAGGGGACTTGACGTCGGCTTGACTGCTGCGAGCCCCAGGCGTTCCGGGGCAGGAAGAGCGGGGGAGACCCCCGCCCGGTGATGCCGGAGTGCGCGGATTCCGGCGCCGCGCCCGCCCCGACGGATTCCTGCACCTCACGCGCGCCTCGACTGCCAGGGAGGGAGCCCAGTCGTGCTTTCCGAGAGGTCCTCCGGCCGGGGCGGGAGCGGCCTGCCGCTGCTCTTCCTGGGCCTGGCCGTCTTCGTGGTGTACGCGGGGACCACGATGACCGAGGTCACCCTGCCCGCGCTCCGGGACGAACTGCCCGCCTCCCCCACCCAGTTGCGCTGGGTCGCGAGCGTCTACGTCCTGGCCTCCGCCTGTCTGCTGCTCAGCGGTGGCGCCCTCGGCGACATCCTCGGCCGCAAGCGGGTCTTCCTCGCGGGTCTCGCCGGCTTCGGCGCCACGTCCGCGTGGTGCGCCGCGGCCCCGTCGATCGGCACGCTGCTCGTCGCGCGGGCCGCCCAGGGGGCGTTCGGCTCCGTCCTCATCCCGGTCTCGCTCGCCCTGGTCGCGGCCCTGTTCCCCGATCCGGCCGCCCGTGCCCGGGCCATCGGCCTGGGCGCGGGCTTCTGCGGACTCGCCCTCGGCATGGGGCCGGTGCTCGGCGGGCTCGTGGTGGACGGCTGGGGCTGGCGGGCCGTCTTCTGGCTGAACGTCCCGGTGGCGGCGGTCGCCCTGCTGGGCCTGCGCCGCTCCCTGCCCGACGGGGAGCCGCGCCGCGCCCGCCGGCTCGACGTGACCGGTCAGCTGCTCTTCGTCGTGGCCGCCGCCGCCCTGGTGTTCGCCCTCGCCGAGGGCAACGCCCAGGGCTGGACCTCGGCCCCGGTGGCCGTCGCGTTCGCGCTGGCCGCCGTGGCGCTGCCGGGCTTCCTGTGGCGGGAGGTCCGGGCCACGGAGCCCATGCTGCCCCTGGGGCTCTTCCGCAGCCCGGTCGTCGTGTCCGCGTGCACGGTCAACCTGCTGAGCCTCTTCGGCCTGTACGCCGCCATGTCGCTGGTGGCCCAGCGCATGCACGAGCTGGGGGGCCTGACCGCGTCGCAGATCGGGGTGCGGTTCCTGGTGCTCAACGGGGCGATCGCGGTGGCCTCGTGCGCCGTGGCGTTCCTGGTCGTAGGGACCGGCCCGCGCCTCCCGGTCGTGCTCGGGACCCTCTGCTCGGGGGTGGCGCTCCTGGGCCTCGCCCGGCTGGGCCCCGCGGAGGGGCACGGCTCCTACGGGTGGCTGCTCGCCCTCCTCGGCACGGGCGTCTCGCTGGCCGCGGCGCCGGCCACGGTCGCCCTCCTCGGCGCCGTCCCGGTGACCTGGGCGGGAACCGCCTCCGGGGTGTCCAACACCTTCCGCCAGCTGGGCAGCGTCCTCGGGGTGGCCGCCTCCGGGGCGACGGTCTCGGCGCAGGGGCTCGTCCCCGGCGCGGCCTCGGCCCTGTCGCTGGCCGCGGTCCTGGTGCTGTCGGCCGGCCTGCTCGCCCTGGTGCTGCTGCGGCGGCGCGGGGGGCCGGAGGGAGCGGAGCCGCGGCGCGGAAGGACGGTGGCGTCCGGGCCGTGGCGCGGGAAGACGGTGGCGTCCGGGCCGTGGCGCGGGAAGACGGTGGCGTCCGGGCCGTGGCGCGGGAAGACGGTGGCGTCCGGGCGCCGGCCCGGGGGGCCGGAGATCGCCGGGCCGCGACGCGGGGAGCCCGGGGCCGCCGGGCCGCGGACGGCGGAGCGGGTCGCCGGGGAGGGAAGCGGTGTCTGAAAGCACCGCCACCGGCGCCGCCCTCAGGGGCCCTCGGTCACGCGACGGCGGGGCGGTGCGGGGTTCCCCGTCCCCTCTCCTGCGGGATCCTGTCCGCCATGTCGTGCTGGAGGATCGCCCGCATCCGCGACTGCACGGCGGGGGTCGGGTCCAGGCCGAGCTCGCCGCGCAGCGCGGTCCGCAGCTGCCGGTAGACGTCGAGCGCCTCGGCCGGGCGGCCGGAGCGGTACAGCGCCACCATCAGCTGCTCCGAGAGCCGCTCGTGCAGCGGGTACAGCATCGTGAGCCGCCGCAGCTCCGCGACGGTTCCGGCGTGCCGGCCGCCGTGGTGCTCCAGCTGGATCTTGTCCTCCAGGGCGAGCAGCCGCTCCTCGTCGAGGCGGGCGGCGGCGCTGTCGCACATCACACCGCCGCCGACGCCCTCCAGGGCAGAGCCCCGCCACAGCCCCAGCGCTTGTTCGAGGAGGGCGGCGGACCGGGTCGGGTCCCTGGTCATCTGGCGTTGCGCCTCGGAGCGCAAGGACTCGAACTCGCGGAAGTCGACCGCGTGTTCATCGAGCCAGAGGCTGTATCCCGATTGTTCGGAGACCAGCCGCTCACGGGCGAAGCCGGGGCCGCACCAGGTGTCCAGCGACCGCCGCAGCCGGGTGACGACGGCCTGGAGGGCGTTGTCGACCTGGGCCGGCAGATCGTCGCCCCATATCTCCCCGATGAGCTGGTCCTTCGAGACGGAGGCCCCCTCGCCGAGGAGGAGCAGGACCAGGAGGATGCGCTGGCGTCCCCCTCTGATGTTCGCCGGCCGACCCTGCACCCGAACCTCGAGGGGTCCGAGCAAGTTGAAGCGCACCACAATTGCCACCCTTCTGCGGAAAAGTCGACCGACGCTAGCGAGAATGCGACCGTCGGTTCCTGACGAGTAGAAAACCGACGGGCCGGTTTGTCAACGATCGAACACCAGTCCAGATGGCTGCATTCGATCGGTGGAGAGGGCGAGCGGGACGCGCGTAAACCCGCGCGGACGAGGCGGACGGCCGGGAGCTTGCCCAGCAACACCCAGGTACGAACCACGCGCGGCGGGAATCGGTCAGGTCCGGACCACAGGGAGGATCCGGCAGGTCGTCTTTCGGCCTGAAGGACGGACATCTTGTCCGGAAGAAGCGGCTTCACCGGCGCGGCGGACACGACCGCGCGCCGGGCCCCGGGGGCGTCCCCCCGGGGCCGTCACCAGGGTCCTCCGCCGCTCACGCCTCGGTGCGGTACATCAGGTCCACCTCGTGGGTGGTGAAGCCCATGCCCTCGTACACGCGGACCGCCGCCGTGTTGTCGGCGTCGACGTAGAGCATCGCCGTGGGAAGGCCCTGGGCCGCCAGGTGGCGCAGGCCGATCGCGGTGAGGGCCTTGCCGAGGCCCATGCCCTGCGCCTCGGGGGAGACGCCCACCACGTACACCTCGCCGAGCTGGTCCGCGGCGTGGACCTTCGTCCAGTGGAAGCCCAGCAGCGCCCCGTCCGACTCGCGCTCGGCCAGGAAGAAGCCCTTCGGGTCGAACCACGGCTCGGCCACGCGGTCGTCCAGGTCCCGCTGGTCCAGGGCGCCCTGCTCCGGGTGGTGGGCGAACGCCGCCGCGTTCACCGCCAGCCAGGCCGCGTCGTCCTGGCCGGGCACGAACGTGCGGACCACGAGGCCGGGCGGAAGGACCGGCTCGGGGATGTCCAGGGGCGTCAGCGGGCGGCGCAGCTGGCGGAGTTCGCGGAAGAGGGTCAGCCCCAGCACCTGCGCCAGATGGCGGGCCGCCGACTTGCCGCCGTGCGCCCAGACGCGCAGCCGCTTGCCGGACTGGGCCAGCAGGGCCGAGCCGAGCGCCCGGCCGTGCCCCCGGCCGCGCTGCCCGGGGTCGACGACCAGCTCGGCGGCCGGGGCCTCGATCGGATCGGTGTCCTCCAGCTGGGCGTACCCCACGAGCCGGCCGGAGACGGTGAGGAGGAGATGCCGGATGCCCTCGCGGCGGCCGCCCCGGAGCTGGAGGCGCCCCTGCTCGGAGACCGCCGTCATGCCGTCCGCCTCGGCGGCGGTGGCGATCAGGGCGAGGATCTCCTGGACCTGCTCCGGGGTGGGCTCGTCGACGATGTCGATACGGCGGCCCGACTCGGAGCCCGTGGTGGGAGATTCAGTCGTCATGCGACGAGCCTACGGGTCGGGGGGCCGTTCGGAGGCTGTCCACGGGGCCGCCGTCGAGTGATGGCAACCAGGTCGTAACCCGTCCCCCTCTGTTGCGCTACGCGCGTTGACCTTAGGCTGCGCTCGGCGGGCCAGCGACCACGGACCCACCCCTGGAGCCTCCGGGGAAGG
This sequence comes from Streptomyces sp. NPDC058052, assembly GCF_042885515.1. NCBI lineage: Bacteria > Bacillati > Actinomycetota > Actinomycetes > Kitasatosporales > Streptomycetaceae > Streptomyces > Streptomyces sp. NPDC058052. The sequence continues at coordinate 31,161 of NZ_JBHVRX010000053.1, read as the reverse complement.
GGATGCGGGCGGGCGGGGGCGACGGGGGGCCAACGAGCCCGCGCCACCGCCTCCTTCGCCGTGACGGAGCACTGCCGGAACCACCAGGCACGCAGGAAAAAGGGGACAGATGTCAAAGACTCGTCACAAGAAGCGGGCGGGGCGGCGGATACTCGCCGCCGCCGCGGGGATCGCCACCGTCGGCGCTCTCGTGGCCGCCATGCCCGCCGGCGCCTCGCAGGGCGAGGGCAAGGGCGGCGGCCACGGCAACGGCCACGCCCACGGCCGTACCGTCGACGTGCAGCTGCTCTCCTTCAACGACCTGCACGGCAACCTGGAGCCGCCGGCCGGTTCCTCCGGCAAGGTCTTCGAGGAGGGCAACCCGGTCGGCATCGACGCGGGCGGCGTCGGCTACCTCGACGCCCACCTGCGGAAGGCTCGCCAGGGCCACCCGTACTCGATCACCGCCGCCGCCGGCGACATGGTCGGCGCCTCCCCGCTGATCTCCGGCCTCTTCCACGACGAGCCCACCATCGAGGCGCTCGGCAAGCTCGGCCTCGACGTCACCTCCGTCGGCAACCACGAGTTCGACGAGGGCGCGGCCGAGCTGGCCCGCCTCCAGAACGGCGGCTGCCACCCCACGGACGGCTGTGCGAAGGAGGGCGTCACCTACCCGGGCGCCGACTTCCCGTTCCTCGGCGCGAACGTCACCTCCGACAAGACCGGCAAGCCGGTTCTCGACCCGACCTTCGTCTGGGAGAAGAACGGCGTCCGGATCGGCTTCATCGGCGTGACCCTGGAGGGCACGGCGAACATCGTCAACGCCGCGGGCATCAAGGGCCTGACCTTCCGCGACGAGGTCGAGACGATCAACAAGTACGCCAAGGTGCTGGAGCGCAAGGGCGTCAAGTCCATCGTCGCGCTCATCCACGAGGGCGGACTCCCGGTCTCCGGCTCGTACGACTACGACTGCGACAGCCCCGGCCCGGGCGCCGGCATCTCCGGCCCGATCGTCGACATCGCCAAGAAGATCACCCCCCAGGTGGACGCGCTGGTCACCGGCCACACCCACCAGGCGTACGCCTGCACCGTCCCGGACCCGTCCGGCGCGCCCCGCACCGTGACCTCCGCGGCGTCCTTCGGCCGGCTCTACACCGACACCACGCTGACCTACGACCGGCGGACGAAGGACATCGTCCGTACGTCCGTGTCGACCGCCAACCACGTGGTGACCCGTGACGTGGAGCAGCGGGACGTCATGAAGGACCTCGTCGCGGACTGGAAGGCGCTGGCCGCGCCCATCGCCAACCGTCCGGTCGGCCACATCTCCGCCGACATCAAGGGCTACAAGACGAAGACCGAGGAGGCCCCGCTCGGCAACCTGATCGCCGACGCCCAGCTGGAGGCCATGGCCCCGGCCGACAAGGGCGGCGCCGAGATCGCCTTCATGAACCCCGGCGGCATCCGCGCCGACTTCGTGCACGCCGCCCCGGCCGGGAGCGGCGAGGGCGACGGCGTGCTCACCTACGGCGAGGTCTACACCGTCCAGCCGTTCACCAACATGATGACCGTCCAGGGCCTCACCGGCGAGCAGATCGTGACGGCGCTCCGGCAGCAGGTCAGCGGCGGCAACGAGGCGGCCCCGAAGTACCTCCAGGTGTCGAAGGGCTTCACGTACACCCTCGACCTCACCAAGACCGGTGCCGACCGCGTCGACGCCGCGTCCGTGCGGCTGAACGGCGAGCCGCTCGACCCGGCCAGGACGTACCGCGTCGCCATGAACGAGTTCCTGTCCGGCGGCGGCGACGGCTTCGCGGCCTTCGCCCAGGGCAAGGACAAGCTCGTCGGCGCCTCCGACCTGGACGTCCTCGTCGCCTACCTGGCGGCCCACGCCCCGGCCGACGCGCCGCTGGCGCCGCCGGCGCTGGGACGGATCAACGTCGTGCGGTGATGAGCGGTCACCTGCCGTAGGACGGCGGGGCGGTGGGCCTCCGGGCCCCCGCCCCGCCGTTCCTTTTCCGGGGCACGGGTGGGTGGTTGACAGCGAGGGGTCTCTTCCACCACCCTTTCACTACTTGATTAGTGAAAGGGTGGTGGAAGGACGTGGTCGAGTACCGCATCGACCGGCGCAGCGGCGTCGCCACCTACCTCCAGATCGTCCAGCAGACGAAACAGGCCCTCCGGATGGGCCTCCTGGAGCCCGGCGACCGACTGCCCACCGCACGCGAGGTCGTCGAAGCGACGGCCATCAACCCGAACACCGTCCTCAAGGCATACCGCGAGCTCGAACGCGAGGGCCTCGTCGAGGCCCGCCGCGGGCTCGGCACCTTCGTCCGCGCCACGCTCGGCACCACGGCCCCCGCCGACTCGCCCCTCCGGGGCGAGCTCGACGCCTGGGCCCGCCGGGCACGCGCCGAGGGAATGGACCGCGAGGACGTGGCGGCGCTCTTCACCGCCGTACTGGCACAGCACTTCGAGGGGGACGACGAACAGTGACCACGACCACCGAGGGGATCGCCCTGCGGGCGGACCTCCTGGGCAAGAAGTACACCGGCCGGAGAGGAGGCTGGGCGCTCCGGGAATGCGACTTCACCCTCCCCACCGGCCGGATCTGCGCCCTCGTCGGCCCCAACGGCGCCGGCAAGTCCACCCTCCTCGCCCTCGCGGCCGGCCTGCTGCGCCCCACCGAGGGCACCCTCGAAGGCCCCGCCCGCGAGGACCTGGCCTACGTCGCCCAGGCCAAGCCGCTCCACCCCCGGCTCTCCGTCGCCGACACCCTCCGCATGGGCCGCGAGCTCAACCCCGGCCGCTGGGACGACGCCGCCGCGCTCCGGGCCGTCGAGGGCGGCGGATTCTCCTCCGACACCCTCGTCCACCACCTCTCCGGCGGCCAGCGCACCCGCGTCGCCCTCGCGCTCGCCCTCGGCAAGCGCGCCGGACTGCTGCTCCTGGACGAGCCGATGGCCGATCTCGACCCGCTCGCCCGCCACCAGCTCATGGGCCTGCTGATGTCCGACGCCGCCGAACGCGGCACGACGGTCGTCATGTCCTCGCACATCCTCACCGAGCTGGAGGGCGCCTGCGACCACCTGATGCTGCTCGCCGGCGGCCGGATCCGCCTCGACGGTGCCGTCGACGACCTGATCGCCGCGCACACCCTGCTGCGCGGCCCGGTCGGCGACCTCGCCCCGCACACCGTCGTCGACAGCCGCACGACGGGCCGTCAGCTCACCGCGCTGGTACGGCGGGAGGGCCCCGTCGAAGGCCCCTGGGAGACCAGCGAGCCGTCCCTGGAGGAACTCCTCCTCGCCCACCTCCGCAACCCCGAAGGAGCCGCCGCGTGAGCACCCTCTCCCTGAAGGGCCCCACGTGGGTGACGGTCCGGCAGTACCGGCGGACGCTGTGGCTGGTGCTGGCGTCGGTGGCCGGCGCCTTCGCCGTGATCGGCGCGCTGCGGATCTGGGACGCGCAGTACCCGGACGTGCTCACGGAGGACGGCTTCCTCGTCCGCGACCAGTTCAACAGCGGGTACCCGTGGCTGGAGGGCGCGATGCGCTCCTTCTCCGAGGGCGTCCTCGCCATCCCGTTCGTCGTCGCGCTCTTCGTCGCCGGGCCGATGGTGGCGCGCGAGTTCGAGTCGGGGACGTACCAGCTCTCGCTCACCCAGTCGGTGAGCCCGGTCTCCTGGCTCCGCTCCAAGCTGGTGGTCGCCACCGCCACGGTCCTCGGCGCCGTCCTGCTCCTGACCGGCGCGTACGCGCTCGGCTGGGTCCGGGCCTCGGACGAGTACAGCCTGCTGCGCACGGACTCCGGGCCGTACCTGGTCCTCGGGACCGTCCTCGTCTCCTACACGCTGCTCGCCGTCGCCGTCGGCGCGCTCGCCGGACTGCTGATCCGCCGCACCCTGGTCGCCATGTCCGCCGCCGGCCTCTTCATCGGTGTCACTCTGATCGTCCTGGACACCAACCGCTGGAACTTCCTGACGCCGGTCACGATCACCGGCGAGGCGGTGGAGGACGCCTCGACCCTCATGCTTCCCGAGGGTGCGCTGATGATGGACCAGGGGCTGCTCACCTCCGACGGCAGGCGCCTGGAAGGCTGGTTCTGCGGCGACTCCGGCGGCGTCTGCCGCGTCGACGAGGCCGTCTCCGCCCAGTACCTCGACTACCACCCCGTCTCCCACGTCCTGCCCACCCAGCTCATCGAGACCGGCATCGTCCTCGCGATCGCCGCCCTCGCGGCCTTCGCCGCCTTCCGGGTGCTCCGCGCGCGCCACCCCTAGCCGCCGCCGTCACCCGTCCGGGTGACGGCCGGGGGCGGGGCCCGTCACAGGCCCCGCCCCCGATTCCCGCACGACATGTCGTCGTCACCCGCCATTCAGACGCGCTTGCGACGCTCACGCAATGAAGCGATCCGTGACCACACCCGGCGGGGTGATCTCCCCGGGAAGACTTCCCAAAGGGAGACTGCCCTCCCCCACGGCCCGCTCCGACGCGCCCGAGGACCCCTTCGCGCGGAAGAATGGGTCCATGAGCCAGCAGCCCGCCGAGGTCCCGGTCCAGACCTCCGCCACCGCGTCCCCTCAGCCGTCCCTGGGTTCCATAGCGGCCCACCGCCCGCACGCCGGGTCCGGCGGGGCCGTGAGCGACCTCGAACCCGACCTCGACTCGGACCTCGACGCGTACGAGGCGTACTCCGAGGACGGCGACGGCACCACCGGCGAGCTGCCCCAGGGCCGCTTCCTCGACCGCGAGCGCAGCTGGCTCGCCTTCAACGAGCGGGTCCTCGAACTCGCCGAGGACCCGACGACCCCCCTCCTCGAACGAGCGAACTTCCTCGCGATCTTCGCCTCGAACCTCGACGAGTTCTTCATGGTCCGGGTCGCCGGCCTCAAGCGCCGCATCGCCACCGGCGTCGCCACCCGCTCCGCCTCCGGCCTCCAGCCCCGCGAGGTCCTCGACCTCATCTGGACCCGCTCGCGCGAGCTGATGGCCCGGCACGCGGCCTGCTTCCAGCAGGACGTCTCCCCGGCCCTGGCCGACGAGGGCATCCACCTGATCCGCTGGCCCGACCTCACGGAGAAGGAGCAGGCGCGGCTCTTCACCCTCTTCCGCCAGCAGATCTTCCCCGTCCTCACGCCGCTCGCCGTGGACCCGGCGCACCCCTTCCCGTACATCTCCGGCCTCTCCCTCAACCTGGCCGTGGTCGTCCGCAACCCGGTCAGCGGCCACCGCCACTTCGCCCGCGTCAAGGTGCCGCCGCTGCTCTCCCGCTTCCTGGAGGCGTCCCCGCAGCGGTTCGTGCCGCTGGAGGACGTGATCGCGGCGCACCTGGAGGAGCTGTTCCCGGGCATGGAGGTGCTCGCGCACCACATGTTCCGGGTGACCCGGAACGAGGACCTGGAGGTCGAGGAGGACGACGCCGAGAACCTGCTCCAGGCCCTGGAGAAGGAGCTCATGCGGCGCCGCTTCGGCCCGCCGGTCCGCCTGGAGGTCGAGGAGTCCATCGACCCGTACGTGCTCGACCTGCTCGTCCGCGAGCTGAAGATCTCCGACGCCGAGGTCTACCCGCTGCCCGGCCCGCTCGACCTGACCGGCCTCTTCGGCGTCGCCTCGCAGGACCGGCCCGAGCTCAAGTACCCGAAGTTCGTCGCCGGCACCCACCGTGACCTCGCCGAGGTCGAGTCCGCGTCCGCGCCCGACATCTTCGCGGCGCTGCGCGAGCGGGACGTGCTGCTGCACCACCCGTACGACTCCTTCTCCACCTCCGTCCAGGCGTTCCTGGAGCAGGCGGCGGCCGACCCGGACGTCCTCGCCATCAAGCAGACGCTGTACCGGACCTCCGGCGACTCCCCGATAGTCGACGCGCTCATCGACGCCGCCGAGTCCGGCAAGCAGGTCCTCGTCCTCGTCGAGATCAAGGCCCGCTTCGACGAGCAGGCCAACATCAAGTGGGCGCGGAAGCTGGAGGAGGCCGGCTGCCACGTCGTCTACGGCCTCGTCGGCCTCAAGACCCACTGCAAGCTGTCCCTGGTCGTCCGCCAGGAGGGCGAGCTGCTGCGCCGCTACTCGCACGTCGGCACCGGCAACTACCACCCGAAGACGGCCCGGCTCTACGAGGACCTCGGCCTGCTCACCGCCGACCCCCAGGTCGGCGCGGACCTCTCCGACCTCTTCAACCGGCTCTCCGGCTACTCCCGCCGCGAGACCTACCGGCGCCTGCTGACCGCCCCGAAGTCGCTCCGCGACGGTCTGGTCTCCCGGATCACCAAGGAGATCGCCCACCACCGGGCCGGCCGGCCCGCGTACGTGAAGATCAAGGTCAACTCGATGGTCGACGAGGCCGTCATCGACGCCTGCTACCGGGCCTCCCAGGCCGGCGTCCCCGTCGACGTCTGGGTCCGCGGCATCTGCGCCGTGCGCCCCGGCGTCCCCGGCCTCTCCGAGAACGTCCGGGTCCGCTCCGTCCTCGGCCGCTTCCTGGAGCACTCCCGGGTCTTCGCCTTCGGCAACGGCGGCGAACCCGAGGTCTGGCTCGGCAGCGCCGACATGATGCACCGCAACCTGGACCGGCGCATCGAGGCCCTGGTCCGGGTCTCCGACCCCGCCCACCGGGCGGCCCTCACCCGGCTCCTGGAGACCGGGATGTCCGACACCACCTCCTCCTGGCACCTCGGCCCGGACGGGAACTGGACGCGCCACGCGACCGATCCCGAGGGCAAGCCGCTGCGGCACGTGCAGGAGATGCTCATCGACGCGCGGAGGCGCCGGCGTGCACAACCCTGACCCCACGCAGTCCACCCGGTCCCCGCAGGACGTGACCGCGGGAGACGTCCTGGCCCCCTACCTGCACGCCCGGGCCGCGGACTTCCTCCGCGGCCTGCGGCAGCACGGCGAGAGCGGCGCGGACACGTCCGGAGCGGAGGAGGCCGCCGGCACCCTGCGGGCGGCCGCCCGCCGCATCAGCGGCAGCCTCCACACCTTCCGGCCGCTGCTCGACGCGGCCTGGGCCGACCAGCTCCGCACCGAGCTGGCCTGGCTCTCCGGCACCCTCGCCCTGGAACAGGCGTGCACCTCCCGGCTCGTCCGGCTCATGGACGCGCTGAACCGGCTGGCGGGCGGCGCCGGACCGGTGCCCGCCGCCCGCGGCTCCGAGAGCGCCGGGCTCACCGTCGGCGCCGCCCGGGCCGGCGCCCTCCTGGAACGGCAGCTCACCCTGGCCAGGACCCGGGCCCACTCGGCCGCCCTCCAGGCCCTCGGCTCCTCCCGCTTCCACGCCCTCGCCGACTCCGTCGCCCTCCTCGCCTCCGAGGTGCCGCTCGGCCCGGCCGGCGCCGCCCCCGCCCCCGAGGTCCTCGACGCCTCCGCCTCGGTCGCCCGCCGCCGCCTCCTCGACGCGGTCGACACCCTGCCGCTGACCCGCGCCGCCCACCCGTACAACGCGGAGGCCCTGGCCCTGGCCGCCGGCGAGAACCAGGACGCGCCCTGGCACCACACCCGGCTGCTGCTCCGGCTCCACCGGTACGCGACCGAGGTGACGGCCCTCGGTGCCGAACCGGACGCCGCCCTGTACGAGGCCGCCCGGGCCCTCGACCGGCACCGCGACGCCGCCGAGGCCGCCGGGGCCGCCTCCGCCGCGGCCCGCACCCCCCGCATCGCCCCGGCCACCGCGTACGCCCTGGGCGTCCTCCACGCCGACCAGCGTCACGAGGTCGAAGCCGCCCGCTTCGCCTTCCAGCGCGCCTGGCACACGGCCGCCGCCCCGGTCCCGTGACCCGCACCGGCCCCCCGGTCCCATGACCCCCGCCGAGCCCCCCGTCCTCGCCGCCGGCTGCGTCCTCTGGCGCCCGGCGGCCGGGGGCGGTCCTGCCATCGAGATCGCCCTCGTCCACCGGCCGAAGTACGACGACTGGTCCCATCCGAAAGGGAAGCGGAAGGGCGGCGAGAGCGCCGAGGAGTGCGCGCTGCGGGAGGTCCTGGAGGAGACCGGGCACCGCTGCGAGCTGGGCGCCCGGCTGCCCACCGTCCACTACCCCGTCGCCGGCCGCCCCAAGGAGGTCGACTACTGGGCGGCCCGCGCCCTCGACGGAGCCTTCGTGCCGGGCCGGGAGGTGGACCGGCTGCACTGGCTGCCGCCCGCGGCGGCCCGCACCCGCCTGACCCAACCGCGCGACCGCGAGCTGCTCGACGCCCTCCTGTCGACCGCCGCGCCCCCGCACCGGCCACCGCCCCACGCCGCGTAGACCGTCCCCGCCGGACCCGACCGGACCCCACAGGACCCACCGGGCCCCGCACGCCGACCACCGGCCACCGCCCCACGCCGCGTAGACCGTCCCCGCCGGATCCCGCCGTGCCCGCACGCCGGCGGCTGCCCGACGCGTCCTGGACCGCCTCCACCGGATCCCTTCCCGCCCGTGACGCCACCTCCCGGACAGGACCCGGCCCCCTCCGCGCCGCCGCCCCCGCACCGCGGGGTCCGTCCCACGTGCCCCGCCGCCGGGTGCCGCGCGGGCGCGCCGCACCGGCACCCCGTGCCGGGCCGCACCGTGGCTTACGGCACGGTTCACCTCGCGTTCACTCTCCACGGCTGGCCGCTTCACCTGATCTGCCTAATTTCGGCCTTACGCGGTGCACGGAGCCTGACGATGCACCCACCACCCGACACGCGCCGCCCTCGAAGCGACGGACACCCGGTCCGGTCACGGCGGCTTCTGGAAGGAACCCCCGAAAGTGAAGCTTTCGCGCAAGAACGGGCTTCGCGCCTCCGCGATCGGTGCCCTCGTCGTCTCCGGCGCGCTCGTCCTCTCGGCGTGTGGCTCGGACAACAACAACGAGCCCACCAAGGGCGGCGGCGAGAAGACGTCGGCCGCGGCGTCGAACATCAAGTGCGACGGCGCCAAGGGCCAGCTGCTCGCCGCGGGCTCCAGCGCGCAGGAAAACGCGATGGACCTCTGGGTCAAGAACTTCCAGGCCGCCTGCGAGGGCGTCGAGGTCAACTACCAGGGCATCGGCTCGGGTGGCGGCATCACCAAGTTCAACCAGGGCCAGGTCGCCTTCGCGGGCTCCGACTCCGCCCTGAAGGACGAAGAGGTCGCCGAGTCCAAGAAGATCTGCAAGGGCGGCACCGGCGTCAACCTGCCCATGGTCGGCGGCCCCATCGCGATCGGCTACAAGCTGGAGGGCGTGGACAACCTCGTCCTGGACGCCTCCACCATCGCGAAGATCTTCGACACCAAGATCACCAAGTGGAACGACCCGGCGATCGCCAAGCTGAACCCGGGCGCCAAGCTTCCCGACTCCACCATCCAGGCGTTCCACCGCTCGGACGAGTCCGGCACCACCCAGAACCTGGGCAAGTACCTCTCGACCGCCGCCGCGGCCGACTGGAAGTACGACCCGAAGACCAAGTCGTGGCCCGCCCCGGGTGGCCAGGCCGCCAACGGCTCCTCCGGTGTCGCCCAGGCGGTCAAGAGCGCCGAGGGCTCCATCGGCTACTTCGAGCTCTCGCACGCCACCGCCAACAAGATCGCCACGGTCAGCGTCAACACCGGCGCGGCCGCCCCGGTCGCCGCCACCTCGGAGAACGCCTCCAAGGCCATCGCCGCCGCCAAGGTCAAGGGCACCGGCAACGACGTGGCCCTCTCCCTCGACTACGCCACCAAGGCCGAGGGCGCCTACCCGCTGGTCCTCGTCACCTACGAGATCGCCTGCGACAAGGGCAACAAGGCGGAGACCCTGCCGACCCTGAAGGCGTTCCTCAACTACGCGATCAGCGAGGAGGGCCAGAAGGTCCTCACCGACGCCGACTACGCGCCGATGCCGGCCGAGATCGCGGCCAAGGTCCGCGCGATCGTCCCGACCCTGTCCTGAACCCCGGCCGGGGGCGGCCCCTCACCTCCCGTGGAGGTGCCTCCCCCGGCATCCGGTGCACCGCCGCCAGGAGCCGTACCCCGTACGGCTCCGCAGACCGGAGAAACCGATGGTTACCACGACACCACCTGCCATGGACAAGAACAGGAGCCGGCGCGCCAGGAGCGCGGCCCGCCCCGGGGACCGCATCTTCAGCGGCCTCTCCAAGGGCTCCGGCATCACCCTGCTCGTCATCATGGCCGCGATCGCGGCCTTCCTGACCTACCGCGCCGTCCTCGCCATCTCGGAGGACAGCACCAACTTCTTCACCACCTTCGAGTGGAACCCGGCCGGCGACCCGCCGGTCTTCGGCATCGCCGTCCTCGCCTTCGGCACGATCGTCTCCTCGGTCATCGCCATGGCCATAGCCGTGCCGGTCGCCATCGGCATCGCGCTCTTCATCTCGCACTACGCGCCGCGCAAGCTGGCCAAGCCGCTCGCGTACGTGGTCGACCTGCTCGCCGCCGTGCCCAGCATCATCTACGGCCTCTGGGGCGCGATCTTCCTCGTCCCCTACCTGGACGGCCTCAACCAGTGGCTCGACCAGTACCTGGGCTGGACGTACATCTTCGACAAGTCCGCCGACGGCGTCGCCCGCAACCTCTTCACCGTGGGCATCCTGCTGGCGATCATGATCCTCCCGATCATCACCAACGTGACCCGCGAGGTCTTCCTCCAGGCCCCGAAGATGCACGAGGAGGCCGCGCTCGCCCTCGGCGCCACGCGCTGGGAGGTCGTCCGCATGGCCGTGCTGCCCTTCGGCCGCTCCGGCATCATCTCCGCCTCGATGCTGGGCCTCGGCCGCGCGCTCGGCGAGACGATGGCCGTCGCCGTCGTCCTCTCCCCCAGCTTCGTCCTCTCGGGCCACCTCCTCGACCCGGGCGGCGGCACCTTCGCCCAGAACATCGCCGCGAAGTTCAACGAGGCCAACGAGTTCGGCCGGGACGCCCTGATCGCCTCGGGTCTCGTCCTCTTCGTCATCACCCTGCTGGTCAACGGCGCGGCCCGGTGGATCATCGCCCGCCGCAAGGAGTACTCGGGGGCCAACGCATGAGCCACGCCGTCCAGGATCGCCCGGTCACGTTCGCCAAGCCGCGCGGCCCCCTCTCCCACGCCCGCCTCCCGCGCTGGACCCCGCTCGCCGTCGCGGCCGGCTCCGTCGCCGCCGGCGTCGGCATCGGCATCGGCGCCGGCTGGCACAGCAAGGTGCAGTGGGGCCTCGTCTCCGCGCTCCTCTTCGTCCTGGTCACCTACGCCGTCACCGCCAAGGTGGAAGGCGCCCGCCAGGCCAAGGACCGCGTCGCCACCAGCCTCGTCTGGGTCTCCTTCGTCCTCGCCGTCATCCCGCTGCTCTCGCTCGCCTGGGTGACGATCAGCAAGGGCATGGAAGTCCTCGACGGCTACTTCCTCACCCACTCGATGAACGGCGTCCTCGACGCCGAGGCCGGCGGCGGCGTCTACCACGCCCTCCTCGGCACCATCGAGCAGGTCGGCATCGCGACCCTGATCGCCGCGCCGATCGGTCTGCTCACCGCGGTCTACCTGGTCGAGTACGGCACGGGGAAGCTCGCCAAGGCCGTCACCTTCTTCGTCGACGTCATGACGGGCATCCCGTCGATCGTCGCCGGCCTCTTCATCCTCGCCACCTGGAACCTGATGCTGGGCTTCGGCCCCTCCGGTTTCGCCGGCGCGATGGCCCTCGCCATCCTGATGATGCCGGTCGTCGTCCGCTCCACCGAGGAGATGCTCAAGCTCGTCCCGAACGAGCTCCGCGAGGCTTCCCTCGCCCTCGGTGTCCCGAAGTGGCGCACGATCCTGAAGGTGGTCCTCCCCACCGCGATCGGCGGCATCACCACGGGCGTCATGCTCGCGGTCGCCCGCATCACCGGTGAGACGGCCCCCGTCCTGCTCCTCGTGTTCGGTACGAAGCTCATCAACCCGAACCCCTTCGAAGGCGCCCAGTCCTCTCTGCCGCTCTACGTGTACGAGCAGTACGCGGTCGGCACCGACGCCGCCGTGGCCCGCGCCTGGGCCGCCGCGCTCGTCCTGATCGCCTTCGTCATGATCCTCAACATGGTGGCCCGCGGCATCGCCCGCTGGAAGGCCCCGAAGACCGGCCGCTGACCGCGGCGACTGGAAGTGAACTGATATGGCCAAGCGAATCGACGTCAGCGGCCTCTCCGCCTACTACGGCAGCCACAAGGCGATCGACGACATCTCCATGACCGTCGAGCCCCGCTCGGTGACGGCCTTCATCGGCCCCTCCGGCTGCGGCAAGTCCACCTTCCTGCGCACCCTGAACCGCATGCACGAGGTCACCCCCGGTGGCCGCGTCGAGGGCAAGGTGATGCTGGACGACGAGAACCTGTACGGCTCCGGGGTCGACCCGGTCGCGGTCCGCCGCACCGTCGGCATGGTGTTCCAGCGCCCCAACCCCTTCCCCACCATGTCGATCTTCGACAACGTGGCGGCGGGCCTGCGCCTGAACGGCTCCTACAAGAAGGCCGAGCTCGCCGAGATCGTGGAGCGCTCCCTCAAGGGCGCCAACCTGTGGAACGAGGTCAAGGACCGCCTCAACAAGCCGGGCTCCGGTCTCTCCGGCGGTCAGCAGCAGCGCCTGTGCATCGCCCGCGCCATCGCGGTCGAGCCGGAGGTCCTGCTCATGGACGAGCCCTGCTCGGCCCTCGACCCGATCTCGACCCTCGCGATCGAGGACCTCATCGGCGAGCTGAAGGAGCGCTTCACGATCGTCATCGTGACGCACAACATGCAGCAGGCCGCCCGCGTCTCGGACCGCACCGCCTTCTTCAACCTGGCCGCGGTCGGCCAGCCCGGCAAGCTCATCGAGCTGGACGACACCGAGCGCATCTTCTCCAACCCGAGCGTCCAGGCGACCGAGGACTACATCTCCGGCCGCTTCGGATAGCCAGAACGTCCCGCCCGTGCGCGGCGGCCCCGGGAGCGCCCACACCGCCCCCGGCCCCCCGCGCGCACGGTGCCGGGCAACCTCGTCGTCGGTGCTGCATGGCGGTGCCACCGCACGACGAAGGGCCCGGCTCCCCCCAGGGGAGCCGGGCCCGACCATTTCCAGCCATCCACCGGCCTCAGCCGAAGAAGAGCTGCACCACGTAGAAGCTGAGCGCCGCGACGATCGCCGCGGCCGGCATGGTGATGAACCAGCCCAGGATGATGTTCTTCGCGACGCCCCAGCGCACCGCGTTCACCCGCTTCGTCGCGCCGACGCCCATGATGGCGGAGGTGATGACGTGGGTCGTCGAGATCGGCGCGTGGAAGAGGAAGGCCGAGCCGAACATGATCGACGCGCCGGTGGTCTCCGCGGCGAAGCCCTGCGGCGGGTCCAGCTCGATGATCTTGCGGCCGAGGGTCCGCATGATGCGCCAGCCACCCGCGTACGTACCGAGCGAGAGCATCACGGCACAGGCGATCTTCACCCACACCGGGATGTCGTCCCCGGCGTCCTGCACGTCGGCGATGACCAGGGCCATCACCACGATGCCCATCGTCTTCTGGGCGTCCTGGAGACCGTGGCCGAGCGCCATGCCCGCCGCCGAGACGGTCTGCGCGATGCGGAAACCGCGCTTGGCCTTGTGCGGGTTGGCCCGGCGGAACATCCACATGATCGCGCACATGACCAGGTAACCGGCGACGAGACCGACGACCGGCGAGATGAACATGGGGATGACGACCTTGTCGAGGACGCCGCCCCAGATCACCTCGGTGCCGCCGGCGAGCGCCGCACCCACCATGCCGCCGAAGAGGGCGTGCGAGGAGGAGGACGGAAGGCCGAAGTACCAGGTGACCAGGTTCCAGATGATCGCGCCGACGAGCGCGGCGAAGAGGATGCCCATCCCCTTGTCGCCGTGCGGCGTCTCGATGAGTCCCTCACTGACCGTCTTGGCGACCCCGCTGCCCATGAAGGCACCGGCGAGGTTCATGACCGCCGCCATCGCGAGGGCCGCGCGCGGGGTCAGCGCCCGCGTCGACACCGAGGTGGCGATCGCGTTGGCGGAATCGTGGAAGCCGTTCGTATACGTGAAGCCGAGCGCGACACCGATGGTCACGATCAGGGCGAAGGTGTCCACGAAGCCTCAGGACTCCTTGACCGCGATGGTCTCCACCGTGTTCGCCACGTGCTCGAAGGCGTCGGCCGCCTCTTCCAGCACATCCACGACCTGCTTCAGCTTGAGCACCTCGATGGCGTCGTACTTGCCGTTGAAGAGGTGGGCGAGCAGCTTGCGGTGGATCTGGTCGGCCTGGTTCTCCAGCCGGTTGACCTCGATCCAGTACTCGGTGAGGTTGTCCATCGTGCGCAGGTTCGGCATCGCCTCGGCGGTCAGCTCCGCCGCCCGGGCCAGGACCTCGATCTGCTGCTCGACACCCTTGGGCAGTTCCTCGATGTTGTAGAGGACGACCAGGTCGACGGCCTCCTCCATGAAGTCCATGATGTCGTCGAGGGACGAGGCGAGGGAGTAGATGTCCTCACGGTCGAACGGCGTGATGAACGAGGAGTTCAGCTGGTGGAAGATCGCGTGGGTGGCGTCGTCGCCGGCGTGCTCCGCTGCCCGCATCCGCTCCGCGATCTCGGCCCGGGCGGAAGGCTCCGCCCCGAGCAGTTCCATCAGGAGCTTCGAGCCCGTGACGATGTTGTCCGCGGACGCGGCGAACATGTCGTAGAAGCTCGTCTCCCTGGGGGTCAGACGAAATCGCACGTGAGGTCCTCGGGGTGCTGGGTTTCGGTCAGGCTGATGCTAGGCGCATCATCCGGCCACGGCTAACCGGCGTCCTCTCAGTGTCGCCCATCAGGCACAGTGATCTGCACGAGACCCCCGCCCCCCATTCGGCGGGGATCGGTACCATATACCCACGAGGGGTATACACCCCCTTATCTGGACAACGGGAGGACGCGATGACGACCACCGAGGCGGACCAGGTCACCCCCGAGGCCGTCGAAACCGTCGAGCCGGCCGACCACGCCCACGGGGTGCACGGCTACCACAAGCAGAAGGACGAGCACCTCAAGCGGCTGCGGCGGATCGAGGGCCAGATCCGCGGTCTCCAGCGGATGGTCGACGAGGACGTCTACTGCATCGACATACTCACCCAGGTCTCGGCCTCCACGAAGGCGCTGCAGTCCTTCGCCCTCCAGCTCCTGGAGGAGCACCTGCGGCACTGCGTGGCGGACGCGGCGGCCCACGGCGGCGACCTCGACGCCAAGGTCGAGGAGGCCACCAAGGCGATCGGCCGGATGCTCCGCACCTGAACCCCCGGGACGCGCTCAGCCGGCCGGTTCGACCCGGAGCACCTCGTCGATCAGGTCGGCGCTGAGCCGTTCCCCGTCTGCGGCCGAGGCGGCGATGATCAGCTCGCCGCACAGCTCTATCTCGGCGAGGGCGACGCGGTCGGGGTCGGCGGTCGCGGTTGCGGTACCGGGCGGAGCCACGCGCATTCACCCTCTTCCTGCCGGAGTCGGTGTCCCAGCGTACGGATCGGGCCACGGACGGCGCATGACACGGACGGACCATTTGGCGATGGTCCGAACCACGCGCCGGTCCGGCGGGCCCTCAGACCTCGACCTTGCCCGCGTAGATGTCCCGACCGTCCGGCAATGTCACCGCGACCCGCGCCCCGAAGCCGTACAGCAGCGTCGTCGACGCGACGGCGACCGTGCGCCCCTGGTTGCTGAAACTGAACTGGTGCCGGACCTTCCGCAGCCGACCCGCGCCGTCGAGGTACGCGTCGAAGGGCACGGCGTCGGTGGTGAACCCTTTCGCCGCCGCGACGAGCGCGCCCCGCAGCTGCGGTGCGGCGACCCGGGCCGCCGCACCGATGTCGGCGACGCCCCGGTAGTGGCGCACCCGCACGCCCGCCAGCTCCGTCTCCCCCACGTACGTCACCTCCCGCGCCCCGCGCAGCAGCTCGGCCGCCGCGCCCGGGTCGGTGGCCCCGCCGGTGACCAGATTGCCGTCGTCGAGGGTGGTGGTGTCGACCCGCACCCACTTGTCGGCGGGGACGCCGGCGCCCCGGTTCTTCATGTAGAGGGCGCCGGGGGTGAGCAGCTCGGTGATCGGCCGGTGCTCGCTGGTGCCGGCCGCGTCCTTGGGGAGCACCACCTGGAGGTGGCCGGTGCGGCGGCGGAAGTCGTAGCCGCCCTCGCCGCGGATGGTGACGCGGGTCCCGCCGGCGGCCATCTCCATCGCGGTCGACGTCTTGGAGGTGCCCGCCCGGAGCAGGGCGTCGGCGGCGCCCCGCACGGCGCCGGCCGGGTCGGGCAGCGGCTCGGGGTCCTCGGCGGCGGTACACCCGGTGACCGCCGCGGCGACCAGGGACGCGGTGACGGCGAGCGCTCCGCCGCCGAGCCCGCGCGGACGCGTGTACCGCTGCACCACCATCGCCCGTCAACCCCCAAAAGCCTGGATTCCCGATGCGCATAACGACGGCACGGGCGAGCCGTCACGCGCAGTACGGTGGGGGCGTGCATGAGCAGCCCGCGACCGGTCCGCATCACACGACGACGCAGGAGCGCGGCTCCTTCGCCCTGGCCCGCTGCAGCTGCGGCTGGTCCGGCCCGGCCCGCCGCTCCCGCGACCGCGCCCGCACCGACGCCACCGAACACGTGGACGCCACCGGCCGGCGGGAAGTCCGCCCCTAGGCCGTCCCTCTCGGATCCCGCCGGGGCTCGTCCCAGGTCCTGTCCGGAGAGTCCCGCCTGGCGCGACAGGCTTCTAGGCCGCGAGGCCCTTCTCGCCCCGGCCGTCCTCGGCGGGGCCGCCGAGGCGGGGTTCGGGGATGCCGACCGTCTCCGTGCGGGCGGCCGTGAGGACGTCGGCGCGGCGGGAACGGACCAGCCACGCGCCGCGGCGCGACCGTCCGACGGCGGTGACCAGCGGGGTGAGCAGCGCCAGGGTCAGCGGGGCGAGGAGCAGGGCCACGGCGGTGCCGAGGGCGAAGCCGCCGATGACGTCGGTCGGGTAGTGGACGCCCATGTAGACGCGGGCGAAGCCCTCGGCGAGGGCGAGGCCGATGGCCGCGAGGCCGAAGCGGCGGTGGGCGACGAAGAGGGCGACGGCGATCGCCATCGCCATCGTGGCGTGGTCGCTGACGAAGGAGTAGTCGGTCTTCCCCTCGATCAGGACCTCCAGGCCGTCGTGGTCCTCGAAGGGGCGGGGCCGCTCGACGAAGCCGCGGATGGGGATGTTGACCAGGAGGGCGACGCCGGCCGCGAGCGGGGCCCAGACGATGCCGGCGACGGCCGAGACGGAGTCCGCGAAGGTGCCGCGCCGGCGGACGCTCCACCAGCACCAGAGCACGACGAGGACCATCGCGAGCATGATCCCGTACTCACCGGTGAACTCCATGACCCGGTCGAACCACGGGGGAGCGTCCTTGGCCAGCCCGTTGATGTCGTACAGCAGGCCGACATCGGGACTCGAACCGTCCGATGCGAGTTCAGCCATCTGCCGCGGCCCCTTGCTCTCGTTTCCTGGTTTCCAACCCCCGTGGTCAGACGTGGTCAGACATGGTCGGACGTCGTGCGACGCGGTGCGACGTGGTCGGAGTCGTCACAGGAGGGAACGAACCTGCTGAGGCGCGCGTTCCGCCCTTTCCCGTGGATCATGATGACGTTACCGAAGAGTGACGCTTCCCCGCAGCTCAGGGCCTGTGCCTGACGGAGAGTTCCGGCCAGTCGGTCCGTCAGATCACGCGCGTGCGCCGGGAGGACGGGTGGGCAGGGCGGCGGCGCCGTCCTTGGTGACCCGGGTCGCCCCGAAGTAGTCGGGCGTGTCCATCCGCGTGAAGCGGATCACCGCGCCCGTCCGCGGCGCGTCGATCATGTAGCCGCCGCCCACGTAGATGCCGACGTGACGGATCGCCCGCGAGTTCGTCAGGTCGTCGGAGAAGAAGACGAGGTCACCGGGGAGCAGCTCGTCGCGGCGCGGGTGCGGACCGGCGTTGTACTGGTCGTTCGCCACGCGCGGCAGCTCGACCCCCACCTCGCGGTACGCCGCCTGCGTCAGGCCCGAGCAGTCGAAGCGCCCGCCCTGCGCCGCCGTTCCCGTACCGCCCCACAGGTACGGGGTGCCCAGCTTGCCCTGCGCGAAGTGGATCGCGCCCGCCGCCTGCTGCGAGGGCGCCACCCGGCCCTGCGGGCGGGCGAAGCTCTTCTCCAGCGACCGGATGACCCGCACGTAGTTCTGCGTCTCCCGGTACGGCGGAACCCCGCGGTACTTGATGACAGCGTAGGCGCCCGCGTTGTACGCGGCCAGCATGTTGCTCGCCGGGTCGCCGGGCACCTTCTTCACGTAGCCGGCCAGCGCGCAGTCGTACGAGGCCGCCGAGGGGATCGCGTCCTGCGGGTCCCAGATGTCCTTGTCGCCGTCGCCGTCCCCGTCGATGCCGTGGCTGGCCCAGGTCCCGGGGATGAACTGCGCGATGCCCCGCGCGTCCGCCGGCGACACGGCCCGCGGGTTCCAGCCGCTCTCCTGGTAGAGCTGCGCCGCGAGCAGCGCGGGGTTGATGGCCGGGCAGAGGTTGCCCCAGCGCTGCACGAGCCCCTGGTACATCGTCGGCACCGCGCCCTTGGCCAGCGCCACCGTGCCGGTCGTCGCCGACCCCGCGCCCCCGAGGAAACCGGCCGCCGCCGCGTACGTACCGACCAGCAGCAGGGCCAGGAACCCGGCACAGAGCCCGAAGGCCCCACCGGCCAGCAGCCACGCCTTGCCCGCCCTACGCACCGTCAACCACCCCTCGGTCCCTGGCAGTACGACCCGACGGACCAGTCTAGGCGGCGCCCCCGCCGTCCGGGGCGTCCCACGACGCGACGGCGCGACCCCGCCGGTCCGCGCGCCCGGCACGGGAGCACCCCGCGTTCGGCCCCGGGGCGCCGGACCGCACGTCCCGCGCGGGTGCCCGACGCGGCCCCAAGAGTGCAACAACGACAATCATTGCCCGGAGTCACCCCCCGTGATACACAGAGTGACCATACGCTTCTTCGTATCGAATCCGGCCGCACCACCGCAGGTCAAGACGGTCAGACCGGTCAAGTGTGCGGGGATCGGGTAAAGAGAGCCGCCAAGCCGTCACACGCGAGCGGTTTCATCAGCGAAGATAGTGGCGATGACCCATGCCGTCCGGCAGGGGTGACCAACGACCCGACAGGGGCGGTGAGTTATATGTACCTGGCGGCCGAGAAGGGCGACATCACCACCATCATCGGTGGAATCGCCCCGAACTGGGGTCCTTTCGGGAGCCTGGGCGCCGAAGCGAAGATCATGATCGAGGTCGTGATGGCCGTGGCCATCCTGCTCTGTCTCGGCATCGCCATCTGGGGCGCGGCCAAGCAGCGTATCGGCGCGACCGCGCTCCGCGACACCTTCAGCGCCGAACAGGGCAAGGGCCTGATCGTCGCCGGCCTCACCGGCGTCTTCATCATCGGCTCCCTCGGAACCCTCTTCACCATCGTCTACGGAATGGCGATCTGACCGTCCGTCGCCCGACGGACGGCCATCCAGCACCACAGTCGTACCCGCGAACGAACGAGGGGGCGTACCCGGCATGAGTCCCGGCGACGAGCACGACGGCTACGGCGGCTCGGGCCAGACCCGTACCCGCCTGCCCGAGGGCAACACCGGTGACGTCCACGGCGGCACCCGCCGCCCCGCCCGCGGCTCCCGCTCCCTGCTCACGGCGGTGGGCGTGGTGGTGCTGCTCGTCGCCGCCATCGCCTTCGCCAACCGCGGCGGCGGCGACCCGGCGGACTCGGCCCCCTCGTCCGGCACCCCCGGCAAGTCCGCCACCGCCGCCACCGGCACCCGCCCGGTCACCGGCACCGACGGCACCGTCCCCACCGGCTACGCCCACGACGAACAGGGCGCCCAGAGCGCCGCCGCCAACTACGCGACGGCCCTGGGCTCCACCGACATGTACCAGAAGGGCCCCCGCGAGGCCCTGATCCGCGCGGTCTACGCCCCCGAGGTGGCGGACACCCGCGTCACCGACCTCGACAAGGGGTACGGCGACACGGCGCTCCTGGGCCGCATGGGCCTCCAGGCGGACGGCACCGCGCCCCAGGGGCTCACCTTCGTCGCCCGGACCATCCCCGTGGGGACCAAGGTGGAGTCGTACACGCAGGAGCGGGCGACGGTGTCCGTATGGCACTCCTACCTCTTCGGCCTCGCCGGCGAGGAGTCGAGGAACCCCGTCTCCGAAGCCTGGTACACCAAGACCTACGACCTCCTCTGGACCGCCGGCGACTGGAAGGTCGTCGACGTCCGCCAGAAGGACGGACCCGTCCCGGTCGGCCGGGACCAGCGGGCCTCCTCGGCCCAGGACATGGCGGACGCCGTCGAACAGTTCGGAGGCTTCACCTATGCCCGGTAGGCCCGCCGCCCTCCTCACCCGCGCCGCCGCCGTCCTGGGTTCCGCCCAGGTGGCCGTCGTCCTCCTCGCGGGCCGAGCACTCGCCGACCCCACCCCGACCGCCCCTGCCACCCCCTCGCCCACCCCCACCCCCGCACCGAGCAACAGCACCAACCCCTGCGAGCTGCTCAGCGACACCGCCCGGGACTACTGCGAGGGCCAGGGCACGGGCGGCACCGGCGGCGGAGGCTCCTCCAGCGGCACGGTCAGCGACCCGGCGAACGCCCTCGACCCCCTCTCCTCCCTCGCCCGCGGCTGCGCCGACGCCGCCGTGGCCGTCGTCGACTACCTCTCGAAGGCGGTGAAGGAGACCGCGGAGGTCGACTTCACCAACACCGAGTTCCTCTCCCGCTACGCCGTCGTCTTCGCCGCCGCCACCTTCCTCACCGTCCTCCTCTGGCTCCTCGCCGTAGCCAAGCGGGCCATGCGCGGCGTGCCGCTCACCACGGCGCTCTCCGAGGCCATCGGCTTCCTCTGGCTGACGGTCCTCGCCTCCGCCTTCACCCCGCTGGTCCTCTACACCGTCGTCAACGCCACCGACGCCATCACCGAGGTCATCGCCTCCGGCACCGGCCAGCAGACGGACGTGTTCTTCGGCGCGTTCAAGCAGGCTCTCCAGAAGGGCGACAGCATCAGCGGCGGACCGATCATGCTGATCATCGTCAGCCTGGTCACCGTCCTCGCCGCCGGCGTGCTCTACCTGGAGCTCTTCCTCCGCGCCGTCCTGCTCTACGTCGGCGCCCTCCTCGGCGTCGTCGTCTACTCCGGCCTCGTCGACAAGAACATGTGGGGCCACGTCCGCCGCTGGGCCGGCATCATGATCGCCGTCATCCTGGTCAAGCCGATCATCGTGATCGTCCTCGGTCTCGCCGGCGCGCTCTCCTCCGGCACCGGACCCGACTCCTTCTCCGCCGTCGTCTCCGGCCTCGCGATCATCCTGCTCGCCATCTTCGCCTCCGCGATGATCTACCGCTTCGTGCCCGGCTTCGGCGACGAGATCGTCGCCTCCCGCAACAACCGCCTCCACCGCGCCGGGGAGAACGCGGCCGCGGCCGTCATCTCCTCGCCCGCCTCCCTGGTCTCCCAGGGCATCAAGACCCACAGCACCCGCGACAACGGCTCCGGCGGCGGCCAGGCATCCTCCTCCGCGGCCGCCCGCCCCGCCAACCAGCTCTCCGGCGGCGTCGCCGCCCACAGCAGCCGTTCCGGAGACTCCCGCGGCGGCGCGGGCTCCACGCCCCCGCCCCGCAGCAGCAGCCCCACCGCGGGAACCCCGCACAGCAACCGCAAGAACTCTGGAGGTGCAGGGCGTTGACGACCCAGTCCCAGCCGGTCACGCCCCGCCGCACGTATCTCGTCGGCCGCGCCCGGCCGAACGCGATCGTCGGCAAGAACCGCGAGACCGGCGAGATCGCCCTGATCGTCGCCGGCGCCTTCCTCGGCATGATGAGCGGGCTCCTCATCCCCCTCCTCCCCCTGCGGATCGCGCTCCTCGCCGGACTGCCGATGCTCGCCATCGCCGCCGTGTACCTCCCGTACAAGCAGCGCACGTTCTACAAGTGGTTCGAGATCAACCGCAGCTACAAGCGGATGCTCAAGCGCGGCACCGCCTACCGCTCCGCCGCCGCCGAGTCCGGCACCCGCCTCGACGGCCGCGAGGTCGAGGTCGGCCCGCCGCCCGGCATCGGCCGCGTCAGCTGGCTCGCCGCCCCCTTCGGCCCCGACGAGATCGCCGTTCTGCTGCACGCCGACCGGCGCACCGTCACCGCCGCCATCGAGATCGAGGGCCCCGGCGTCGGCCTGCGCGACTCCGAGGACCAGGAGGCCCTGGTCGACCGGTTCGGCACCCTCCTCAAGCACGTCGCCAACGGCGACGGCTTCGTCACCCGCCTCCAGATGCTGGCCCGCACCCTCCCCGCCGACCCCGACGCCCACGCCAAGGACGTCGCCCAGCGCGGCGACCCGACCGCGCCCGGCTGGCTCCAGGAGTCGTACGACCAGCTCCAGTCGATGGTCTCCACCTCCAGCGAGCAGCACCGCGCCTACCTCGTCGCCTGCATGCACTACACCCGCGACCTCGCCGCCGAGGCCAACGCCATGGCCCACGCCGCCCGGCACGCCTCCGGCTCCCGCCGCCTGGACCGCGACGGCGGCCTCGCCGTCGTCATGGCCCGCGAGCTCACCGACATCTGCGCCCGCCTCACCGAGGCCGACATCCGGGTCCGCCAGCCCCTCGGCCAGTCCCGGCTCGCCTCCCTGGTCCACTCCATGTACGACCCGGACCACCCGATCGACCACATCCAGGCCATGACGAAACGAAACGCTTGGCCCGCCGAACTCGACGCCATGGAGGCCACCTACCTCCAGGCCAAGACCCGCGAGTCCTCCACCCGCGCCCCCTGGTGCCACGCCACCGCCTGGGTCAAGGAGTGGCCCATGACCCCGGTCGGCGTGAACTTCCTCGCCCCGCTCCTCGTCCACACCCCCGACGTCATCCGCACGGTCGCCGTCACCATGGACCTGGAGCCCACCGAGGTCGCGATCGAGCGCATGCTCACCGAGAAGACCAACGACGAGGCGGAGGCGTCCCGCCAGGCCAAGATGAACCGCACCGTCGACCCGCGCGACATCGCCGCCCACGGCCGGCTCGACCAGCGGGGTGAAGATCTCGCCAGCGGCGCGGCAGGCGTCAACCTCGTCGGGTACATCACCGTATCGGCGCGCTCGCCCGAGGCCCTGGCCCGGGACAAGCGCACGATCAGGGCCTCCGCCGGCAAGTCGTACCTCAAGCTGGAGTGGTGCGACCGCGAGCACCACCGGGCCTTTGTGAACACCCTGCCGTTCGCGACCGGCATCCGCCGCTAGGGCCGAAGGGGCACCGACCGATGCGAGATCCGCTGTCCGTCCTCACCGAAGCCTTCACCTCCTTCGTCCTCGGCAAGGTGGAGACCACCCGCCTGCCCGTGCGCACCTCCACCGGGCAGGCCCAGGCCGTCTACCTGCCGACCGCCGCCCCCGGCCTCGGCGACTCCGGCGTGATCATCGGCCGCGAGGTCTACAGCGGCAAGGGCTACGTCTACGACCCCTTCCAGCTGTACGGGCAGCAGCTCCCCGCCCCCCACTGGCTCGTCCTCGGCGAGTCCGGCAACGGCAAGTCGGCGCTGGAGAAGACGTACGTGCTCCGCCAGCTCCGCTTCCGCGACCGGCAGGTCGTCGTCCTCGACGCGCAGGGCGAGGACGGCGTCGGCGAGTGGAACCTCATCGCCCAGGAGCTGGGGATAACCCCCATCCGCCTGGACCCGATGGTCGCCAACGACTCCGGGATCCGCCTCAACCCGCTCGACCCCGCCATCACCACCACCGGCCAGCTCGCCCTGCTGCGCACCATCATCGAGGTGGCGATGGGCCACGGCCTCGACGAGCGCTCCGGCTTCGCGCTGAAGGTCGCCCACGCCCACGTCAACGAGCACATCGGGGACCGCCAGCCGATCCTCACCGACATCGTCGAGCGCCTCCGCCACCCCGAGGCCGAGTCGGCGGAGGCCATGAACGTCGACATAGACGACGTGCGGGCCTGGGGCCTGGACGTCGCCCTGGTGCTCGACCGGCTGGTCGACGGCGACCTGCGCGGCATGTTCGACGGCCCGACCACGGTCGGCATCGACCTCGACGCGCCCCTGATCGTCTTCGACCTCTCGCACATCGACCGCAACTCCATCGCCATGCCCATCCTCATGGCGATCGTCGGCGTGTGGCTGGAACACACCTGGATCCGCCCCGACCGGAAGAAGCGCATCTTCCTCGTCGAGGAGGCGTGGCACATCATCAACAGCCCCTTCGTGGCCCAGCTGTTCCAGCGCCTGCTCAAGTTCGGCCGCCGTCTCGGCCTGTCCTTCGTCGCGGTCGTCCACCACCTCTCCGACGTCGTCGACGGAGCGGCGGCCAAGGAGGCGGCGGCGATCCTCAAGATGGCCTCCACCCGCACCGTCTACGCCCAGAAGGCCGACGAGGCGCGCAACACCGGCCGGGTCCTCGGCCTGCCCCGCTGGGCGGTCGAGATCATCCCGACCCTCACCCCCGGCATCGCCGTCTGGGACGTCAACGGCAACGTGCAGGTGGTCAAGCACCTCATCACCGAACGGGAACGGCCGCTCGTCTACACCGACCGCGCCATGACCGAGTCCTCCGGCCCCGCCGATCCCGAGCTGGAGTGGGAGACGGAGCAGCGCGCGCTCCTGATGGAGCGGCAGATGGACGACAGCTCGCAGTCGACGGTGGCGTGACGTGGCGGAGGCACGGCAGCAGCAGGGCGGCGGCGTCTCGGACGGGTTCCTGATCGGGCTGTTCGCCCTGATCCTCGGCCTGGCCCTGCTCGTCTGGTCGGCGACCGGCCTGTCCGCGTTCCTCGCGCACGGCGCCTGGCCGGACGGGGTGGAGCTCACCAGCACCCCGCCGGCCCTCCGCTCCCTGGTGGCCGCCCCGACCGACCTCGCGGCGGCCTGGCCGGCCACCCCGCCCGGCCAGCTCTCCGGCTACGGCCTCTTCTGGGGCCTGGTGATCGGCCAGGCGATGATCCTCGTCGTCCTCGCGGTCTTCCTGCTCGGGACCTTCGCCCGCTGGCGGGCCGTCCGCGCCCACCGCAGGGCGAACGCCACCGCCGGCCGGCGCCCCCCGGTGCGCGACCCGGACCCGGCGCACGAGCCGGCGTACGAGCCGCCGCCGGCCCCCGCGCCCGCCCCCGCGCCGGCCCCGGTGCGGGAGCCCGTACGGGAACGGCCCGAGCCCGCCCCCGTACCCCTCCAGAAGACCTCACCGCCGGGACCGGCACCGTCACCCGCACCGGTCCCGGCTCCGGCACCGGCTCCGGCGCCCGTGCTCCCGCCGGACGGGTCCCCCACCGTCTACGGCCCGCCGGAGACCCGCCGGCCGCTCGCCATACAGGCCGTCCGCGACGCCGAGGGCCCGGTCCTGGTGGTCACCTCCGACCCCACCGTCTGGGCGGACACCAAGGACGTGCGCGGCAAGCTCGGACCGGTCCTCGTCTACGACCCCGGCCACCTCTGCGACACCCCGGCCCGCCTCCACTGGTCCCCCTCCGAGGGGTGCGCCGACCCGGACACCGCCCAGGCACGCGCCGCCGCCCTGCTGGCCCCGGTCCGTCCGCACGCCCGTCTCGACGCGGCCACCGCCACCACCGCCGAAACGCTCCTGCGCTGCTGGCTGCACGCCGCCGCCGTGGACGGCCGCCCGTTCCGCCAGGTCCACCGGTGGGCCCAGGGCACCGACGCCCACGAGCCGGTACGGATCCTCCGCGGCCACCCCAAGGCAGCCTCCGGCCTCGCCGGTCTGCTCGAAGCGGCGCTCACCGCCCACCCGGAGAGCCGCCGCCTGGCCCAGGAACTGACGGCCCGCGCCTTCTCCGCCTTCTCCTCGGTCCACATCCGCGAGGCATGCACCCCGAATCGAACGGATTCGCTGGCCCTGGCATCTTTCCTCGCCGAGGGGGGCACCCTCTACGTGGTGGGCGAGCCGATCGAGGATCCGCGCACCCACCCGGGCGCGATGCCCCTCCTCACCGCGCTCGCGTCGCACGTGGTCGAGCACGGCCGCCGCATGGCCGCACGGTCATCCGACGGTCGGCTCGACCCACCACTCACGCTGGTCCTCGACGACGTCGCCGCCGTGGCCCCCCTCCCCGACCTCCCGGCCCTCCTCGCCGACGGCCCGCACCGGGGCCTGCCCACGCTCGCCCTGATGCGCTCCGCGGAACAGGCCCGCACCCGCTGGCCGGAGCGCTCGCTCCGCTGAACGGCCCGGCGGGAAGGCTCAGGGCTACGCGGGCCGCGCCAGCACGTGCTCCAGGTCGCGCTCCTCGCCCGAACCGACCGTGTCCGCTCGGCCGCCGGTCGCCACGAAGCCGAAGCGCCGGTAGGCCGCGGCCGCCCGGACGTTCTCCTCGTGGACGTACAGCCGCGCCCGCTCCACACCCGCGTCCAGCGACCACGCCCACTCCAGGACCGTCGCGAGCAGCGCGTCCACCAGACCGCCGCCGCGCGCCTCCGGGCGCACGTACACCCCCACCACATCGATCTGAGGCACCGTCACCGGATCGCCGAACAGACTCTTCCCGTCCTCGGGGAGCTCCACGAAGACCGTGACCGTCCCGGCCCAGCGCCCGTCCGGCCCCTCGGCGACGAACTGCCGGATCCGGCCGCCCCGGTCCTCCGAACCACCCTCGGCCCGCTCCTGCCAGAACACGTCCGGACGCGCCTCCGCCTCCTCGTACGACTCCACGAAGGCGAGCGGCGCCACCGGGTCCCGCAGCGCCGCGAGGCGGAGCTCCCGCACCCGCCGCCACTCGCCGGAGCGGATCGCGCGGAGCGCGTACTCCCCGTGCCGGGCCGCCGGCGGCAGCAGCTCGTACTCGTCCTCGTACGCACCCGTGCCGCCCGGCATCGGCACCCGGTCGCCCGAGGCCACGAAGCCGAACCGCCGGTAGAAGGCGGCGGCCCGCGCGTTCTCCTCGTGGACGTACAGCCGCACCCGCCGGATCCCGTCCACGGTCCACGACCACTCCACGGCCGCCCGGAACAGCGCGTCGATCACGCCGCCGCCCCGCGCCTCGGGCCGCACGAACACCCCCACCAGGTGCGTCTGGTCGACCTTGGCCGGGTCCCCGAACCGCACCTCGTCCGAGGGCCGTTCGACGAGCACGGTGACCGTGCCCAGCCAGCGCCCGTCCGGCGCCTCGGCGACGAACTGGCGCACCCGCCCCTCCCCGGTCGCCGACGCGGCCGCCGTCCGCTCCCGCCAGAAGTCGTCCGGACGCGCGGAGGCGTCCGCGTGGGTCTCCAGGAAGGCGAGGTGCGCGACGGGGTCGAGCAGCGCGGCGAGCCGCAGCTCGCGCGCCTTCTCCCACTCGTCGGCCAGGACGGTACGGATCACGAAGTTCATGCGGCATCCTCACCCGGGGCCTCCTCCCCCCACAAGGGGAATTCGCAGCTCAGCGCCGTGCCGTCGTACCCCGGTACGACACCGCCCGGCCGGGTGGCGACCACGGTCGGACGCCCGCGCCCCGCCCTCTCCGTAGCGTCGGGACCATGATCCGAGCAGAGCGACTCACCAAGCGGTACGGCGACCGGACCGTCGTCCGGGACCTCTCGTTCACCGTCCGCCCCGGCACCGTCACCGGCTTCCTCGGCCCCAACGGCGCCGGGAAGTCCACCACCCTGCGCATGATCCTCGGCCTCGACGCGCCGACCCGCGGCACCGCGACCGTCGACGGCCGCGCGTACGCCGGCCACCCGGCACCCCTCACCCAGGTCGGCGCCCTCCTCGACGCCCGCTCCTTCCACCCGGGCCGCACCGCCTTCCACCACCTCATGGCCCTCGCCCACACCCATGGCATCCCGCGCTCCCGCGTCGAGCACGTCCTCGGCGTCACCGGCCTCGCGGACGCCGCGGGCCGCCGGGTGAAGGGCTTCTCGCTCGGCATGGGCCAGCGCCTCGGCATCGCCGCCGCCCTCCTCGGCGACCCGGCCGCCGTCGTCCTCGACGAACCCGTCAACGGCCTCGACCCGGAGGGCGTCCGCTGGGTCCGCACCCTCCTCACCTCCCTCGCCGCCGAGGGCCGCACGGTCCTCGTCTCCTCGCACCTGATGAGCGAGATGGCCGTGACCGCCGACCGGCTCGTCGTCATCGGCAAGGGCCGGCTCCTCGCCGACACCACCGTCGCCGACCTGGTCCGGGACGCGGGCGCGGCCTCCGTCCTCGTCGTCTCCCCCGACGCCGACCGCCTCCGCGCCCTCCTCCCGGCACCGGCCCGCACCACCGAGGAGGCCCCCGGCACCCTCCGGGTCACCGGGCTCGACGCGCCCGCGATCGGCCGGATCGCCGCCGCCCACGCCCTCGAACTCCACGCCCTCACCCCCGAGTCCGCCTCTCTGGAGCAGGCGTTCATGGACCTCACCCACGATTCCGTCGAGTACCAGGGAGCAGCGGCATGACGACGGCCACCACCCCGACCCCGGCCCCCTACGGGGTCACCCCGTCCCGGGTCCTCCGCGCCGAGTGGCACAAGCTGTGGACGCTGCGCTCGACCTGGATCACGGTCCTGTCGGCGGTCGTGCTCGTCCTCGGCGTCGGCATCCTGATGGGCACCACGTACACCTCCGACGGCGGCGACTCCGACGTCGACACCGTCGTCCTCACCCTCTACGGCTCCCAGCTGGGCGGCATCTGCCTCGCCGTCCTCGGCATCCTGGTCACCGCCGGCGAGTACTCCTCCGGCCTGGCCCTCGCCACGTTCACCGCCGTCCCCGGCCGGCTGCCGGTGCTGTGGGCGAAGGCGGCGGTCCTCGGCTCCGCGGTGGCCCTCCTCTGCCTCCTCACCAACCTGACGACCTTCCTCACCGCCCAGGTCTTCCTCGGCGACACCGACCAGGCCGCCGCGCTCACCGACGACGGCGTCCTCGCGGCCCTCGCCGGCAACGCGGCCGGCGTCGCCCTGCTCTCCCTGATCGCCCTGGGCCTGGGCGCCGCCCTCCGCTCGGTGCCGGGCGCGCTGGGCGCGTTCATCGGCGGCGTCCTGGTCCTCCCCGAGGTCGTCGGGATGCTCCCGTACGACGCCGTGGACACCGCGCTGCGCCACTTCCCGACCCAGGCCGCCGGCGTCCTCGGCTCCGCCACCCCCCTGCCCGGCGCCCCCTCGGCCGGAACCGCCCTCGCGGCCCTCGCGCTGTGGGCGGCGGCCGCCCTGACCGTCCCGGCGCTGTTGCTCCGCCGCCGGGACGTACGGGGATGATGACCCGGTGACGACGGAGACGACGGCGCCCAGCCGGTACGCGCACCAGCTCATCACCCGTGTCCGGGCGGCCGATTCGGCCCGCCCGTGGCTCTGGGACGGCGCGCTGACGCTCGGCTGGACGGCGGCGGCCCTGGTGGACGCGGCGGGCGGCTGGCGGAACGTGGCCCGGGACCCGTCCCTGCCCGCCGGCCTGATCGTCGCGCTGAGTCTCGCCCTCTCCCTCCCCCTGTACGCGCGCCGCCGCCACCCCACGACGGTCCTCGCCGTGATGGCGGCGGCGGCCTTCGTCAGCGAGGTGTCCGGTGCCTTCCTCCAGGCCGCGTTCCTCCAGTTCCTGCCGCTGTTCCACATCGCCCTGACCCGCCCGCCGCGCCGGCTGCTGTGGGCCTTCGCCCTGCTCCTGGCGCCGATCCTCACGGGCGCGCTCCGCTTCGACGGCGACACGTGGGACCTGCACGTCGTCCCCACCCTGTGGGCGTACGCGATCGTCGCCCTGGCCGGGATCACGGTCCGCTCCCGCCGCGACCACACCGCGAGTCTGGTGGACCGGGCCCGCCGCCTGGAGATCGAGCGCGACCAGGAGGTCCGGCTGGCGGCGGCCGCCGAACGGGCCCGGATCGCCCGCGAGATGCACGACATCATCGGCCACAACCTGTCGGTGATCACCGGCCTCGCGGACGGCGGCCGGTACGCGGCGGCGAAGAGCCCGGAGCGGGCGGCGCAGGCCCTCGACGCCATCGGCACCACGAGCCGCCAGGCCCTCGGCGAACTCCGCCGTCTGCTGGGCGTCCTGTCGGCCCCCGACGACGCCCCCGCGGCCGCCCGCACCCCCCAGCCGACGCTGGAGGACCTGGAGTCCCTCCTGGAGGGCGTACGGAAGGCGGGCCTGCCGGTCGCCGCGGAGCTGCCGGAGCCGCTCCCGTCCCTGCCGCCGGGCGCCCAGCTGACGGTCTACCGCGTGGTCCAGGAGTCCCTGACGAACACCCTCAAGCACGCGGGCCCGAACGCCCGGGCCACCGTCCGCGTGGCCGCCGGCCCGGACACCCTCCGGGTCACCGTCACCGACACGGGCACCCCGTCCGCCACCCCCGGCCAGGGCCAGGGGCTCACCGGAATGCGCGAGCGCGCGGCGCTCTACGACGGCACACTCGACTGCGGCCCCCTGCCGTCCGGTTCCGGCTGGCAGGTACGGCTCCACATCCCCCTGGCCCCCGCTCCCGCTCCCGCTCCCGTTCCGGAGGAGTCCCACCCGTGACGACGGTTCTGATCGCCGACGACCAGCCGATGCAGCGCTTCGGCTTCCGCATGCTCCTGGAGAGCCAGGACGACATCACGGTCGTCGGGGAGGCCGCCAACGGCACCGAGGCCGTCCGCCAGGTCGCCGACCACCACCCGGACGTGGTCCTGATGGACATCCGCATGCCGGGCCTGGACGGCATCGAGGCGACCCGCCGCATCGTCGCCGCGGGCGCCCGCACCCGGGTCCTCATCATCACCACGTTCGACCTGGACGAGTACGCGTACGACGGTCTCCGGGCCGGCGCGAGCGGCTTCCTGGTGAAGGACGCCCAGCCGGAGGAACTCCTCGCGGGAGTCCGCGCGGTGGCGGCCGGCGACGCGGTCGTCGCCCCCAGTCTCACCCGCCGTCTCCTGGACACGTACATCCATCACCTGCCGCCGACGCCCGCGTCCGCCGCCGCGCCCCGGGAGGATCCGCGTCTGTCGGGCCTGACCGACCGGGAGCGCGAGATCCTCACGGTCGTCGGCCAGGGCTGGACCAACACGGAGATCGCGGACCGGCTCCACCTCGCGGAGTCCACGGTGAAGACCCACGTGGGCCGCATCCTGGCGAAGACGGGAGCGAGGGACCGCGTGCAGGCCGTGATCCTGGCCTACGACACCCAGCTGGTGAAGCCGGCCTAGGCCGGGAAAAGTCCCGGTGAACGCAGAAAAGCCCCGCACCATGAGGTGCGGGGCTTTCCCACAATGATTGTTCGGCGGCGTCCTACTCTCCCACAGGGTCCCCCCTGC
>NZ_JBHVRX010000052.1:0-41835 GCF_042885515.1 Streptomyces sp. NPDC058052 | reverse complement strand
CGCACGCCGCCTCACCCACGACCGCCTTCGCCCTCTCCCGCCTCGCCGACCCCGACACCCTCCACCAGACCCCCATCGGCGTCTTCCGCTCCGTCCAACGCCCGGTCTACGACACCCTCATGACCGAGCAGCTCGACCACGCGACAGAACGCCAGGGCGAAGGCGACCTCGCCCGGCTCCTCACCGGCAACGACACCTGGACCGTCGCCGGCTGACAGCCCGGCGGACGCTCACACCGGAGGTACCCATGGCCTACGTCATCGCTCAGCCCTGCGTGGACATCAAGGACAAGGCATGCCTGGAGGAGTGCCCGGTCGACTGCATCTACGAGGGTCCGCGCAAGATGTACATCCAGCCGGACGAGTGCGTCGACTGCGGAGCCTGCGAGCCGGTCTGCCCCGTCGAAGCGGTCTTCTACGAGGACGACCTGCCGGAGGACTTCAGCGCCTTCCGTGTCGTGGACCGGGAGGCGTTCGACGGCCTGGGCCTCCCCGGCGGCGCGCGCGACGCCGCCCCGCTCGCCACGGACCACGCGGTCGTGCGGGCCGTGCCCGAGCCCTCCCCGAGCTGAGCGGACCGGTGCCGGGACCGCCGCCCCCGCTCGACAACTCCTGCCCGCGCGAGCCCTTCACGGATCGAGTTCCCCTCATGGCCAAGCCCCTCGTCCTCATCGCCGACGAACTCTCGCCCGCCACCCTCACCGCGCTCGGCCCGGACGTCGACGTCCGGCACTGCGCCGGGGCCGACCGGCGGGCCCTGCTGGCCGCCGTCGCCGACGCGGACGCCCTCCTGGTGCGCGGTGCCACCCGCGTGGACGCCGAGGTGATCGGCGCCGCGCGCCGCCTTCGCGTCGTGGCGCGGGCCGGCGCCGGCCTCGACGACATCGACGTCCCCGCGGCCACCAGGGCCGGAATCCTGGTCGTCACCGCGCCCGTCTCCCACGTGGTCAGCGCCGCCGAACTGGCCTGCGGCCTCCTGCTGTCCACCGCCCGCACCATCCCGCAGGCCGACTTCTCGCTCAAGAGCGGTGAGTGGGACCGGGGGAGGTACGTCGGCGTCGAGCTGGCGGACAAGACCCTGGGCGTCATCGGCCTCGGCCGCATCGGCACCCTGGTGGCGCAGAGGATGTCCGCGTTCGGCATGCGGATCCTCGCCCACGACCCGTACGCCACGGAGGAGCGGGCCGTGCGGGCGGGCGCGCGCCTCGTCCCGCTCGACGAGCTGCTCCGGCAGGCCGACTTCGTCACCGTGCACCTGCCCCGGACACCGGAGACGGCCGGATTGGTCGGCGAGCGGGAGCTGGCTCTCGTCAAGCGTTCGGTACGGATCGTCAACGCGGCGCGCGGCGGCATCGTGGACGAGGAGGCGCTGGCCGCGGCCCTCAAGGACGGACGCGTCGCGGGAGCGGGGCTGGACGTGTTCGCCGTGGAGCCGTGCACCGCCTCCCCCCTGTTCGGGCTCGACAACGTGGTGGTCACCCCGCATCTGGGCGCGTCGACCCATGAGGCGCAGGAGAAGGCCGGGACCGCCGTGGCGCACTCGGTGCGCCGGGCCCTCGCGGGGGAGCTGGTGCCCGACGCGGTGAACGCCCCGGGAGGAGGCCCGGTCGCGGAGGAGGTCCATCCCTATCTGGCGCTCGCCGGCGACCTCGGGCGCGTCTTCACCGAACTCGCGGGGCGCCGGCGGCCCGCTCGGCTGGAGGTCGAGGTCCGCGGGGAGGTGACCCGTCGCGACGTCACGGTCCTGGAGGCATGCGCGCTCACGGGGGTGCTGACCCGGCTGGCCTCCGTGCCGCCGTCGCCGGTGAACGCGTCGGAGGTCGCCCGCGAGCTCGGCGTCTCCGTGCGCTTCTCGACCAGCTCCGAAAGCACCGGACACCGCAACGCCCTCGCGATCCGCGGTCTTCTGCCCGACGGCACGTCCCTGGCGGTGGCCGGCGCGCTGTCCGGCCGGAAGCGCACCCACAAGCTGGTGGAGATAGGGGAGCACGAGACCGACCTGGACCTCGCGGGCCGCATGCTCTTCCTCTGGTACGCCGATGAACCCGGCGCGATCGGCAGGGCGGGACGGATCCTCGGCGCCGCCGGCGTCAACATCGCCGGCATGGAGGTCGCCCGGGCGGCCGGACGGGCGATGGCGGCCATGTCCGTCGACAGCGACGTCCCCGAGGGCGTCGTGCACGCGCTCGTGGCCGCGCTCGACGAGGCGTCCGCGCGCTTCGTACGGCTGGAGCCGTAGGCCGGCGCCCTCGCCCGGTCGTCGCGGCGACGGCGCGGCCCGGCGCACGCCCGCCGCGGAACCCGTACTCCCTCGCGCCGGACCCGGCGCGGGGGAGTACGGGCGTCCGGAGCGCGCGGCAGCCGCGGCCCGGGGACCGTCACTCCCTCGGCAGGCGCGTCACCGCGGCGTGGCAGAACGCGGTGAACGCCGCCGCCCGGCGGGTCAGCCGGACGCCCGCCGGGCGGGCCAGCACGACGTCCAGCGGGCGTATCCCGTCCCGTATCCCGCGGGTCACGAGGCCGCGTCCCTCGTAGCTGACGTCCGCGACGGGGCGCTGGATGAGCAGGGAGTACCCGACGCCCCGGGCGACGAGGCTCCGCACCGTCTCGAAGCTCTCCGTGCGGTGCCGGATGCGGGGCGACACCCCGGCGGAACCGAGCACCTCGCTGAAGTAGCGCAGGCTGGGCGGGACATCGAGGGCGATCATGTCGTGGTCGCCGAGATCGGCCAGCCGGATCTCCTCCTTCTCCGCCAGCGGATGAGCGGCCGGCAGCAGGACGTACGGCCGGGTCGGGTAGAGCGTGTCGTACTCGATGCCGGCCTGGATGTCGACGCCGTACACCACGGCCACCTCGCACTCCCCCTCGCGCAGCCGCCGCTGCAGATCGGTGAGCGAGCCCTCCACGAAGTCCAGGGTCACCTGTGGATGGGCCGCCTGGAACTCCTCCAGCACCCGGGGCAGGAAGAACGGGGCGAGGGTGGTGAAGCAGCCGATCACCAGACGACCCGACGGGGCCTCGCCCAGGTCGCGCATCCCCGCCTGCAGTTCGTCGGCGCGGGCGAGCAGCGCCCGGGCCTCCGGCAGGAGCAGCCGGCCGGCCGCGGTGAGCGTCAGCCCCTTCGCCTTGGAGCGCAGCAGCAGCTGCACGCCGACCTGGCGCTCCAGCTGGGCGATCGCGACCGACACCGCCCCCTGCGACACGAACAGCCGCCGTGCCGCGCCCGTCATGGTTCCGGCCTCGGCGCACGCCACGAACGCGTGCAGGCGGCGCAGGCTGATGCGCTCAGTCATTAGGGAATCCCATAACACGCTTCATCATTCTCCCTTTTTCAACGCGAGGGTCATGACGGAGACTTGGAGGACCAAGTCGAGGAGGTTGCGCGATGATGCCGATGAATTCGGCTTCTGGGTGCCCGGTGCACCACAGTTTCGACCCGCTTGGCGACGCCTACATATCCGATCCCTATCCGATCCACTCCGCGGTCAGGGAGGAGACTCCCGCGTTCTACGCGGCCGCCATCGACATGTGGGTGATCACCCGCTACGACGACATCGAGGCCGTTCTCAAGGATCCGGGGACCTTTTCCGCCGCCGTCGGGCAGAGGCCGGTCTTTCCGTTGTCGGAAGAGGCGCAGGAGATCCTGAGGAACGGATTCCGTGCCTATCCGGTGATGTCGGACTGCGACCCGCCCCGGCACACCCGCATCCGGAAGCACAACATGACGGGCTTCTCACCGAAGCGGCTCGCCACGCTGGAGCCGAAGGTCTGGGCCAAGGCCACGGAGCTCGTGGACGCCATCGAGCCCGGGCGGGTGGACCTGGTGGACGCGCTGACCTATCCGCTGCCCGCGTACATGATCTTCACCTTCATCGGATTCCCCGACGAGGACATGGACATGCTGAAGAGCTGGTGCGGAAACCGCATCGCGTTCAGCTGGGGGCGGCCGAGCGGCGATGAGCAGCGCGAGATCGCCACGAACATGACCCATTACTGGGAATACTGCGAGAACTTCGTGGCCAAGCGGGCCGCGGAACCGGTGGACGATTTCACGAGCGACCTGATCCGCATCCACCAGGAGAACCCCGGCACGCTGTCCCTCGAAGACATCACGAACGTCGCCTACGGGCTGAGCTTCGCCGGCCACGAGACCACGACCAGTTTCACCGGCAACGCGATCCGCCAGCTGCTCGCCAATCCCGCGCAGTGGGCCGCGATCTGCTCCGACCGCGGGCTCGTCGCCAAGGCGGTCGAGGAACTGCTGCGCTACGACAGCAGCATTCCCGCGTGGCGGCGCATCACCACCCGGGCGGTCGATGTCGGCGGGGTCCGGATCCCGGCCGAGGCCAAGGTCCTGATCCTCCTCGGCGCGGCCAACCGGGACCCGAACTACTTCGAGGACCCGGAGACCTTCGACATCCACCGGGGCGACGCCCGCCGGCACCTCGCCTTCGGCAAGGGCATCCACTACTGCATCGGGGCGCCGCTCGCGCGGATGGAGGCCCGCGTCGCCCTGGACCTGCTGGCGCAACGGGCCCCCGGCATGCGGCTGGTGGAGGACCAGGACTTCGACTTCCCCGCCAACGTCTCCTTCCGCGGCCCCAGGAGCCTCCTCGTCGAGTGGCCCGGCTGACCCCCCGGATCCGAACGGCGGCCGGCGGGGCGCGCGCCGCACCCCGCCGGCCGCCGCCGGCCCCCCGGCACGGCCGGTCACGGCCCGACGCGCCGCTCGGTGACCAGCAGGGTCTGCACCACCTGCCCGCAGCTCCCCGACGCGTCGTCGAGCTGCCCGAGGGCCAGCCCCGAACCGCCCGGACTGGCGGCGGTGTGCGAGCGCAGGCACAGCCACTCCCCGACGGGATCGCGGTGCAGCGCGAGCGTCACGTCGGTGTTGATGACGAGCCGCGCGTGGTGGTCCAGTTCGAAGCCGACGGCCCAACTGCTGTCGGCCACCGTCAGCGCCCTCGTCAGCGGAGAGTCCACGACGCCGGCCACCAGCGGGATGCGCTGGCGGGCCCAGGCGGTCCCCGGACCGAGCGAGTCGAAGCCGAGGCCGTCCGCGAACCGCCATTCCATCGCCGAGACGTAGCCGTCCAGGTGGGCGTCGGCCATGGTGTGCGGCGGCTGTGGCCCGGGCAGGTCCGGGGCGGGCGGGACGGGCCGCAGCGACGGGGTGTCGTCCGGGCCGGCGACCAGCCGCCAGGCCCGGGCCAGCAGCACCGTGGCGCCCGCCGCCGACACCTCGCCCTCCAGCAGCTCGACACTGCCGCCGGACCGCACCGTCCGCACGTCGACCGTCAGGTCCGCGACCGGCACCGGGCGCAGCAGCTCCACGGTGACGCGGGCGATCCGCATGCCCCGCCGGGGAGCGTGCCGCTCCATCACGTGCCCCACGAGGGCCGAAGGGGGCCCCGCGTGCTGCGACTTCGCGCTCCACGGGCCCGCGGTGGCCGGGGTACTCTCGTACCGGCCGTCCCCGAGGGCACGGTAGAAGGCCGCGGGGAGCGCCTCGGGCGACGGGACGAACTCACTGTTCACGGGTTGAGCCTCCGGGTCCTGCCTCAGACGTCTGAGGACGGTGGATGAGGTCCGCCTGGGGTACGCCGGCGAGGCCGACGGCGTCCGTCCGATGATCCTCGACCGCTGTCCCCACCCGGAAGAGCACGGACTCCGCGAACGGGGCGGCGATCAGCTGCGCGCCGATGGGAAGACCCGCGGAGTCCCTGCCGACCGGGAGGGAGAGCGCGGGGAGACCGGTGATGTTGGCGGGGGAGCACAGCCGGACGTAGGCGTCGGTGACCGTCTCGGTCACGCCGTCCGGCCAGCGCACGGTCTCCTGGCCGCGCCGCGCCGCCGTGATCGGGGTCGTGGGGGCGACGACCACGTCGACGCCGTCGAAGAGCCGGGTCCACGCGTCGCCGATGAGGGACCGCGTGCGCTGGGCCCGCAGATAGTCCAGGGCGGACACATGGCGTCCCGCCTCCAGGAGGAGCCGGACGTCCGGGCCGTACAGGTCGGGCGTCGCCCGCAGCGTCTCCTCGTGGACCGCCGACGCCTCGGGCGCCATCAGGCCCCACTGCGTCGCCTCGACGTACTCGACCAGCGGAAGCTCCACGGGCACCACCGTGGCACCGAGCTCTCCCAGCAGGTCGACCGTGGCCCGGACGGCGGCCTCTACCTGCGGATCGACGTGGTCGAAGCAGTAGTTGCCGGGCACCCCGACGCGCACCCCGCGCAGCCCGCGCACCCCGCGCACCCCGGGCGTGTCCGGGCGCGCCGCGGACCGGTGGGCCGGCGCGGTCGCGCTGGCGGGGTCCGACGGGTCGTGGCCGGCCAGGACCCGCAGCACGGTGTCGGCGTCCCGTACGGTCCGCGTGAGGGGACCGACGTGGTCCAGGGACCATGACAGGGGCGCCACCCCGTGACGGGAGACCAGGCCGTAGGTGGGCTTGAGACCGACCGTTCCGTTGAGCGCCGCGGGGACGCGGATCGAACCCCCGGTGTCGGTGCCCAGCGCGAACAGCGCCGATCCGGCCGCCACCGCGACCGCGGAACCGCCGCTGGATCCTCCGGCGACGGCGTCCGCGTGCCACGGATTGGCCGTCTGCGGAGTGAGCAGCCCGTAGCCGCATTCATGGGTGTGGGTCTTGCCGATCAGGATCGCGCCGGCGGCCCTGAGCCGCGCGGCCACCGTGCTGTCCCGTCCCGGCGTCCGGTCCGCCCACGCCCGCGAGCCGGCGGCGGTGGGGATCCCGGCGGCGTCGATCAGATCCTTGAGGCCGTACGGGATGCCGTGGAGCGGCCCGCGGTGCAGACCGCCGAGGATCTCCCGCTCCGCCCGCCGTGCGTCCCGTCGCGCCTGCTGCGCCCTGACGGTCACGTAGGCGTGGAGCCGGTCCTCCACGGCGTCGCACCGTTCCAGTACGGAGTCGACGAGTTCGACGGGGGACAGGGCGCGCGCCGCGATGGCCGCCGCGGCCTCCTCGACGGTGAGCTCAAAGGGCCGCATCGGAGCCTCCCGCGGCGGGAGCGGGGCCGGCCGGGACCCGGAAGACGGGAGCGGGGGCGGCGCCGTGCAGGTCCAGGGTCCGCAGCCGCCCGATGAGGCGCCCGAGGTGGGCGGCGAACTCGGCCGCTTCCCGGGAACGGCCTCGCGGCGGCGGTACGGATCGCGCGGACGGGCGGTACGGTCTCGCAGCGTCCATCGGGGATGCCTTCCGGGTGAGCGGAGCCGGATGCCGGGTTCCTCGCCGGCGCGAAGAAGCCCGGTGGCCCCCGACGGGGGATGCGGGGGCCACCGGGAGAGTGCGTGCCCTACGGCCGGACGCGGGCCGGCCGATCACGGGGCTGTGCGGGAACCGCGCCTACAGGTCGACGGTGACGCCGTACGACTCCAGCCAGGCGTTCAGCCACAGCGGCACCTCCAGATCGATGCGGGTGATCTGGGTGCTGGCGGTGCTGATGCCGCCGTCGAGCCGGCCGCGGACGCGTTCCTCGTCGAGGAGCGGCAGGACGGGGGCGTCGCCGCGGCCGAGGATCTCCGCGAGCCGGTCGCGGAGCTTCTTCTCGTACCCGGAGTCCTGGGTGCTCGGGTACGGAGCCTTCACCCGCCGCACGATCGACTCGGGCAGCACGTCGCGGGTGGCCGCGCGCAGCAGGCTCTTCTCGCGTCCGTCGAAGGTCTTCATGGCCCAGGGGGCGTTGAACACGTACTCCACGAGCCGGTGGTCGCAGAAGGGGACGCGCACCTCCAGGCCGACGGCCATGCTCATCCGGTCCTTGCGGTCGAGGAGGGTGTTGAGGAAGCGGGTCAGGTTCAGGTAGCTGATCTCCCGCATCCGCTTCTCCAGGCCCGTCTCGCCCGGGAGGACCGGTACTTCGGCGAGGGCGTCGCCGTAGCTCGACCGCCGGTAGCCGGGGATGTCGAGCGTGCGCAGCAGCCCGCCGTCGAAGAGCGGCGTCCCGTCGTAGAAGGGGCCCGGCGTCGAGGTGAGCCACGGGAACGTCTCGGCCGTGAGGACCTCGGGGTCGTGGAACCAGCTGTACCCGCCGAAGAGTTCGTCGGCCGACTCGCCGGACAGGGCCACGGTGGACCGCTCCCGGACCGCCTTGAAGAGCAGGTACAGGGACGGCCACAGATCGCCGTACCACATGGGCGGCAGGTCGGTGGCGGCGAGGACGGCGGCCCGGACGCCGGGGTCGCTGAGGTCGTCGCTGTTGAGCAGGATCTCCTTGTGCTCCGCCGCCACGTGCTGGGCCAGGTCGCGGACGAACGGGGCGTCCGGCGTCGCCCGCAGGGGGTCCGGGACGAAGTTCTCCTCGGCGCCGACGAAGTCGACCGAGAACGAGCGCACCGGCCCCGTGCCCCGGGCGGCCAGCGCCTTGGCCGCCAGCGCGGTGACGGCGGAGGAGTCCAGACCGCCGGAGAGCAGGCTGCACAGCGGGACGTCGGAGATGAGCTGCCGGCCGACGATGTCGTCCAGGAGCCCCCGGACCGTCTCGATCGTCGTCTCCAGGGAATCCGTGTGCTCCCGCGCCTCCAGCGCCCAGTAGCGGCGCTTGACGAGCCCCTGGCGGCGGACCCGGACGGTGTGCCCCGGACGGATCTCGTACATGCCCGTGAAGATGGCGTGTTCCGGGGTCTTCACCATGTCGAGCAGCTCGCGCAGGCCGTTCGCGTCCACCCGGCGGGGGATCTCCGGGTTGGCCAGGATGACCTTGGGTTCCGAGCCGAACAGGACGCCGTCCGCCGTGGGGAAGTAGTACAGCGGCTTCACGCCCATCCGGTCGCGCACCAGGAGCAGTTCCTGCGTCCGGACGTCCCAGACGCCGAAGGCGAACATGCCGTTGAGCCGGTCGACGACGCCCTCGCCCCACTCCAGGTAGCCCTGGAGGACCACCTCGGTGTCGCTCTCGGTGCGGAAGCGGTGTCCGCGCGAGATCAGTTCGGCCCTCAGCTCGCGGTAGTTGTAGATCTCCCCGCTGAAGGTCAGCACCGCCAGGGTGCGCCCGTCCTGTTCGGCGGTCATCGGCTGGCGCCCGCCCTCCAGGTCGATGACGGAGAGCCGGCGGTGTCCGATGGCGGCGTGCCGCTCGATCCACACGCCCTCGGCGTCGGGACCGCGGCACGCCATCGTCTGCGTCATGGCGTCGACGACCGCGCGCTCCTGGGTGAGATCGCGCCCGAAATCTATCCAGCCCGCAATGCCGCACATAAGCGACGTTCTCCTTAGGTAGGACGTGAGCACCTGGCTCATCGAGAGGATCCGGGAGAGGAAAGGGAAGGTGCGGCCCGCCGCGGCCAATTGGGCCGGCCGCGGCGGGACGAGAGCACGCACGCTGTGGGACAGGTGCGGGAGGGACCGGGCGCCTCGGTGCGGTCGGGCTAGGCGGCCTCGGGCCACGTGTGCCGTCCCGCCCGGTGCGCCCAGGCCACCAGCACCATCAGGAGGGCCGCCAGACCGCCCAGCACCATGACGGTGGAGGGCGAGGAGCGGTCGAGCACGGCTCCTCCGACCAGGGCTCCGATGGAGATGGTGGCCTGGAAGGAGGCGGTGAAGAGGACGGAGGACGCCTCGGGGTTGTCGGGGGCGGCCTTGGAGAACCACGTCTGCGAGCACACCGGTACGGCTCCGTAGGCGACGCCCCAGACGACCAGGAGGGCGACCGCGCCCACGTCCGACCCGCCGAGGACGGGGAGGAGCAGGGTCGAGCCGGCGATCAGGGCGGCGGCCGCGGCGAAGGTGGCCCGCGGGTAGCGGCCGACCGTCGATCCGCCGAGGAAGTTGCCGGCGATGCCGGCCGCTCCGTAGATGAGCAGGTAGACCGTGATGAGACCCGAGCTCACGTGGGTCACCTGCTCCAGGAAGGGGGTGACGTAGGTGTACGTGCCGAAGTGGGCGAGGACGACGAGGAAGGTCATCACCAGCGCGAAGCGGGTGTTGACGCTGCGGAGCATGCCGCGCAGGACGTCCGGGCGGGTCGCCTGGTGGGCGGGGAGCGGCGGGACGACCGCGAGCAGGAGGACGAGGACGGCCAGCGTGAAGACGCCCATGACGAGGAACGCGGTCCGCCAGCCCGCGATGTCACCGATGAACGTGCCCAGCGGTACGCCGAGCACGGAGCCGAGCGGTACCGCGGAGAAGATCACCGAGGTCGCCCGGCCCACGGACTTCGCGGGCACGAGCTGGCTCGCGAGCCCGGCTCCGATGGACCAGAAACCGCCGATGGTGATGCCGACCATGACACGGGAGACCAGGACCAGCCAGTAGCTCGTCGCGACGGCGGCGAGGAAATTGGCCAGCGCCAACAGGAGGATGAACACACCCAGCATGACCCGCCGGTCGATCCGTCCCGTGGCCACCGTGACGACAGGAGCGGAGATCGCGGCCAGGAATCCGGGCATGGTCATCATGAGACCAGCCATTCCGTCCGAGATGGTGAAACTCGATCCGATCGAGGTGAGCAGTCCGATCGGAAGGATTTCGGTGGTGACGATGGAGAAAATCCCCAGCATGATCGAGATGACCGCGAGCCAGGAAACCAGGGGCGAGCGATCCGGTGCTGCGGGGGACCGGACAGAAGAGGTGGTTGCTGTGGACATGATTTCCGTCCTGAGTTGGGCCTCACATGCGGAGCGTGCTCTCTAGTCCAGCAGGAACGGGCGCCATCCTCTGGCAGATTCCCGACACCATCAACCACTCCTCGGGCGGCCCGGCGCGGCCCAGCTCCGCCGACGCGGCCCCGTCGCGGCACGTTTGCACAGGTCAGATGGGACCTTGGGAGAGTGTGACGGGGCGACAGATGGAGGCATGGGGCACGGGAACCCTCCGAGACCCGTGACGACTTAGCCAAGTCGCTCATCTGTCGGTGCCGGGGGCGACTTCCCTATTCCGCGGACGAAGGTTCATGTCGCGAATCTGCCGGGCGGGGAATCCGTCCGTTGTTGTTCAGTGCGTTCCGCAGCGCTTATGGTGTCGGCGCGCCGTCGTGCGGTCGAGATGCTCCGCGGAGGCCCGCTGCCGAATGGAGGGGAAGCGTGTTCGAGTCCGACGAGGTGGTGCGGAGAAAAGTGCGGGAAATGGCCGGGGGGCTCCCTCGTGAAGAGGTCGTCCTGAGGAAGGACGAGGCGCGAAGCCGGTGCGGGAGCACCCGCGTGTACTGCGGGGAGACGGCCATGCGGCGGGAACGGCTGGAGCGGTACGCCGTCGAGTGGGAGCGCGTCCTCGACGAGATGACCGGACGGGGCCCGGCGCCCCGCTGACCCTGCCCGGGCGAACCGGCGCACGCCGTGTCCGCCGCCGCGCCGGGCACGTCGTACGGGGGACGACAGGACAGACCCCGGCACCTGGGGTATGCCTTCTCTGTGCACCGTTTCCGTCGAGCCCTCGCCGCCCGCCCTCCACGGGGTGGGGGGAGGCGGCTGCTGCTGGCGGTGCCGTTCGCCCTGATCGCGGTCGTCACGGTGGTGGACGTCCTGGTCCCGCCCGAGGTGCATCTGGGGCCGTTCCTGATCGCCGCGCCCGCGGTCACCGCGTCCTTCGCGGGTCCCCGGGCGACGGCGTTCGTCGGGGCGGTCGCGGTCGTCGCGCAGACGGTGGTGGCCGTCGCCCGGACCAGCGTCACGGACCTCAACCACACCTACCAGATCGTCGCCCTCGTCCTGATCTCCGTCATCGCGACGTTCTTCGCCCACCTGCGCGAACGCAGCGAGAGCCGGGTGGCGCGCCTGCGCTCGATCGCCCACGCCGCCCAGAGCGTCGTCCTGCCCCCCCTTCCCGCGCGGGCCGGCCCCCTGCGGATCGCCTCGGTCTATCTGGCGGCCGAGGAGGAGGCGCAGATGGGCGGCGACCTGTACGCCGCCGCCCGTACGGCGTCCGGGACCCGGCTGCTCATCGGCGACGCCCGGGGCAAGGGGCTCGACGCGATCAGCGAGGCGTCGCTCGTCCTGGGCGCCTTCCGCGTCACGGCCCGCCGGGAACCGGGACTGCCGGAGCTGGTC
Source organism: Streptomyces sp. NPDC058052 (assembly GCF_042885515.1). Taxonomy (NCBI): domain Bacteria; kingdom Bacillati; phylum Actinomycetota; class Actinomycetes; order Kitasatosporales; family Streptomycetaceae; genus Streptomyces; species Streptomyces sp. NPDC058052. The sequence continues at coordinate 29,835 of NZ_JBHVRX010000052.1, read as the reverse complement.
GCACAGCTGGAAGCGGGAGTCGGCCCGGACGGGCGGGACCGCGAGGCGACGCCGGCCCGTCCCGACGCCGCCGACGAAGCGTTCGTCACCGCGCTGGTCCTCGACATCCCCGACCACGAGCCGGTCGTCCGGCTGGTGAACTGCGGTCACCCGCCGCCGCTGCTCCTCAGCCGGGGGCGGGTGATCCCGCTCGACACGGCCGGCGCGAGTCCGCCGCTCGGGCTCTCGGACGTCCTCGCGGCGGACGCGAGGGTCGACACCTTCCCCTTCGCCGCCTCGGACGTGCTGCTCCTGTACACGGACGGGGTGACCGAGGCGCGCGACCGCACGCGCGCCTTCTACCCCCTGACGGAGCGGCTCGCCGCCTGGGCCGGGGACGACCCGGCGGTCCTGCTCGACCGGCTGCGGGCCGACCTCCAGGCATATGCCGGTGGCCATCTCGGCGACGACGCGGCGCTCGTCGCGGTACAGCGGGTCGCCCCCGCGCCACAGGGCCCGGCCGGCGCCTGAGCTCCGCCCGTGCACAGGGGTTCACGGCACTCTGAAGGCCGCGCGAGCCGTGACCGGACGGCCGACGGCACATGCGCGTCAGGTCGACCCTCCCTACGATGAAGGCGTAGGTCTCGCCGTTCTGACGGGCTCGTCGAGAGCGAGGGAACATGGCCGCCGAGGATGCCGCGCCCGCCGGGCGCCCCGTGGGTCTGAAGTCCGACGCGATCGGTTTTGTGGACGCGCTCGTCATCGGACTCAACTCCACCTCCCCCGCCTACTCGCTCGCGGCCGTCATCGGCCCGATCGTCGCCCTCGTCGGCATCTACGCGCCGGGCGTGATGGTCGCCTCCTTCGTGCCGATGCTGCTCATCGCCTCGGCGTTCTACTACCTCAACAAGGTCGACCAGGACTGCGGGACGACCTTCTCCTGGGTCACCCGCGCCATGGGTCCCTGGGCCGGCTGGCTCGGCGGATGGGCCATCGCGATGACCGGAGTCCTGGTCGTCGGCTCGCTCGCGGACGTGGCCGTGAGCTTCGCCCTGCTCGCCTTCGGCCTCGACGGCTGGGTGGACAACACCTTCGTACGCCAACTGCTCACCGTGCTGCTCATCCTGGTGATGACGGCCGTGTGCGTCATCGGCACCGAGCTGTCGGCCAAGGTGCAGAACGTCCTCATCCTCGCGCAGGTCGCCTGTCTGCTGATCTTCGTGGCCGTGGCCCTCTACGCCGTCTACAACGGGACGAGCAAGTACCCCTCGGCCGAACCGGAATTCAGCTGGCTCAATCCGTTCGGCGCCGGCGGCGCGGCACTGACCGGCGGGCTGCTGCTCGGTGTCTTCATCTACTGGGGCTGGGAGTCCGCGGTCAACCTCACCGAAGAGGTCAAGGACTCCGCGAGCGCGCCCGGCAAGGCGGGGCTCTGGTCGACCGTCGTCCTCCTCGTGACCTACGTCTCCGTGGGGTTCGCGGTCGTGGCGTACGCCGGCCCGGCGTTCCTGTCGGAGAACGCCGGCGAGGAGGAGTTCGTCTTCGCCCAGCTTGCCGGGGACGTCCTGGGCGGCTGGGACTGGATCCTGCTGCTCGCCGTCTCCACCTCCGCCATCGCCTCCACCCAGACCACGATCATCCCGGCCTCGCGCACCGCGCTGTCCATGGCGCGCCGCCGGGCGCTGCCCGCGCACTACAGCCACATCAGCCCGCGCTTCCGCACCCCCGACGTCAGCACGTGGTGGGTCGCCGGCATCGCCATCGCCTGGTACCTCGTGGTCAGCCAGATCAGCGAGAACGCCCTCTTCGACTCGCTCACCGCGCTCTCGCTGCTGATCTCCTTCTACTACGCCCTCACCGGCCTGGCCTGCGCGGTCTACTACCGCCGCCATCTCCTCGAAAGCGTCCACAACTTCCTGCTGATCGGGCTCGGCCCCCTGATCGGTGCCGGACTGCTGGCGTGGCTCCTGGTGCGGTCGGTCTCCGACATGGCCGACCCCGAGAACTCCTACAGCGGCACGTCGTGGTTCGGGCTCGGCCCCCCGCTCGTCATCGGCATCGGCATCGCCGTCACCGGCGTGCTCATCATGTTCGTGTGGCGCCTGCGCTCCCCCGTGTTCTGGCGCGAGCGGCCGGGCGTCGCCGACCCCGACCTGGTCCACGGCCACGGCAAGGAGTCCTGAGATGTCGATCGTCCTGGGCTACGACGAATCCCCCGGAGCCGCCCGGGCGTTGCGCATCGCCGTGGAGGTGGCCGCCGCCTTCGGCGAGCGACTCGTCCTGGTCTACGGAGCCGCGGCACCCGGTCCGACGGGCGAGGAGTACGCGTCCCACTACGAGGCCATCCGCCAGGCCGGCCGCACCGGCCTGGAGCACGCGGTCGCGGAGGCGGACCGGGCGGGCGTACCGACCGTCGTCGAGGTGATCGACGAGAAGCCCGCCCAGGCCCTGATCGAAGCGGCGAACCGCCACGCCGCACGCGTCATCGTGGTCGGCAGCTGGGGCGAGAGCCCGATCCGCGGCGCCCTCCTCGGCTCCACGCCCCACAAGCTCCTGCACATGTCCACGGTCCCCGTGCTCTGCGTCCCGCCCGAGGAGTGAGCGCTGCCTGCCCGCGGCACACCGGAGCCGCCCCTCCCGGCGCGCCGGGGTTCGCTGGAGCCGATCCGCGAAGGACGGGGCCCTGGAGCCGGCCGGCGCGGGTGATCAAGGACGGTAGACCAGTTCCAGGAGGACGGCCGCGATCAGGAGCCACGCGCCGGCGCCGAGCAGCCACAGGGCGTCGAGGCCGAGCCCGAGCGAGCTCGCGAGGAGGGCGCCGCCGCCGAACGCGACCGAGTACCGGCGCACGCGGTGATCGGAAGGCAGGCGCCCGTCGTTTCGGCTCATGGGGCGCACTGTAGGGCGCGATCGGGCGGGGCGGCCGTCGCCCGTGAAGTCTTCACGCGTCCCTGACGCCCCGCATCCGTCAAGGAGTTGTCAGAGGAACGGCGGGCGGCGCCAAGAACGCGCCAGGAAGCGCCGACACGCCCGGGCCGGGGCGGACGCTGAGCGGAGTCCGATCCGAAGGAGTTCCTCCGCATGACCACCACCGTGACCGCCGAGAAGGGCGCCGTACCCGGCGCCGAGGAGCCGCCCGATCCCGGGGCGCGGCACAAGCTGACCGCCGTCACCGGCCTCGCCGCGCTCTCCCTGGACGCGATGGCGTCGGTGGCGTACGGCCCCGAGGCGATCGTCCTGGTGCTCGCGGCGGCCGGCGGGTACGGGCTCGGGTTCACGCTCCCGGTGACGCTGGCGATCGCCGGCCTGCTGGCCGTGCTGGTCGCCTCGTACCGGCAGGTGATCGCCGCCTTCCCCGACGGCGGCGGCTCCTACGCCGTCGCCAGGGCGTACCTGGGGCGGCGGACCGGCCTGGTGGCCGCCGGTTCGCTGGTCCTGGACTACGTGCTGAACGTGGCCGTGGCCGTGACGGCCGGCGTGGCCGCCCTGACCTCGGCCTTTCCCGGGCTGCACGGGGAACGGCTGTGGCTCTGCCTGGCGGTCCTCGCGCTCGTCACGGCGGTGAACCTGCGGGGGATCGTCGACTCCGCCCGCGCGTTCCTCCTCCCGACCGCCGTCTTCGTCGTCGCGATCCTCGTCCTGATCGCCGTCGGCCTGTTCCGCGACGCCCCCGTCTCCACCGCCGCCTCCGACGGACACGCCTCCGTCCTCGCCGGCGACGCCACCACCGTCGGCGCCCTGCTCCTGCTGAAGGCGTTCGCCTCCGGTTGCTCCGCGCTGACCGGAGTCGAGGCCATCGCCAACGCGGTGCCGTCCTTCCGGGCGCCGGCCGCCCGGCGGGCGATGCGGGCGGAGGTGGCGCTGGGCGGGCTGTGATGCTCGGCAGGATCGGGCGTGCGGCGATGACGAGCAGGCTTTCGGTGAGCCGGCCGGCGGGGCGAGGCAGCGCTCCGCGCCACCCCGAGTGCGCCCGGATCGGCGGCACCAGCCGCACCCGCTCCCACTCGGCCGCAGTGCGCTCATACGCCGTCGTCCTGGCCGCGCCCGTGCTCCTGGCGGTGACAGCGGTACAGAGCAGGGGTTCCGCCGGCCTTTCCGCGATGCCCGCGCGACGGGCTTACGGAGCGCTGCTCGCGGGTGGAGGCGTGATGGACGGTTCGATGGTCGACCGGACGTAGATCCGCGTGGTGCCGGGTGTGAACTCGTGGGCGAAGAGGTCGACGCAGCGCTGGAGGTATTCGCCCTCCGGGGACGCCAGGTCGTCCGGGCACAGGCTGGCCTTCCGGAGGCCCTGGACGAGCGTCTCGGGTTCGGGCAGTCCGAGGTGACCAAAGGCGGCGGCGGGCCGGTAGCCCTTCTCCTCGGGGTGCGCGTTCCCGATCATCTCGGTGCCGCTCCGGATGAGTCTGCCCGTGTACCGCTCGGCGTCCTCGCTCGGCAGGACGAAGGCGAGCAGGCCGGTGTCGTAACGCCGGCCGGTCTTGTAGCCCGACCGCCGGTCCGAGGCTCCCTCCGGAATGCGGATACCGAGCTGGTCGCTCATCCAGGCGGGTGTGGCCCCATCTTCCCAGCAGCACGTCATTTCCTGGTCCGCCAGATCCGACGACACGTCATCGGCGACCCAGGACACCACACCGATGGCGGTGGCGACGCAGCCGAGGAAGACCGCAGCGACGACGACTGCGACCGGCACACGACGGCGGCGCACGGGCCGGGTGTCGGCAGCGGTCCGGGGGGAGGTGTCCATCTGTGATCCTCTATCGCGCTTCCTGCTGCTCGCGACCCGGATCCGTCCGGTCGCCCTCGCGGCCCGGTTGGTCCGGCTGTGGCAGAGAGCCCTGGTTCGGGGCGGGTCCGCCCAGATCGTCGTGTTTGACGGAGCTGCTGCCCGCCATGTCGAACTCCTGGGCGATGCCCGTGGTGTGGAGACGGGCCATCTGACCGTCCGGATTGCTCATTTCGCCGCCCCACGGGAGATCGATGGTCACGCCTTTGCTCTCGTCCCAGTTGTAGCGGTCCCAGGCGTTGGCCTGGTAGTCGAGACCGACCCTGGGCTGCCCGTTCTCGTCCGGTATGACGGTGACCACCCCGGTCACGTTCGACCGGGTGGACCCGACTGCGTAGAACCAGTTGTTGTCGACGTCCTGTGTGAAGGAGAAGTCGCGGTTTCCGGTCTCCACCGGCATCGAGACGGGTTGTCCGCCATTGCGCCGGAACTCCGCGAGAGCGTCGTCGCGTCAAGCCGCCTGATGTTCCCTGATGCCGTCCTCGATGTGCGCGTTGAAGTGGGGCACGTCCGACATCATTGTGTCGACGGGCAGATCCATGTCCGTCCCGCTGTTCCCGAGGTAGTGCGCCATGTGCCGCGCGGCGTCGTTGTCGCCCTTCCAGTCGGCGGCCTCGGCGATCAGGTTCATCTTCTCCCGGGTTCTGCGCTCCTCGGCTCCCGGATCTTCGACACCGTGGGGCCCGGAGCCCCGGTCGGGGGCGGCCTTCTTGATGGTCGGAGCGAGCAGTCCCGCCGCGAGAAGGCCGTCCCTGTGCCCGGTCCACAACTCCGCACGGGCCTGGGGGCTCAGCGATGTCCACAGCCGCCGCAGCTCGGCCCGCTGTGCCGTGTTCGCATCGCCCGTCATCGTCGCGAGAGGCGTCGGCTGTGCGGAACCGGGATTCACTCGTAGGTGGCCGCGCTGCTTCGAAGAGTGCTGCGGCTGAGTTCGCGTGTACGCCGGGGCGCCGTTGCGCTGTCAGGGTGACGATGGTCACGAGGGCTCGTAGGGGAGGGGTGCGTAGGCTTGTGGGGGTCACCGCGGCGGAGGTCGGACGGGTGGGCGAGGCTCTTCCCGTATGCCTGATGACCTGTCAGGAAAGTCGGCAAGTGGTCAGCGTGAGCCCTGAAGAACCTAGCGGCAGGTGCCCGAACCTGCGACTCGCTGTAAGGTGTGGAAACAGCCCTTGACCTGCAAAAACGCAGGCAGGGAGCCTATGTCCAGGAGTACCTCAATGCTTCGAACGATATTCAAGTCCAAGATCCACCGCGCGACCGTCACCCAGGCGGACCTCCACTACGTCGGTTCCGTGACCGTCGACGCGGATCTGCTGGACGCCGCCGATCTGCTGCCGGGCGAGCTCGTCCACATCGTCGACATCACGAATGGCGCGCGGCTGGAGACGTACACCATCGCGGGGGAGCGGGGGTCCGGGGTGATCGGCATCAACGGTGCCGCCGCCCACCTGGTGCACCCGGGGGACCTGGTGATCCTCATCAGCTACGGGCAGATGGACGACGCCGAGGCGCGCGCGTACGTGCCGCGCGTCGTGCACGTCGACGGCGCGAACCGCATCGTGGAGCTGGGTGCCGACACCTCGGCGCCCGTGCCCGGCAGCGACACCGTGCGCCCGCCGCACGCGGTGCCGGCACCGGCCTGACCCAGGGAGAGCGGCGCATGGCGGAGCAGCAGTCGGCCGGACCCGTCATTCGGGACGTGCGGGAGAAGGGGCGCCTCGAGGCGTACGTCGACGACGTCTTCGCCGGCGTGATCGTCTTCTTCGCCCTCGACGAGGAGCCGCACGCGCTCGTCGCCGTTCACACGGTCGTCGACGCCGACCACGAGGGCCGGGGGATCGCGGGCGCGCTCGTGCGCGAGTTCTACGCGATCGCCGCCCGCGAGGGCGTCCCCGTCGTACCGCTCTGCCCGTACGCCGCCAAGTGGGCCGAGCGTCATCCCGAGGAGGCCCCGCCGGCCTCCGGCGAAGTGGTCCGCGCGGCGAAGCGGCAGCTGGCCGCCACGCCCGGTCTGTGGTGAGCCCGCGTCGGCGCCCGCGCACGGGGCCCCCGCACGCCAGGAGGGCCGCGAGGGCTCGGCCCGCCGGGTGAGGCCGCGCCCGCGCGTGGCCCTCGCCCACTGGCCGCCGCCCGCCTCGCGGTGCGGTGCGCCCGCGCGCGTGACCCGTACGGAGGCGTTCGCGGGTCGGGGCCCCGCCGCCGGTGCCACCCTGGAGGGTAGGGGGAGACCGCGGGGGGCCGTCGACCGGGAGGTCCGTCATGACCCATCCGTATCCCGACCCGCTGCCGCCCTCGCCCATCCCGCCGCCGACGCCGTCGCCCCCGCCGGTGCCGCCGCCCAACCCGGTGCCCGTGCCGCCCGAGCCGGCCCCGCCCGGGCCGCCTCAGCCCGGCGGGCCCGTGCCTTCTCCGGAACCCCAGCCGCAGCCCGGCCCCGCCGGGCTCGGCGGGGCCGGCGAAGGGCGGGCGCGAGCGTCAACACCCGGGTGACGCAGGGCAGTCCACCGACCTGGCGGACTTCCGCAACCGGCTTGTCACGCAGCGTGCGACCCCCGTAACTTGGACCGCTGTCGCTGTGTTCTAGGGGGGCCCATGGCCGTACGCGGACGTCACCGCCGCCACCAGCCGAGCCGGATCAACCGCGCCTCGCTCACCGCCACCGTCGGAGGGGCCGGCATCGCGCTGCCGCTCATCGGCGCAGGCGCCGCCGAGGCGGCCTCGCTCGACGTGTGGGAGAAGGTCGCGTCCTGCGAGTCCTCCTCCAACTGGCGCATCAACACCGGCAACGGTTACTTCGGCGGCCTCCAGTTCAGCCAGTCCACCTGGGAGGCGTACGGCGGCCGCGAGTTCGCTCCCCGCGCCGACCTGGCCTCGAAGGACCAGCAGATCGCCGTCGCCGAACGGGTCCTGAAGGGCCAGGGTCCGGGCGCCTGGCCGTCCTGCGGCAGCCGTGCCGGACTCGCCCGCGGCGGCCCCGCACCGGACGCCTCCGGCGGCGGGAACGACGTACGGACCACCTCCCTGCCCGCGCAGCGCGCGCTGCCGAAGGAACCCGCGGAGGCCGGGCCGACGACCGTGCCGACCGTCCGCGAGATGTACACGGTCACGCCCGGCGACTCGCTCTCCGAGATCGCCCGCGACGAGCGCGTCCGCGGCGGCTGGCAGCGCCTGTACGAGATCAACCGCAAGGTCGTCGGGGACGACCCCGACCTGATCCTCCCCGGCCAGCGCCTCACCCTGCGGATCGCCGCCCCGCCCCGCCCCGCGGCCACGCCGAGCGCCCGCCCGTCGTCCCCGCGCCTGCCCTCCGCCCGTCCGCCGGCGGACCCGAAGCCGCCGGCCACCGCGAAGCTCCCGGCCGTCAAGCCGGTCGCGCAGCGCCACACCGCCACGGCGGACGCCCGTCCGCAGGCCAAGCCCCCGGTCAAGGCGGCGGCCCAGGCGCCGGCCAAGCCCGCCGCGAAGCCCCCGGTCACGCCCCGGCCCAAGCCGGTGACCAAGCCGGTGACCAGGCCGGAGGCGAAGCCCCAGAGCCAGGCGAAGCCGCAGAGTCGGCCGAAGCCGCAGAGCCAGGCGAAGCCTCAGAGCCGGCCCAAGCCCCAGAGCCAGGCGAAGCCGCAGAGCAAGCCCCGGCCGCAGAGCAAGCCCGAGTCCAGGCCGGCCGCGTCCCGCGAGGACCGCTACTCCGCCCCCGTCGCCGCCGGCGTCGGGACCCGGTACGGCAAGCCCGGCTCGTCCTGGTCCAGCGGGTACCACACCGGGGTCGACTTCCCCGTGCCCACCGGCACCACCGTGAAGGCCGTCGCGGACGGCCGGATCGTCTCCGCCGGCTGGGGCGGCGCGTACGGCTACCAGATCGTCGTCCGCCACGACGACGGCCGCTACAGCCAGTACGCCCACCTCTCCGCACTCTCGGTCCGGGAGGGGCAGCGGGTCACCGGCGGTCAGCGCATCGGGCGCTCAGGATCGACCGGCAACAGCTCGGGACCGCACCTCCACTTCGAGGTACGGACGGGTCCCGGGTACGGCTCCGACATCGACCCCCTCGCCTACCTCAGGGCCCGCGGCGTCTCCATCTGAAGCCTCTGACGCCTCTGACCCCTCTGACGCGGAGGGCCCGTCCGCGCCCGGGCGGGCCAGCCGGTCGAGGGTCAGCTCGACCAGCCCGCCCGCCGCGACCGCGCCGCAGACCAGCGCCGCCACGGTGCCCGCCGCCCCGTACCGGAAGCCCTCGCCGAAGAGGGTGAGGCCGACGGTGGCGGCCACCACCGGGTTCACCACCGTCACCGTGGCCAGCGGGGCGGCAAGGCCGGCACCCCGGTAGGACGCCTGGGAGAGCAGCAGCCCGGTGACGGCGAGCGCCGACAGGACCAGCGCCGAGCCCCACTCGGCGAGCGGCGCGTCCGCCGACCACTCCTCGGCCACCGCCTTCGTGAAGACCGACGCCACCCCGAAGGCCACACCGGCGGCCGCCGCCAGCGCCACCCCGCGCAGCACGGACCGTCCGACGAGCCGGGCCAGCACGAACAGCGCCGCCACCGCGGCGAACGTCGCCCCGGCCAGCAGCCAGCGCTCCCCGCCGTCGGGGGTGCGGCCCTCGCCGCCGTCGGTCACGCTCAACAGACCGGCCAGCCCGGCCGTGGCCATCAGCGCCCCGTGCCAGGCCCGCCGCCCCGCCGGCCGGCGCACGAACAGGGCGGCCATGGGAAGCGCGAAGACGATGGTCAGCGCGCCCAGCGGCTGTACCACGCTGAGCGGTCCATAGGCGAGGGCGACCACGTGCAGGGCCGCGCCCAGCCCGTTGAGCAGCACGGCGCCCCACCAGACCGGATTGCGCAGCGGCGCGTACGTCGGCCCGGAGGCGGTCGCCGCGACCCGCTCCTGCACGATCGCCGCACCCGCGTACGCGACCGCGGAGACCAGTGACAGGACGACGGACAGCAGCAGGGGACTCATACCCTCCACGATCGCTCGCCGGACCGTTCCCGTCGTCAGACCAGGGAACCCCCTCACCGGTACCGCCGACGCAGTACGCGGAGATCGCGTACACCCGGAGGCGTACGCCACCGCAGGTCAGAGTGGGTCGAATCAGGAGGAACCGGTCCGGGAAAGCGGTACCGAGCCCGCGCGCGTCCCCCCGGCGGGAGCCACATCCCGAGCCACTGGCCGCACCGAGCGGTCCACTTTGGCCCGCGGGGCCCCGGGTGCCCCCGGGATACGGTGGGCCCGCGCCGCCGGAGCCGTACCGGCGGGGGAGACCGAGAGGGAGACGGTGGATCCCGACGACAACCCGCCCGCCGGGACGCGGGAGCGCGTCTCCGGGACGATCTCGGAGGAGCTCGCCGAGGCCGCCTCCCTCGGCGGCTTCTTCGCCCTCAGGACCGCCCCGCCGCCCGCCGGCGGCGACCACCGCCCCCTCGCCCGGCTCTACGCCGGCGAGGACCCGGCCGACGACGCGCCCCTGCACGCGCGCGTCGACCGGGTCGCCGCCCGGCTCGGCGCGCCCGAGCGGCGCGTCGGCGCCTCCGTCGCCCACCTCGGGCTGGCCGCCCGCCTCTGGTCCACGGCGCTCGGACCGGCCGCCCTGCACGGCCGCTTCCCCGCCCTCGACCCCGCCACCCTGCACTGGGACCCGGCCCTCACCTCGCCCGACGACCTCTGGTGGGCCGGCGACGGCGCCGGCACCCGTCCCGGCACCGTCGCCGCGCTCCGCGAGGCCGTCCACGAGGCGCACCTCGTCCCGCTGCACGAAGCCTTCGCCCGCGACGGGCGGATCTCGCCCCGGCTGCTGTGGGGCAACGCCGGATCGGCGCTCGCCGGCGCGCTGCGCGAACTGACCCGATGGGCCCGCGCCCACGACCGGCCGGAGGTCGCCGACCGGGCCGCCGTGCTCGTCCGGGGCCTCTTCGACCATCCCGATCTGGCCCGCACCGTCCGCGGCCCCGCGCTGCGCCGCACGAGCTGCTGCCTCTACTACCGCTGCCCCTCCGGCGGCCTCTGCGGCGACTGTGTGTTCGACCACGCCCCCGGAACGGGTTTGGAGCGGCGGGCCCCGGCTCCGTAAAGTTGACACGTCAAATCCCCCGGCGGCACCCCGCCCGCGAGCGATCGAGGAACGACGAAGGCCATGACGGTGACTGAAGAAACCCAGGAGTACGGGCCGGGCATCGACCCCGAGCGCCTGGCCGTCTGCCTGAGCGTGCTCGACGAGCTGGAGAAGATCGAGGTCGACCACCCCGACGCGATCGCCGTCCGGCGCGCCACCGCGGGCATCTACCGCATGGTGAAGCAGCGCCGCCGCCAGGAGCGCCGGGCCGCCAAGACCGCCCACGACCGGGCGGTCACCGAGGCCACCGCGACCGGCTCCGCCCAGCGGATCGACGACGAGACCGAGGGCATCCTGCCCTCCTCGGTCACCGAGGCCGGCCGGATCGCGGGCATACTCCAGCGCCCCCGGTCCTGCTACACCTGCAAGACCCGGTACGTCGAGGTCGACTACTTCTACCACCAGCTCTGCCAGGACTGCGCGAGCCTGAACCGGTCCAAGCGCGACATCCGCGCCGACCTCACGGGCAAGCGCGCCCTGCTCACCGGCGGCCGGGCCAAGATCGGCATGTACATCGCGCTGCGGCTGCTCCGCGACGGCGCGCACACCACGATCACCACCCGCTTCCCCAAGGACGCCATCCGCCGCTTCAAGGCGATGGAGGACGCGGCGGAGTGGATCCACCGCCTGGAGGTCGTCGGCATCGACCTGCGCGACCCGGGCCAGGCCGTGGCCCTCGCCGAGCAGGTCTCCGCCGCGGGGCCGCTGGACATCCTGATCAACAACGCCACCCAGACCGTGCGCCGGCTGCCCTCCGCGTACGCGGCCCTGGTCGACGGCGAGAGCGCGCCGCTTCCGGCCGGCGAGCTGCCCGCCCACCACGTCATCGGCGCCTTCAACTCCGGCGCGGTCGACGGCCTCGCCGCGCTGCCCGTCGGCACCAGCGGCCTCGACGCCCAGAAGGTCGCCGACCTCGCGCTCGTCGCGGGCAACGCCAGCCTGGAGCGGCACCACGCCGGCACGGCCATCGACGCGGGCGGCCTCCTCCCGGACGTGGTGGACTCCAACACCTGGGTGCAGACGATCGACCAGATCACCCCGGTGGAGCTCCTGGAGACCCAGCTCTGCAACTACACCTCGCCGTTCATCCTGATCAGCGCGCTGCGCCCGTCGATGGCCGAGGCCGCCGCCAAGGCGGCGAGCGGCCGGGCGTACGTCGTCAACGTCTCCGCCATGGAGGGCGTCTTCTCCCGCGGCTACAAGGGCGCCGGGCACCCGAACACCAACGCGGCCAAGGCCGCCATGAACATGGTGACCCGCACCAGCGCCCAGGAGATGTTCGAGTCCGACCGGATCCTCATGACCTCGGTCGACACCGGCTGGATCACCGACGAGCGGCCGCACTTCGAGAAGCTGCGCCTCGCCGAGGCGGGCTTCCACGCCCCGCTGGACCTGGTCGACGGCGCCGCCCGCGTCTACGACCCGGTCGTGCGCGGCGAGGCCGGCGAGGACCTGTACGGCGTCTTCATGAAGGACTACGCCCCCGGCAAGTGGTAGGCCGCACCCGGCCACCTCACCCGCCCCCGTCCGCACCCGCACCACCCCCATCCGCACCACCCCCGTCCGCACCGTCCCGTGTGCGGAGAGAGCGTCCTTTCCCTCCGGAAAGGGCGCTCTTTCGGTCTTCGTCACCCGAACGCGTCACACTTTTGAGCCCGGTAGAGCGCGGGCGCGCTCATTTGGTTACTCTGATGCCCACGGTCGGCCACCGGAGCGACACACCCGCTCCACAGCCGGTCAGGGGACTGGCCACCCACCTCGGCCGCGGTCCCGCCCGAAGAACGGCGCCACCGCGACCGAACGGCCCACGTCCTCAACTGAACGCGACACAAAGGAGTGCGCGGTGACACCCGAACTGACGAAGCAGGAACCGCGACCGTCGGAACCCTCCGAACGGCAGCGGCCCAAAGGCGAGCTGGGCAACCTCGAAGTCTGGGCCCGGTCGGCCCCGATCCGGCTCGCGGGCTACGAGGACGACCTCGCCGAGCCCCACATCCTGCCGGGCATCGACTGATACCGCTGCCCCGACGTAAGGCGTCGTCCCCGGGCCGCCCCGCGCGGCCCGTACGGCTCCGGTGCCCCCGGTCCCTCCCGGACCGGGGGCACCGCCGTGTCCCGGCTCAGCCCCGCAGCCGGACCGGCGGCAGGTACGTGCGCAGCAGCCGGCGCTGCCACCACGCCCCCGTCGCGCGCAGCTCGCGCCAGGTGGAGAAGCGGTAGCGGTAGAGCCGGGCGCGGACGTGGACGGGCGGGGCGTCCGGGAACGGGTTGTGCGCCAGCAGCCGCAGGGTGTCCCGGTCCCCGGCGAGCAGCCGTTCGACGAAGGGCCCGAACCACTCGCGCGCGTAGCCGGGCGAGAGCGCCGCGAACCACATCAGCCAGTCCAGCCGCAGGTGGTAGGGGGCGAACTGGCGGGGGAGGCGGCGGGGGTCGCCGGGCTTGCCCTTGAAGCCGTACTCCCGCCACTCCGTGTCCGGGCCCGGCTCCGGGTCGCTCGTGCCCTCCACCACGATCTCGTCGCGGACGCGGCCGACCGTGCCGAAGGCCCCGTAGGTGTTGACCAGGTGGAAGGGGTCGTAGGAGCGGTTCATGGCCTGGTGCCGGGAGAGCAGGTTCCGGACGGGGCGGTGGCTGCGGACGAGGACCAGGGCCGTCACGGCGAGGACCAGGACCACGTACCAGACCGGGGGGTCGGGGCGGGGGTGGCCGCCGGAGTCCCCGGTGAACGCCGAGAGGTCGAGGACGGAGGCCGCGAGGACGATGGTGAGCCAGTTGAGCCAGGCGAAGTTGCCGGACAGGACGAGCCACAGCTGGGTGACGATCATCAGGCAGGCGGCGATCGAGGCCACCGGCTGCGGGGTGAGGAGGAGGAACGGCACGCCGAGCTGGACGACGTGGTTGGCGGCCGCCTCGACGCGGTGCAGGGGCCGGGGGAGCCGGTGGAAGAACCAGCTCAGCGGGCCGGGCATCGGCTGCGTCTCGTGGTGGTGGCAGAGGCACGTCAGGTTCCGCCAGCAGGCGTCGCCGCGGATCTTGATGAGGCCGGCGCCGAACTCGACGCGGAAGAGCAGCCAGCGGAGCAGGAGGAGGACGAGGAGCGGCGGGGCGACGTCGTCGTTGCCGAGGAAGACCGCGAGGAATCCGGTCTCCAGGAGCAGCGACTCCCAGCCGAAGGCGTACCAGGTCTGGCCCACGTTCACGATCGACAGGTACAGGCCCCACAGCAGCAGCCACAGCGGGATGGCGGCGGCGAGCGGCACCGCGTCCCCGGCCCCGGCGGCGAGCGCCGCGGCGAGGCCGGCGCCGGTCCACGCGACGGCCGCGAACAGGCGGTCCGAGTAGCGCCAGTGGAAGAGCGAGGGCGAGCGGAGCGGGGTGGTCCGGCGCAGGTACTCCGGTACGGGGAGCATGCCGCGCTCGCCGATGAGCGCCCGGAACTGCAGGGCGGCCGACAGGAAGGCCACGCAGTACAGCACGGCCAGGCCGCGCTGGAAGACGGTCCGGCCGAGCCACAGCTCCGGCGCGGTGAACCACTCCATCGCCTCCAGTATCGGCCCGGCGGGGTCACCCCGCGGCGATCCGGGCGAGGGCGCGGCCCAGCCGGCGGGCGTAGGCGAGCTGGAGGCGGGGGACCAGGGGCCCGGCGAGGCGGGTGTACCAGGTGGCGGGCCGGCTGAAGGCGGTGACGGTGAAGCGGACCGTGCCATCGGGCTCCAGCTCCACGAGGAAGGACTCCTCGCCGCACTCCGGGTGCCCGGTGAGGGTGCCGTACGCGAACCCGGCCCGGTGCTCCCCCTCGGGGACCCAGATCACCTCGCAGGGGACGGCGTAGGCGAGCGGACCGATCCCGAGCGCGACCTCCACGGTGACGCCCGGCGCCGCCCGGCCGGCCGCGGAGCGGATCCTGGCGCCGGTGGCGCGGTGCATGCGCCAGGTGGTGACGGCCTCGGCGGCGGCCCGGAAGTCGGCGGGGCCGTGGCCGACGGGGGTGCTGTGGCGCAGGTGGTGGTAGCCGGCGGGAAGGGCGTCGGGGGTGCGGGTGGCGCCGGCCTCGCGGTAGGTGAGGGTGCGGCGGCGCGGGGTCAGATCACCGAGGATGCGGGTCATGCCGGGAGCTCCGTTCGCGGGAGAGGGGTGGTACGGGGGTCGGTGGACCGGAGCCGGCGGTGGGCGAGCAGGGCGCAGACGGCGAAGCCGAGCGCGTTGCCGAGTCCGTGGGTGGCGGCCATCCAGGTCAGCGTGGGGTGCGGGAGGCCGGTCGCCTCGCCCAGGGCCCACCAGAGCGCGAGCGCCATGGTGGCGACGAGGACCAGGGCGGAGACGCCGAGCAGGGTCCGGGTGGCGGGGTCGGCGGCGAGCTCGCGGCGTTCGCGCAGGGTGAGCACCGCGACGGCGGCCATGCCGGCCGTGAGGACGACCGCGCCGGCCAGCTCGGCCCAGTCGTCGACGAAGTAGCCGATCAGGACGAGCAGGGTGCCGGCGGGCACGCTGAGCGCGGCGGTCCTGGCCAGCGGCCCCTCGCCGGAGGCGCGGCAGAGCAGTCCGGCGACCAGGGCGGCGGCGAAGCCGGCGAAGTGGAAGTGCGGCACGGTCAGCGCCAGCAGGTCGAGCTCGAAGCCGAAGAGCGGGTACGCGGCCCGCTCGGCGACGAGCGCCAGTCCGGCGACGGACGGGGAGACGAGGGCCGTGAGGACCGCGATCTCGCCCGGTGGCGGCGGGGCGGGGGTCCTTCCGGCCGCGGGCCGGGAGCGGGTGAGGAGGAGCCGGGCCGGGGCCTGGAGCGCGAGCGCCAGGGTGGCGAGCGCGTAGCAGGCCGCGAGCGCGGTCGCCGTGCCGGAGCGGGGGAGCCAGAGCGAGACCGCGCCGGGCAGGGCCAGCAGTGGCCAGGCCCGGCGCAGGGCGTCCCAGCCGGGCGGCCGGGGGCCTCCGACGAGCCCGAGCCCGGTCGGCACGACCCAGAGCATCCCGATCGTCACGACCGGGACGACGAAGAGAGACAGGGTGCTCATGGCGTCCAACCCCCGACTTGAACATGTTCAACGGTGATGGGGCCGAGCGTAGAGCCTCTGTTGAACGTGTTCAAGTCCGCTGGGCGGCCGATCGGGACGCCCGGTCGGACGCGCTCCGCTTGCACCCCGTCACCGACTGCGACAGAACGGGAGGAACCCACCCGACGCCGACCGGGAGAAGCAACGTGCGCCCCACGCAGCGCCGGACGCGGAGCAACCCCGCCGCCGTCCGCCCCGCCCCCGGAGCCGCCCGCCACCAGGGCCGCACCGCCCTCGCCGCCACGCTTGGCGCCGCCCTGTTCCTCGCCGGCTGCTCCTCGGAGCCGTCCGGCGGCGCCGCCGGACGCGCGGCCCTCGCCGCCGCCCACGAGGTGCACCTCCAGCCGGTCGCCGCCCAGGGCCCCGACCCCTTCACCGCCTCCACCGCGCGCGGCGCGGGACTCCGCGCCCTCCAGGAACCGGACCCCGCGGCCCAGCCCGTCAGCGCCCCCGGCGTGCGCGAGGTCGCCGGCTCCACCCCCGGCCTCTACGGCGGCACCCGGGCCGAGGCCAGCTGCGACGTCGAGCAGCAGGTCGCCTACCTCGCCGCCGAGCCCGCCAAGCTCACCGCCTTCGCCGAGGCCGCCGGCATCCCCGAGGGCGGCGTCGCCGACTGGCTGCGCGACCTCACCCCCGTCCTGCTGCGCGCCGACGCCCGCGTCACCAACCACGGCTTCCGCGACGGCAAGGCCAACGCCTTCCAGTCCGTCCTCCAGGCGGGCACCGCCGTCCTCGTCGACCCCTACGGCGCCCCCCGCGTCCGCTGCGCCTGCGGCAACCCGCTCCGCACCCCCGTCAGCGTCTCGGGAGCCGTCCACCACGGCGACCCCTGGACCGGCTTCGACCCCGACCGCGTGATCATCGTCAAGCCCACCACCACCGTCGTCACCAGCCTGGTCATCGTGAACGTCTCCGACGACAGCTGGATCGAGCGGAAGTCGGGCAGCGACGGCGACCAGGACCGCAAGCCCGACACCGAACCGGACTGCGACCCCGACACCTGCGCCCTCAGCGACCCCGTCACCCCGGACCCCGGCACGGAGGACCCCGGCACGCCGGAAGGCGCCACCCCCGAGCCCCCGACGGTGCGCCCCACCACCCCGTCCCGGCCCGCGGAGCCCGACGCCCCCGTCGTACCGGACACCCCGACCACCCCCACCGCGCCCGACACCCCCGTCACGCCCGACCCGCCCGCCACCCCGGACGAGCCCGTGGTCCCGGACGCGCCCGCCGACCCGTACGCCGAACCCCCGGGCGAGGCGTACCCGGACCCGTACACCGACCCGGAGGCCGACCCCTACGCGAACCCCGACGGCGGCGACCCCCTGCCCGAGGACCTCTTCCCCGTCGATCCCGGGCCCACCCAGCCCGACACCTTCGCCGGCTGAAAGATCTTCATGGTGCGCGAGGAACCCGCTGGCCCTAGCGTGGCCCCCATGAGCGTGGGCAGCGGGGGAGCGGACACGGCGGGCCGTCCGGGCACGGCACCGGCCACGGACGGCGCGGCGGCGCCGATCCTCAGCGCGTTCGGAGCCGCCTTCCGCATGGGCGGCTTCGACTGGGACCTGACCACCGGGACCATGGAGATGGACGAGGCCGCCCTCGACGTCTTCGACTTCGAGCCCGACGAGTACGACGGGCACCCCGAGACCCTCGGCAGCCGCGTCCTGCCCGACGAGGGCCGCCGCCTCGACACCCTCGTCGCCCAGGCCCTCAAGGAGGGCAGCGACCAGTACGGGGCCTACTTCCGCATCCGGCGCCGCGACGGCTCCCAGCAGTGGACCCACACCCAGGGCCTCGTCTACCGCGACGCCACCGGCCGCCCCGTGCGGATCGTCGGCGTCGTGCGCGACGCCACCCACGAGCTCACCGAGTCCGCCGCCCGCCTCGGCCTCGACGAGGGCCGCCGCCGGCGCGCCGGGGTCGTCGAGGGCACCACCGCCGCCCTCGCCCACGCCCGCACCGTGCAGGACGTCATCGACCTGCTGAACGACTCGCACGCCCTGGAGCACTTCGGCGCCGCCAGCCTCGTCATGGGCCTGCTGGAGGCCGGCCGCATCCACCTCGTCGCCGAAGGACCCGCGGGCGCCTTCGTGCCCGGCACCCGGTTCACCCGGGTGGACGAGCCCTACCCGATGAGCGAGGTCATCCGCACCCTGCGGCCCCGCTTCATCGACACCGCCGAGGACTTCGCCACCTCCTTCCCCGTCCTCTGGCCGCACATCAGCGGCCTCGGCATCACCGCCGCCGCCTACCTCCCGCTCATCGCCCAGGCCCGCCCCATCGGCGCCCTCGGCCTGCTCTACAGCGACCGGACCGGCTTCAGCGAGGACGAGCGGACCCTCCTCGTCGCCCTCGGCAGCAGCATCGCCCAGAGCCTCCAGCGCGCCATGCTGTACGAGCAGGAGCACGACCTCGCCGAAGGGCTCCAGCAGGCGATGCTGCCCCGCCGGATCCCCGACGTGCCCGGCGCCCACATAGCCGTCCGCTACCGCTCCGCCCGCCTCGGCCGCGACATCGGCGGCGACTGGTACGACGTCATCCCGCTCCCCGGAGGACGCGTCGGCGCCGTCATCGGCGACGTCCAGGGCCACGACACCCACGCCGCCGCCGTCATGGGCCAGCTGCGCATCGTGCTGCGCGCCTACGCCGCCGAGGGCCACACCCCCGCCACCGTCATGGCCCGGGCCTCCGTCTTCCTCCACGAACTCGACACCGAACGCTTCGCCACCTGCACCTACGCCGAGGCCGACCCCGGCACCGGAGTCGTCCAGGTGGTCCGCGCCGGACACGTCGACCCGCTGGTCCGCGAGCCCGACGGCACCTGCCGCCGGGTGCCCGTCGAGGGCGGCCTCCCGCTCGGCCTCTCCGCCGAGTTCGGCCGCCTCGACTACCCCGTCACCACCCTCGAACTCGACCCCGGCCAGACCCTCATGCTCTACACCGACGGCCTCGTCGAGAAGCCCGGCGCCGACCTCGACGAGGGCCTCGAATGGCTCTCCTCCCTCGTCCGCCGCGGCCCCTCCGACCTCCAGGAGCTCGCCGACCTGCTCTGCGACGTCGTCTCCGAGCGCGGCGGCGAGGACGACGTCGCCATCCTGCTGCTCCGCCGTCTCGGCGCCTACACCCCCGCGGGCGGCCGCTTCCGCCAGCACGTCGCCCAGAGCGACCCCGAAGCCCTCAGCGCCGCCCGCCACATGATCCGCGCCGCCGTCCGCGCCTGGGGCGCCGGCTCCGTCGCCGACGAGATCGAACTCGTCGCCGACGAACTCATGACCAACGCCCTCATGCACACCGACGGCGGCGCCATCATCACCCTGCGGATGCTGCCCGGCGCCGAACGGCGGCTGCGGGTCGAGGTCGAGGACCGCTCCAGCGCCCTGCCGCGCCGCCGCGAGGCCGGCGAGGCGGGCGTCTCCGGCCGGGGCCTCCTCCTCGTCGACCAGCTCTCCGACAGCTGGGGCGTCGAGTCCCGGGGCGGCGGCAAATGCGTCTGGTGCGAGTTCGCCGTCACGGACTGACCCGGCCTGCCGCGCGGGCCGCGCCCCCGTGCGGCAGGGTGGAGCCATGCCCGAACTGCCCGAGGTGGAAGCCCTCCGCGCGTTCCTCGGCGAGCACCTGGTCGGCAAGGAGTTCGCCCGCGTGCTGCCCGTCGCGATCAGCGTCCTCAAGACGTACGACCCGCCGCTCGGCGTCCTCGACGGCGCCGGGGTCACCGGCGTCGACCGGCACGGCAAATGGCTCGACATCACCGCCGCCACCGGAGCGGGCCCGCTCCACCTGGTCGTCCACCTCGCCCGGGCCGGCTGGCTGCGCTGGCAGGACCCGCTGCCCTCCGGGCCGCCCCGGCCCGGCAAGGGCCCCCTCGCCCTGCGCGCCGCCCTCACCGGCGGCGACGGCTTCGACCTCACCGAGGCCGGCACCACCAAACGCCTCGCCGTCCACCTCGTCCACGACCCCCAGGACGTCCCCGGCGTCGCCCGCCTCGGCCCCGACCCGCTCGCCGAGGACTTCGGCCCCGGCGACTTCGCCGCCGCGCTCTCCGGCGAACGCCGCCAGATCAAGGGCGCCCTGCGCGACCAGAGCCTCCTCGCCGGCATCGGCAACGCCTACAGCGACGAGATCCTGCACGCCGCGCGGATGTCCCCCTTCAAACCCACCGCCACCCTCACCCCGGACGAGACCACCGCCCTCTACACGGCCCTGCGCACCACCCTCCAGGACGCCGTCGCCCGCTCCCGCGGCCTCGCCGCCGGAGAGCTCAAGGCCGAGAAGAAGACCGGCCTGCGCGTCCACGGCCGCACCGGCGAACCCTGCCCCGTCTGCGGCGACACCGTCCGCGAGGTCAGCTTCGCCGACTCCTCCCTCCAGTACT
This sequence comes from Streptomyces sp. NPDC058052, assembly GCF_042885515.1. Classification (NCBI taxonomy): domain Bacteria; kingdom Bacillati; phylum Actinomycetota; class Actinomycetes; order Kitasatosporales; family Streptomycetaceae; genus Streptomyces; species Streptomyces sp. NPDC058052. Next base: position 9,541 of record NZ_JBHVRX010000052.1, on the reverse strand, counting down.
GCCCCACCTGCCAGACCGGCGGGAAGATCCTCGCCGACCGGCGCATGTCCCGGCTGCTCAAGTAGCCCGGACCGCGCCGCCCGCACCTGAAGTAGGCTCCCGCGCATGCTGCGCGTACTGGCCGTCGACGACGAGGAGCCCGCCCTCGGGGAGCTCCTCTACCTGCTGCGCGCCGACCCCCGGGTCCGGACCGCCGAGGGCGCCGGGGACGCGACCGCCGCGCTGCGCCGGATCGGGCGCGCGCTGGACTCCGGGCCGGACGGCGAGGAGGAGATCGACGTCGTCTTCCTCGACATCCACATGCCCGGCCTCACCGGCCTCGACGTGGCCCGGCTGCTCGCCGGCTTCGCCCGCCCCCCGCTCGTCGTCTTCGTCACCGCCCACGAGGGCTTCGCGCTCACCGCCTTCGACCTCAAGGCCGTCGACTACGTGCTCAAGCCGGTCCGCCGCGAACGGCTCGCCGAGGCCGTCCGCCGCGTCCACGAACTCGTCCACGCCACCACGGCGCCGCCCGCCGCCGCGACCGCCCCCGAGCAGATCCCCGTCGAACTCGGCGGCGTCACCCGCTTCGTCACCGTCGACGACATCGCCTACGTCGAGGCCCACGGCGACTACGCCCGCCTCCACACCGACCACGGCAGCCACCTCGTCCGCATCCCGCTCTCCACCCTGGAGGAGCGCTGGGCCGACCGGGGCTTCGTCCGCATCCACCGCAGCCACCTCGTCGCCCTCGACCGCGTCGAGGAGCTGCGCCTCGACGGCGGCGCCACCTCCGTCCGGGTCGGCGCCGCCGACCTCGCCGTCAGCCGCCGGCACGCCCGCCACCTCCGTGACCTGCTGATGCGCCGGGCCGGCGGCTGACCGGCCGGGCCCTACCGGCGACCGGCCCGTTCCGCTTACACTCCACGGGCCCACCCGCCCGTCAGAGAGCGACGCCGATGCCGGAGCACCCCGAGCCGCGCCGGCCGCGGCGCGAGACCGTCACCCACGCCACCGCCCACGGCGACCTCCCGGGCGCCCGGATCCGGCCCCGCCCGCTGCACCCGCCCGCCCGCTCCGAGATCGACGAGCAGACCACCCTCGGCCACACCTACGTCCGCTCCCTGATGCGCAGCCAGCTCCGTGCCGCCCTCACCGCGCTCGGCGCCCTCGCCCTGCTCGTCGGCACCCTGCCGCTGGTCCTCGCCCTGCCCGCCCCCGAGGCGCTGGTCTGGGCCGCCCTCGGCGCCGGCGTCTACCCCGTCGTCTGGGCCGTCGCCCTCTGGTACGTCCGCCGGGCCGAGCGCAACGAGCGCGACTTCACCGGCCTCGTCGAGCGCTGAGGAACCGGTGGACCGCCCCGCATGAACCAGACCTACGCGGTCGCCGCCGTCACCGCCGTCGTCCTCGCCACCGTCCTCATCGGCGCCCTCGGCCTGCGCGTCTCCCGCACCACCTCCGACTTCTACGTCGCCTCCCGCACCGCCGGACCCCGGCTCAACGCGGCCGCCATCAGCGGCGAGTACCTCTCCGCCGCCTCCTTCCTCGGCATCGCCGGACTGGTCCTCGTCCAGGGCCCGGCGATGCTCTGGTACCCGGTCGGCTACACCGCCGGCTACCTGGTGCTGCTCGTCCTCGTCGCCGCCCCGCTGCGCCGCTCCGGCGCGTACACCCTCTCCGACTTCGCCGAGGCCCGGCTGGAGTCCCCGCAGGTCCGGCGGCTCGCCAGCCTCTTCGTCGTCGGCATCGGCTGGCTGTACCTGTTGCCGCAGCTCCAGGGAGCCGGGCTCACCCTGGAGATCCTCACCGGCGCCCCCGACTGGGTCGGCGGCCTCCTCGTCGCCGTCGTCGTCACCGGCACGGTCGCCGCCGGCGGCATGCGCAGCATCACCTTCGTCCAGGCGTTCCAGTACTGGCTGAAGCTGACCGCCCTGCTGGTGCCGGCCTTCTTCCTGGTGGCCGCCTGGCACGGCGACGGGGCGCCGCGGGCCCGCTTCGACGCGCCCGCCGTGCTCCGCGAACACACCGTCGTCCGGGTCGCCGACACCGTACGCATCGGGCTCGACGCCCCGCTGACCCTCACCGTCACCGGCACCGTCGACGCCGTCCGGTACGAGGAGCGGTCCGTGACCCTCGACCCCGGCACCCACCACGTGAAGGGCGGCACCGTCCTCGCGCTCCCGCCGGGCACCCCCGTCCCCGAGCGGCGCGCCGACGGCGCCGATCCCCTCGGCTGGTCCCAGCCGCTGGCCGGCGGCCGCGACGGGCACCAGCTGTACGCCACGTACGGGCTGATCCTCGCCACCTTCCTCGGCACCATGGGGCTCCCGCACGTCGCCGTCCGCTTCTACACCAGCCCCCACGGACGCGCCGCCCGCCGCACGACGCTCGTCGTCCTCGGACTGGTCGGCGCCTTCTACCTGCTGCCGGGGCTCTACGGGGCGCTCGGCCGGATCTACGCCCCCGAGCTCGCCCTCACCGGGTCCGCCGACGCGGCTGTGCTCGTCCTCCCCGACCGGATCGTGGGCGGGGCGCTCGGCGACCTCCTCGGCGCCTTCCTCGCCGGCGGCGCCTTCGCCGCCTTCCTCTCCACCGCCTCGGGGCTCACCATGTCCGTCGCCGGCGTCCTCGCCCAGGACGTGCTGCCCTCCCGCGCCGTCCGGCACTTCCGGCTCGCGACCCTGCTCGCCACCGCCGTCCCGCTCGCCGTCGGCGTCGCCGCGTCCAAGGTGCCGGTCGCCGACGCCGTCGGGCTCGCCTTCGCCGTCTCCGCCTCCTCCTTCTGCCCGCTCCTTGTCCTCGGCATCTGGTGGCGGCGGCTCACCCCGCCCGGCGCGGCCGCCGGCCTCGTCCTCGGCGGCGGCTGCGCGCTGGCCGCCGTCATGGCCACCCGGGCCGGGCTCGCCCCGGCGGGCTGGCCGCACACCCTGATGGCCTGGCCCGCCGTCTGGTCCGTCCCCCTCGGCTTCCTCACCATGGTGCTGGTCTCCCTCGCCACCCCGCGCAGCGTCCCGCCCGGCACCGCCGCGACCCTCGCCCGGCTCCACCTGCCCGAGGAGTTCACCGCGCCCGGGGAGTTCACCGCCCCCGTCCCCGCCCAGGAGGCCCGCCGGTGAGCGGCATCGCCCTGGCCGCGGCGAGCGCCGCCGGCGCCGTCCTCCTCGCCGCCGGCGTCGTCCTCGGCCGGCTCACCGCCCGGCGCGGCGCCCGCTCCGCCGACCTCGACCTCGGCACCCCCGTCGAACGCGCCACCTTCCACACTCTGCACACCGCCTCGCTCGCCGCCCCGCCGCTGCGCGCCGGGCTGACCGAGGAGACCGCCCGCAGGGCGGCCCGCCCGCTGCGCTCGCTCCTCGGCACCGAGGCCCTCTGCCTCACGGACGGGGCGGCCGTCCTCGCCTGGGACGGGCCCGGCGAGGCGCACCACCACGCGGGGGTGCCCGAGCTGGCGGCCGCGACCCTGGAGACCGGCCGAAGCAGCTCCGCGCCCACCGGGTGCGACGATCCCGGCTGTGCCCTGCGGTGGGCGGTGACCGCCCCGCTCACCGGCGAGGAGGGCGTCCTCGGCGCGCTGGTCGCCTACGGCTCCCGGGAGTCGGCGGTGCTGGTGCGGGCCGCGACCGAGGTGGCCCGCTGGGTCTCGGTCCAGCTGGAGCTGGCCGAGCTGGACCGCTCCCGGACGCGGATGGTGGAGGCGGAGATCCGCGCGCTGCGCGCCCAGATCTCCCCGCACTTCATCTTCAACTCCCTCGCCGCGATCGCCTCGTTCGTCCGCACCGATCCCGAGCGGGCCCGGGACCTCCTCCTGGAGTTCGCGGACTTCACGCGCTACTCGTTCCGCCGGCACGGCGACTTCGCCCAGCTCGCCGACGAACTGCGGGCGATCGAGCAGTACTTGGCGCTGGCCGGGGCCCGCTTCGGCGACCGGCTGAAGGTGACGCTCCAGATCGCGCCCGAGGTGCTTCCGGTCGCGCTGCCCTTCCTCTGCCTCCAGCCGCTGGTGGAGAACGCGGTCAAGCACGGGCTCCAGGACCGGGAGCGGGGCTGCCGGGTCACCATCGCCGCGCGGGACGCCGGCTCCGAGGCGGTGGTGACCGTCGAGGACGACGGCGTCGGCATGGACCCGGAGCGGCTGCGGGCGGTGCTGCGCGGCGAGCACCCGGGGGGCTCCGGCATCGGCCTGTCCAACGTGGACGAGCGGCTGCGCCAGGTGTACGGGGCGGAGTACGGACTCGTCATCGAGACCGGCGTCGGCGCCGGCATGAAGGTGACCGCGCGCTTCCCCAAGTACCGCCCGGGCGTGCACCCTTCGCCGACGCGCTGACCCCTCAGGAGAGCCACACGGCGAGGTGGGCGAGCGGCAGCCCCAGCTGCCAGGCGGGCAGCCAGGCACGCGCGGTCTCGTCGACCAGGAGGCCCGGCCCGGCGGCGGCCGGACCGTCCAGGTCGGCGGCGTGCACCCAGGTCTCCCGCAGCGCCCGCCAGGTGTCCCGGGCGAGCGCCAGATCGGCCCCGCCGGGGTCCTCGGCCTCCTCGGCGGCGAGCCGTTCCTCCACCCAGTCGGGCCAGCCCGCCTCGTACGCGGTGAGGTGCAGCCACTCGTCGGCCGCGGGCTCCCCGGAGAGATGGACCGTGAGGGCCAGGGCCCGCAGCGAGGCGCGGTGCTCCAGCGAGCCGGGCTCGGCCAGGCCGGCCGCGGTCAGGTACTGGTCGGCCAGGTACTCGGCGCACAGCCAGGCCATCGGAACGGCCAGGCCCCCGCCGCTCCTGCGGCCGGCGCCGTTCGTGCTCTCGGGCGGCAACGCTCCCACCTTCTCCCGGACGTCGGGGACCCGCGGTTCTCGGGACCCGGAGCAGAGCCTCCTCCGCTCGGGGCGTCCGCGTGGACCGCTTTGCTCAACTCGCCGGTGTGGTTTCGGATACGTTCCCCGGCCGGATCGGTGCCGGCGGGTCTGACGGGACGCGCGGTGCGGAAGGGACCGGAGAGGGGCGGCGGCGGACGAGCGAGGCGAGCGCGGTGACGCCGACGACGAGCGCGAGCGACGACAGGGGCAGGATCGCGCCGAAGGAGTCGTCCAGGCCGTCGATCCCGTTCCAGACGGCGACGATCCACCCCACGCTCCCCGCGAGCAGCATCGCCCCCAGCCGCCGCTCCCCGCCCATCCGCATCCCGGCCCAGAGCACGAGCGGCATCACCAGCGCGGTGTTGAGCAGCGCGGTGGTGAAGACCTGGGCCTCCCCGTACCCGGTGGGCGCCCCCAGGGCGGCCGACGCCTGCCCGACGAGCGCGAACCGCAGCGTGTCGGAGAGCACGACGTGCGCGGCGACGACGGCGATCCCGGTGACGACGACGGCCTTGAACAGGCGGGGGAGGGGCGGGGTGTGAGGTCGTGAGGACATGCACGCGACTATACGCACGGTGTATACATGCAGTGCATAGCCCCCCGGAGCTTTCCCCTCGCGCCCGGGCGCGCTCCGCGCCCGTCCACCGGGACGGACCGACGAACCGGCCGGAGGCCGTACGACCGGGACGAACGTCCAGGCCGTCGCCTCCGGCGCGATCCGAAGGAAACGGCCTGGCCTAGCCCAGCAGCGCGTAGACCGCGGTGGCGTGGGCGGCGGGCTCGGTGCTCCCCTCGGCGGTCATCGTGATGTCGGCGAAGGCCATCCGCCTGCCCAGTTTGGTGAGGCGGGCGCGGATCAGGACGTCGGTGCCGAGGACCGCGCGCTGGAAGCTGGTGGACTGCTGGACGGTCGTCATGGGGACGAAGCCGCCGCGGGCCGCCGAGACGGCGATCACGGTGGCGGTGTCGGCCGCGGCCATCAGGGCCTGGCCGGAGATCCCGCCGCCCTCCCGCGCCAGCCGGTCGGACCAGGGGAGGCGGAGGACGGCCTCGTGGCCGTCGACGGAGTCGACCGTGAGCCCCAGGTCCAGGACCCAGGGGGCGAAGTTGTCGGCGAGGATCTTCTCGGCGGCGGCGGGAGTCAGCGCCACGGTGTCAGGGAGCGTCACGGCGTCATTGTGCGGCCGCGGCCCGGGCCCGGGCAATGACGCCGTGACGCGGCCGGTAGCCGGGGAGTGACCGGCCGAGCTGGCGAAGGGCGTAGTGCGAACGGGACTTGACCGTGCCGGCCGGGATCCCGAGGTCCACGGCGGCCTCGTTGACGGTGAGCCCGTGGAAGTAGAGCCGGACCAGGACCGCGCGGTGCTCGGGGCTCAGCTCCCGTACCGCCGCCCGTACGTCGAGCGCGGCCTCGGCGGTCTCGGTGGCGTCCGAGGGGTCGGGGGTGACCGCGAGCACCCCGTCGCCGATCTCGGCGGGCCGGGCCAGCCTGGAACGGCGGGCGTCGATGGCCAGCCGGCGGGCGACGGTGAAGAGCCAGGGCCGCATCGAGGCGTACGCGCCGCTGAACGCCTCGGGGTGGAGCCAGGCCCGGACCAGGGTCTCCTGGGCGAGGTCCTCGGCGCGCTGGCGGTCCCCGTAGGTCAGTCCCAGGAGGAACGACAGCAGGGCCGGGCCGTGCTCCCGCTGCAGTTCCTGGAGCGTCCGCTCGTCGGTCGTCGCCGTCACGGTCGCGGTCGTCATGAGTGCCACCCTTCCCCGCCCGCTCAGCGGTTCGTCGTCCGCGCCGTATACGAACGCATCCGGGCGGAAGGGGACAGGGAGCGGACAACGGTCTGCGACGAACGGTCGTAACGAGCGGCGAATGGCGCGGCGAGCGGTCGGACGGCGGCCGGGCGGGGGGCGTACGTCCGATTCGGTGGGGTTCGCCGTCCGGCCCGGCGGGGTCCCTTGACTGGGCCCTCCCCGAGGGATGAATTCGGCAGAACAGATGTTCTTCCTATGATCGGGGTGGCAGTCGTCATGACCGCAGGCACCAGACCCGTACGCGCCAGGCTCGCCCGTGCCGGTTCCACCGTCCTCGCCGGCTCCCTGCTCGCCGTCGTCGCCGCGTGCAGCCAGGGCGGCCTCGGCGGCGGCGCCCCCTCGCCCGGTGGCTCCACCGCGCCCCGGCCCGCCGCACCGGCCCCCAGGCCGGCCGGCTTCACCCTGGTGGCCTCCGGGGACGTCCTCCCGCACGACTCGATCATCCGGCGCGCCGCCGCCGACGCCGGCGACAGCGGCGGCTACGACTTCCGGCCCATGCTCGCCGGGGCGCGACCGGTCGTCTCCCGCGCCGACGTCGCGATCTGCCACATGGAGACGGTGTACGGCGAGGAGGGCGGGCCCTATACGGGCTATCCCGCCTTCAAGTCCCCGCCCGAGGTGGCCACCGCGCTGAAGGCCACCGGATACGACTCCTGCTCCACCGCCTCCAACCACACCCTCGACGACGGCGCCGCCGGACTCGGCCGCACCCTCGACGCCCTCGACGCGGCGGGCGTGAAGCACGCGGGATCGGCCCGCACCGCCGCCGAGGCCGCCCGCCCCACCCTGCTCAGGGCCGGCGGCGCCACCGTCGCCCAGCTCGCCTACACCTATGACACCAACGGCTATCCGCTCCCCGCCGGGCAGCCCTGGGCGGTGAACGTCCTCGACGAGGAGAAGGTGATCGCCGACGCCCGGGCGGCCCGCGCCGCCGGCGCCGACGTCGTCGTGGTCAGTGTCCACTGGGGCTCCGAGTGGCAGACCGCCCCCGACGACCGGCAGCTCTCGCTCGCCCGCTCGCTCACCGCCTCCCGCACCGGCGGCCGTCCGGACATCGACCTGATCATCGGCACCCACGCCCATGTCCCCCAGGCGTACGAGAAGGTCAACGGCACCTGGGTGATCTACGGCATGGGCGACCAGATCGCCGGCGACATGATCAACCACGAGGGCGTCTTCGACCCGCGCGGCAACCAGAGCAGCATCGGCCGCTTCACCTTCGCCCCGCCGAAGAAGCCCGGCGCCCGCTGGGAGGTCACCAGGGCCGAGTTCATGCCCCAGTGGTTCGACACCGCGCGCGGCCGGGTCGTGGACCTCGTCTCCGCCGACGCCTCCGACCCGCGCCACGCGGAGATCCGCGAGACGATCCGCCAGGTCGTCCTCGGGCGGGGCGCCGACAAGGACGGCCTGACGCTCGGCGGATGACGGCGCCGGCCGGTCAGGGGACGACCGTGACCGGCCAGCGGCCCGCCTTCACCAGCCGCACGGCCACCGATCCGGCGAAGCGGTGCCCCGCCGACTCCGAGGCGCCGACCACCACGGCGTCCGCCCGCAGTTCCTCCGCCGCGCGCACCAGACCCGTGTAGGCGTCGCCCTTGAAGGTGCGGAACTCCCAGCGCACCTGCCACAGGTCCTTCACCCGCTCCGCCGAGGTGCGGATCTCCTCGGCCAGCTCCTCCGCGATCTCCTCGGTGGCCCCGGTCACCGGGGCGCCGAGGGAGGCGCCGGCCGCGAGGAGCGGCTGCACGTAGACCAGCGCGAGCAGGGCGTTCTGCCGGCGGGCCAGCCCGGCCGCGTACGCCGCCGCCCGCAGGGACGAGGCCGAGCCGTCGACCCCGGCCATGATCACCTTGGGTCCGTCGGTGCCGCGTTCGAACCGCTCGGGCTGGTGTGCGCTCACCCTCCGAGAGTATCGGCCCATCGGGTGCAATCGGACGGCGGCCCGGTGTCGGTGAGGGGCCCGGGACCCTCCCCGTACGAACCATTGGTCATGAAAAACGATCAGCTGCCCACCGGGCGGAGGTCGGTGCTGCGCCTGGCCGCCGCCCTCGGCGCCACCGTCGCGGCCGGCGCGTTCGCCCTGGACCGCCTCGGCGCCGACGGGAGCGCGGGACCCGGAACCGCCGCCGGGCCCCAGGGCCCGCCCGGTGCCGCGGGCCCCGCCGCCGGCCCCCCGGCCTCCTCGCCCCGGCTGCGCCCCTCCGCGTACCGGCTCCAGCCCATGACCGCGTACGCCCCCGCCGCCCGGCCCCGGGCCCTCCCCCCGGTCCGGCGGCGGCCCTTCCTCTCGCTCACCGGCGTCGGCCGCTCCATGGTGCTCACCTTCGACGACGGCCCCGACCCCCGCTACACCCCCGGCATCCTGGCCACCCTGCGCCGCTACGACTGCCGGGCGATGTTCTTCGTCTGCGGCGAGATGGCCGTGGAGAACCAGGACCTGCTCCGGGAGATGGCCGACGACGGGCACGTGGTCGGCAACCACTCCTGGTCCCACCCGCTCGTGCCCCGACTGCGGCCCTCCCGCATCCGGGACGAACTCGGCTCCACCAGCGAGGTGGTGGAGCGCGCCCTGGGGGCCGCGCCGCTCTGGTACCGGGCCCCCTACGGCGCCTGGAACCGGCACTCCTTCGAGATCGGCGCCGAACTGGGCATGGAGCCGCTCGCCTGGTCCGTGGACACCCTCGACTGGAAGGAGCCCGGCAGCGACACCATCGTCCGCCGGGTCCTCGACGGCGCGGGCCCCGGCGTCATCGTCCTCTCGCACGACGCCGGCGGGAACCGCTCCCAGAGCGTCGCCGCCCTGGGCCGCTACCTGCCCGCGCTCCTCGACGCCGGATACACCCTCACCGTGCCGCGGCGCTGACCGCGCCGCCCCCGCGCGCGGATCGGGCCCCGGGGGCGTCCCCGGAGCC
>NZ_JBHVRX010000051.1:0-42514 GCF_042885515.1 Streptomyces sp. NPDC058052 | reverse complement strand
GCGCCGGCCCCCTCCCCGTGTCCGCTCCGGGTGTTCCCGGTCCGTCCGGTCTACGGCTCGCGGTGGAGCTTGGTGTTGGACGCCTGGGCGCGGGGGCGGACGACCAGGAGGTCGATGTTGACGTGCGGGGGGCGGGTGCAGGCCCAGGTGATGGTGTCGGCGACGTCGTCGGCGGTGAGGGGCTCGGCGACGCCCGCGTAGACCTTGGCGGCGCGGTCGGTGTCGCCGCGGAAGCGGGTGGTGGCGAACTCCTCGGTCTTGACCAGGCCGGGGGCGACCTCGACGACGCGGACCGGGGTGCCGACGATCTCCAGGCGGAGGGTCTCGGCGAGGACGCGGGCGCCGTTCTTGGCGGCGACGTAGCCGGCGCCGCCCTCGTAGGTGCTGTGGCCCGCGGTGGAGGAGAGGACGACGACCGTGCCGTCGCCGCTCGCGGTGAGCGCGGGCAGGAGGGCCTGCGTCATGTGGAGGGTGCCGAGGACGTTGACGTCGTACATGCGGCGCCAGTCCTCGGGGTCGCCGGTGGCGACGGGGTCGAGGCCGAGGGCGCCGCCGGCGTTGTTGACGAGGACGGCGAGGGAGCGGAAGGCGGTGGCGAACTCGTCGACGGCGGCGCGGTCGGTGACGTCGAGGGCGTACGCGGTGGCCTGGTGGCCGGCCTCGGTGATCTCGGCGGCGAGGGCCTCGATGCGGTCCTTGCGCCGGGCGGTGAGGACCACGCGGTAGCCGGCGGCGGCCAGCTGCCGGGCCGTGGCGGCGCCGATGCCGCTGCTCGCTCCGGTGATGACGGCGATGGGGGCGGACATGGCGGAGGCTCCTCGCACAGGTGGTCGGTCGGTGTGGTGGCCAGGATAGGCGGCGGTCAGCGGCCGCGGGGGGCGTACATGATCACGGCCATGCCCGCGAGGCAGACGAGGGCGCCGGCGACGTCCCAGCGGTCGGGGCGGTAGCCGTCGGCGACCATGCCCCAGGCGAGCGAGCCGGCGACGAAGACGCCTCCGTAGGCGGCGAGGACGCGGCCGAACTCGGCGTCGGGCTGGAGGGTGGCGACGAAGCCGTAGAGGCCGAGGGCGAGGACGCCGCCACCGATCCAGATCCAGCCGCGGTGCTCGCGGACGCCCTGCCAGACGAGCCAGGCCCCGCCGATCTCGAAGAGGGCGGCGACGACGAAGAGGGAGACGGAGCGGGCGATCTGCATGGCGGCAGGGTGGCACGGCCGGGGGTCGGGTGCCGCGCGCCGGGTGGGTGCGGGGGTTCGTGGGCCGCGTGCCCGGTGGGTGCGGGGGACGCGGCCCACGAGGGGCAGGGGACACGCGCGGCTGATGGATTGTCAGAGGATCGGATGATATCTGGGTATTTTTGGCGTATGCGTGTGATCTCTAAGAGTGTGCTCGGGGCCGCGCTCGCGGCGCTCGTGGTGCTGGGTGCCGGGACGACGGCCGGGGCGGCCGGCGGAGTGGGCGGCGGGGGTGGCGGGACGGTCGGGGCCGAGGCGGATCTCGCCCACCACGGCCATGTGTCCCTGTGGGACGGACGGATCGGGGTGTGGCTGGTGACGGAGAACCACGGTCCGTCCGACGTCGCGGAGGCCACCGTCCGGCTGGCCTTCTCCGTGCCCATGGCGGGCGGCCAGGAGCTGCCGCCGGGCTGCCTGTGGAGCAGTGCCCGGGTGGTGTCCTGCCGGACGGGTGCGCTGCCGGACGGTGGTGCGGCGGGCGAGCTGGCGCTGGATCTGCGGACGGCGGGCCGGCCGCAGGAGCTGACGGTGGACGTGAGCACGGCCTGGCGGGCCGGCGGGGCCGACCGGAACTCCGTCAACGACCGGCACCGGGTGCTGGTCCTCGCGACGGGGGACCTGTACGTCTTCTGATCGGGCCGGAGCGGTCACCGGGTGGTCCGGAGCACGTAGCCGTCGGGGCGGACGAGGACCGTGGTGCGGCGGGCGGGGTCCGTCCAGGTGGCCCGGACGACACGGGCGGCGGTGGTCGGGGAGAGGGGCGGCAGCGCCGGTGCGGCGCCCTCGGGGGCGATGAGGACGAACTCGCCCGCGCGCAGCAGCGCGTGCAGCCGGCCCTCGCGGAGCCGTACGTCGGGCGCGCGGCGGCCGGAGGCGCGGCCGCCGCCCGGGACGGGGGCGTAGGCGATGCCGAGGCCGCTGATCATGCCGAGGGCCTTGGCGGAGGCCGGGCGGAGGGTGTTGAGGGCGGTCGTGGCCAGGGCTCGCAGGGCGCGGGTGACGGGGGTGTGGGCCATGGCGAGGCGGATGAGGGCGCCGCTGCTGCGCAGGACCATGGCGCCGACCGGGTGGCGCTCGGTCTGGTAGCTGTCGAGGAGGGCCTCGGGGTCGGGGGCGTCGCCGCGGTGGACGGCGACAAGCTTCCACGAGAGGTTGGCGGCGTCCTGGAGGCCGGTGTTCATGCCCTGGCCGCCGGCGGGGGAGTGGACGTGGGCCGCGTCGCCGGCGAGGAAGACGCGGCCGACGCGGTAGGCGGGGACCTGGCGCTCGTCGCTGTGGAAGCGGGAGATCCAGCGGGCGTCGTGCATGCCGTGGTCGGTGCCGAGGGCGCGCCGGGCGAGGGAGCGGACCTCGTCGAGGTCGACGGGCTCGTCGTCGGGGACCTGGCGGGTGCGGTCCCAGCCCATGACGCGGTACCAGCCGTCGCCGAAGGGGGCGATGAAGGCGAAGGCGCCTCCCGAGCCGTTGACGGTGAGGGATCCGGCGGGTTCGTCGGTGAGCCGGACGTCGGCGAGGACGATCGAGCGGATGACGCTGGTGCCGGGGAAGGGGAGGCCGAGGGCGGTGCGGACGGTGCTGCGGTGGCCGTCGGTGCCGACGAGGTGGCGGGCGCGGAGGGCGAGAGGGGTGCCGTCGGGGCCGGTGAGCTCGGCGGTGACGCCGTCGGCGTCCTGGTGGAGGGAGCCCAGAACGGTGTCGTGGCGGAAGGTGACGCCGGCGTCGATCGCGCGCTGTTCGAGGAGGCGCTCCACCTCGTACTGGGGGGTGATGAGGAGGTGGTCGAAGCGGGAGGGGAGGCGGCGGAGGTCGAGGGAGAGGTTGCCGAAGAGCCGCATCCGGGTGAGGGGGGTGCCGGTGGTCTCCAGGGCGTCGGCGAGGCCGCGGGTGTCGAGCAGTTCGAGGGTGCGGGCGTGCACGCCGAAGGCGCGGGTGAGGTTGGAGCGGCCGGCCGGGCGGCGCTCGACGAGGGTGACGTCGAGGCCGGCCGCGGCGAGGTCGCCGGCGAGCAGGAGCCCGGTGGGTCCGGCGCCGACGACGATGACGTCGGTGTCGGTGGTGGGGGTGGCGCCGTCGGTGGTGCGGTGGTCGGTGGTGCTCATGGCTGGCCTCCGATCGGTCAACGCTTGTTGGCCTACGCTTGTTGGCAACGGTAGGGCGCCTCGCGTGGCGTGTCAACACCTGTTGGCCTACAGTTGTGGGCATGACGACCGCACGCCGCTCCGACGCCACCCGGGCCGCGATCCTGGAGGCCGCCCGCGAGCGCTTCGCCGCCGACGGGTACGAGCGCGCCACGATCAGGGCCATCGCCCGCGACGCCGGGATCGACCCCTCGATGGTCATGCGCTACTACGGCAACAAGGAGGGGCTGTTCGCCGCCGCCTCCGAGATCGACCTGGCCCTGCCCGCCCTGGGCGCGCTGCCCTCCCGGCACATCGGGGCCGTGCTCGTGAACCACTTCCTCGACCGCTGGGAGCGGGACGACGTGCTCACCGGGCTGCTCAGGGTCGGCGTCACCAACGACGCGGGCGCCGCCCGCATGCAGGCGATCTTCGAGGCGCAGCTGGGCCCCGTCGCCCTCGGCGTCTGCCCGAGGCCCGCGGAGGCCCCGGCACGGGCCGCGCTCGTCGCCTCCCAGATCCTCGGCATGGCGCTCGCCCGCTACGTGCTCCGCCTGCCGCCGGCCGCCGGGATGAGCCGGGACGAGCTGGTGGCCTGGCTCGCGCCGACCGTCCAGCGCTACCTCACCGCCGAGACCCCCTGAGCCGGGGGTACGGCGTCACGAGGCGGCGGCGCCGAACTCGCGTACCGCCTCGTCGACGATCGCCTCCAGGCGGGCGTGGTGCGCGCCCCGCCAGTAGACCCGCTCGCACTCCTGGCACGACGCGAAGACGTCGTACGTCTTCTCGGTGCCCCGCTCCAGGCGCTCGCGCACCTCGTCCTTGCCGGTGTCCGTCAGGACGCCGTTGCAGGCGGTGCAGCGGGTCCAGGGCGCCAGCCGGGGCGCGAAACGCTCCAGGACGTCACGGAGCTGGTCGTCGGGCCGGTCGCTGTACACGTACGCGCCCGCCCACAGCTCGCGGCGGCGCAGCAGCCCCCGGTCGCGGGAGAGCATGACCCGCCGCTCCCGCGCGGAGAGCGCGGCGAGCGCCGGGTCGCCGATGTCCTCGTTCTCGTACGTGGCGTCCACGCCCAGCAGCCGCAGCCGCCGGGCCAGCGTGCCCAGGTGCACGTCGAGCAGGAACCGGAGGGGCGCGCCGGGCACCGGCTGCGGGCGGGCGACGTCCTCGACCTCGACGCTCTCGCCGGCCGCCGGCACGTGCGCGGGCGCCACCGGGCGGCCGTCGACCAGGAGCCGGCCGGCCTCGGTGAGCGGGACGCCGAGGGACTCGACGACATGGCCCAGCGAGGAGACGCCGTCGGTCGTCACGGCCGTGCGCCCCGAGCGCCGCTCGGCGGCGACGAAGACGGCCAGGCCGGGGGCGAAACTGATCTGGATCTCCGGTCCGTTCACGGGGACAGGATCGCACCGGCCCCTGACAGCGGGCCAGGCATTTCCCGGCCCCGGCGCGGTGCGGGGCGCGGCTGGGCTACCGTCCCGGCATGAAGATCATCGACCTCGAGCCCGGAGACCCCCGTCTGGAGAGCGATCTCCTGCCGGTCCTCGTCGAGCTGCGCCCGCACCTCACCCCCGCCCTCTTCCAGGACGTGTACGCGCGCGGGCACGCGCAGGGCCTGCGCTTCTCCGCCGCCTACGGCGACGACGGCCGGTGCGTCGGCGCGGCCGGCTGGCGGCTCGTCTTCAACACCAGCTCGCTCGGCCAGCTGTACGTCGACGACCTGGTGACCGCCTCCGCCGTCCGCTCCACCGGCGTCGGCCACGCGCTCATCGCCCACCTGGAGGAGCACGCCCGCGCGGCCGGATGCCACGAGCTGAACCTCGACTCCGGCACCCACCGCACCGGCGCCCACCGCTTCTACCTGCGCGAGCGCTTCGACATCGTGGCCTTCCACTTCGTGCGGCCGCTCACCGACCCGCGGTAGGCCCCAGGTCGAGCCGCCAGTCGTTGCACCGCATCGGGCGGCCCGGCGGGTACTCGAAGTCCTGCTCGCCGAGCAGCTCGAACCCCGCCTTGCGGCACACCGCGTTCGACGCGGCGTTCTCCACCGAGGGGAAGGCGTGCAGAGGGCGGTGGAGGCCCGCGGCCCGGGCCCGCTCCGCCACCGCGCGCGTGGCCAGGGTCGCGACGCCGCGGCCCTGGAAGCCCGGCAGGACCGCCCAGCCCGTCTCGTACACCGCCTCGCCGTGCCAGGTGCTCGTCCAGAAGCCGATGCTGCCCGCGACGCGCTCCTCGGGCAGCAGCACGATCCGGAACATCCGGCCCGCGCCCGTGGTGTCGGCGCTCAGGTCCACGTACCGCCGGTGGCGGTGGACCAGCTGCTCCTCGGTCTCCGGCCCGCCGAGGTGCTCCATCAGCTCCGGCGCGTTCAGCGCCCGCAGCAGTCCGGCGTCCTCCTCGGACCAGGCTTCGAGGCGCACGGACGTCGCGGCGGTCGGAGGGGTCCTGCCGGGCTGCTCGTTCATGCGCGCACCGTATGTCACGGCGCCGACAACGCCCGGGCGTACGCGGTCGGGGAGAGGCCGACCGTGGCGGTGAAGTCGCGGACGAGGTGGGCCTGGTCGCTGTAGCCGAGCTCGGCCGCGAGGTCCGCCCAGTCCGGCGCCGCGCCCTCCTCCGCGCGCTCCAGGGCCTCGTGGAGGCGGTAGCGCAGGATGACCCACTTCGGGCCGACGCCGACGTGGGAGGCGAAGAGCCGCTGGAGGGAGCGGGCCGACAGGCCCGACATGCGGGCGAGCCGGCCCACCCGCAGGACCGTGCGGTCGGACCGGACCAGTTCCACCAGCTCCGTCGCCCGGACGGCGGCGGGGTCCGGGGCGGGCCCGCGGGCGAGGAGGAAGGCGTCGAGCGCCGCCACGCGCGCGTGGTCGTCGCCGGGCGAGAGGACGGCGGACAGCACGGCCCCGTCCGTGGTCCCGCCGCCGGGCTCCCGGACGTCCGGGAACGTCTCGTGCAGCGGGACCCGCCGGCCCGTCCAGACCGAGACGGGCCGCGCCGGGGCGAAGGGGCGGAAGCCGCCGGGCCGGAACTGCACCCCGCAGACCCGGCCCTCCCCTTCGAGCCGCTTGGTGAAGAGCCCCGGCCCGATCCCGGAGACCTCGGCCTCCGAGCGGGCGGCCGCGGCACCGGCGCCGAGCGGGCCGTACCGCTGGAAGACGACGTTCACCGACGGGTGCGGGACGACGTGGGTGGTGTACGGCTCCGGCAGCGCCCAGTCGATCAGCCAGTAGTGCTCCAGGTACGGGCGCAGCTCCGGGGCCGGGAGGTGCCGGCGGAAGCGGACCCGGGAGAGCAGCTCGGCGGCGGCGACGATGCCCCGGGTGTCCCGGCGCGGGGCGGGGTCGGGCATGCCCCGATCCTAGGCCGGTCCGGAGCGCGTGGCACGGCCCCGGGAGGGCCGCCGGGCGCTGCCGGGGAGTCCGCGAGCCGCGCTGCCGGGGAGGACGGGTGCCGCACTGCCGGGGAGGCCGTGAGCGGGGGCCGACCTCTGGCCCGAGCTGCCCCTACGGGGCGGGATCCGGGGCGGGTCGGGGGCCGTGGCGCGTTTCTTCAAGACCGGGCCGGGGAGTTCTCCTAGCGTCGGGGCCATGACGTACGACGACACGCACCACGGCACCGACGGCACCTCCGCTCGCACCGACGAGTCGCACCTTGCCTTCGAGAAGACAGAAGCCTCCCTCGGCGTCCTGCTCCGCGCCGCCTCCGACCGGGCCGTCCCCCTGGTCGCGGGCACGGACGACGCCTCGCTCGGCGCGCCCACGCCCTGCGCCGAGTACGACGTCCGCGCCCTGCTGAACCACCTGTTCTCGGTGGTCGTGAACTTCCAGGCGCTCGCGGCCAAGGAGGCGGCCGACTTCTCCGCGACCCCGGACCGGCTCGCGGAGCCGGAATGGCGGGAGTGCTTCGCGGCGGAGACCGGGAAGCTGGTCGACGCGTGGGCGGCGCCGGGGGCCGAGGAGGGGACGTCGGGGGCGATGGGGCTGCCGGCCCGGACGGTCGGGGCGATGGTGCTGCTCGATCTCACCGTGCACGCGTGGGACCTGGCGCGGGCGACCGGGCGGGAGTTCGAGCCCGCCCCGGAGGTGGTGGCCGGGCTGGTGGACGAGGTGGAACGGATGGCGCCGATGGCCCGGAAGATGAACGTCTTCGGGGACGCCGTCGAGCTGCCGGCCGGCGCGAGCGTCTTCGAGCGGCTGCTCGCCACGACGGGCCGCGACCCGCGCGTCCGGCCGGCGGGCTGACGGAAAGGGCGGGCCGGCGGGCAGGAAGGCAGGCGGGCCGGCGGGCAGGCGGGCCGGCGGGCTGACGTCCCCGGGCGGGCGCCGGACCGTCCGGTGGGGGTGCTCGTCAGCGCAGGCGGCCGGTGGAGGTCAGGGAGAGGCGGGAGACGACCTGGCCGAAGGCGCGCTCCTCGGCGGGGGTCAGCTCCACCGACTCCTGCGGGTGCCAGACGCGGTCCATCGGCGTCAGCGCGCGGATCCGGCGGGCGCGGGCGCGCAGGCCCGTCGCCAGCCACACGCCCGTGGCGACCGCGAGCACGGCGAAGAGGGTGAGGACACGGGGGTCGGAGAACTGGCCGGGGACGGTCATGACGTTCACTCCAGGGCGCAAGGGCCCGCGCGGCGCACGCACCGGCAGGCGGCGTGCGGGCACGGGGGCACAGACGATTCCTTCTGCTTCCTCCCGACCTGTTCAGTTAACACCACCCTGGGGGACTTTCGGCAGGGGGGTCCGGGACCAAAGTCCCGGACGGCGAGGGGCGGGCGGCGCGTTCGGGGAGGCCCTCTTGTGCCGGACGGGGAACCGTTCGAAGGTGGCGGCGGAGGCATATGTCCGGCCGGGAGGGAGCAGCCGCATGTCCGGAACGGGTGCGTACGGATGGGGTTTCACGGACGACAGAGGGGTGGAGGTGGGGGCGCCGGACAGGCCGGCGCGGGTGGTCGCCTACGTGCGGGCCGGGGCCGCCCTGCTCGACCTGGGGGTGACGCCGGTGGCGGTGTACGGCTCCGGGCACGACGCGGCGGAGGCGGACCCCGCGAAGGACGGCGGGCTGGCGGCGGCCGGGGTGCCGTACCTCGGGCCGGGGCGGGGGCTGGACGAGGAGCGGCTGCGGGAGCTGCGGCCGGATCTGGTGGTGGACGTCACGTACGACGGGAAGAGCCCGTACGCCGTGGACGAGGAGCTCGCCGGGCGGGCGGGGGTGCCGCTGGCGGCGCTCTCGGTCGGCAACGACCTGACCCTGCCGGCGATCATCGGCCGCTTCGGGGAGCTGGGGGCGGCGCTCGGCGCCCCGGACGCCGGACCGGGCGCCGGGGGACTGGCGGAGGCGGAGGAGGCGGTGCGGGCGGCCGCGGTGGCGGCGGGGGCCGGGGCCGGGGTGCTGGCGCTCTCCGGGGGCGGTCCCGAGCAGGTCTACCTGGCGCGCCCGGGGGCCTGGCCGGAGCTGGCGCGGCTCGCCGGGCTGGGCGTCCGGCTGATCGACCCGGGGCCGGGGCCCGGCGCGAACTGGCTGACCACGGGGTGGGAGGGGGCCCTCGATCTCGCCCCCGCGCTGGTCCTCTACGACAGCAGGGCCCACGCCACCCGGCCCGACGGCCCGGAGCGGCTGCCGGCCGGCGCGCGGCTGGTGCCGTGGAACCCGGAGATCCCGCCGAGCCCGGCCGCGTACGCCCGCTTCTTCCGCACCCTGGCGGAGGCCCTCACGGCCTGAGCCGTGCCCTTCGGGTCAGATCGTGAGGCGGGAGCGGAGGGAGGCGGCGAACTCCTCGGCGCGGGCGAGCTGGACGCGGAGGTCGGCGACGCGCGCGGCGGCGGCCTCCTCGTAGCGGCGGACGCGGGTCACCAGGACCTCGCGTTCGGCCGGTTCGAGTTCGCCGTCCGTGCCGGGGAGGTCGGCGGCGAGGCGGTCGGCCGAGGTGAGGAGTTCGCGGGTCTCGTCGAGGCCGAAGCCCAGCGGCTGCATGCGGCGGATCACCATCAGCCGGGCCACGTCGGCGTCGGTGTAGAGCGGGAAGCCGCCCGGAGAGGCGGCCGAGGGGACGACGAGTCCGCAGTCCTCGTACTGCCGGATGGTGCGCAGGGGGAGTTCGGTGCGGGCGGCGACCTCGGAGATCTGCATGGGCTCGCCGGTGGCGGCGCGGGCTCCGGGCATCCGGGCGGCGGACGCCCGTGCTCCCGTCGGTCCGGTCGCTCCGGATACGCCGGTCGCTCCAGTCACTCCGGTCACGTCAGGTCCTCCTCGTACGGCGCCTCTGTGAACCAACCTCCACGCATTACATCCGATTCGTCCTAATTTCATGCGCTATGACGGTCGGAAACGCGGAGAGAGCAGCCGTCAGGGCCAGACCAGGCAGTACGGCTGGTGGCCGGCCTCGTGGAGGCGGACGGAGAAGTCCTGCCACTCGTGGAGCAGCTGGTAGACGTCGAACGCGTCGCGCGGGCCGCCGCGGTCGGGGACGGTGGACCAGATGAAGGCGGCGGCGCCGACCGACTCCTCGCCGATCGCGCGCAGGGGGTCGACCACGGTCGTGGGGAGCTTCACCACGGCGTAGTCGGGATGCAGGACGACCAGTTCCAGCGGGGGGACCTTGTGGAGCGGCAGGCCCTGGATGCCGGTGAGGACCATCGCCGCTATCGTCTCGGGCTTGATCTTGGAGAACATGCCGCCCATGCCCAGCTCGTCGCCGCCGAGCTCCTCCGGGCGCATCGAGATCGGGACGCGGGCCGCCGTGGCGCCGTCGGGCGCGCCGAAGTACTTGTACGTCACCGCCAAGCTGCGGCCTCCGAGGGGCGGGTCCGCCGCCGGCTGCTCGGGGGACGCGCGATTGTCCGGCGCGGACGGGTCCTCGGCCCGCCGCCGCCGGTGCCTCCCCCGCCGGACAGGCTCCGGACCCAGGTCGTCCGTCCCCTCGCCCGGCCCGCCACCGCGATGCATATCTCCACCCGACTGCTGTTTCTCGGCAACACGACCCCGCCGCGCAACCCGATCATCGTGTCAGTGACCTCCCCCGCGTTCCTGCGGTGAAACACCTGTCCGCAAGAATCGCCGCGGCCTCTGACACCATGGAACGCGTGAGCCAACCCCATGAGGTCCCTGCCGCCACAGTTTCGCAGACGCGGAGGCAGGCCACCCCGGCGTGATGCACAGGGTGCCCACACCGTCCCTCCGTACCAGACGTCGTACTCGCAGGTCAGGATCACTGTGTCGTATTCATACGAAGCCCCAGTCTCACAGACGCTTTTCGACCGCGCGTCCCTTGTGACGCCCGGCGGCGTGAACTCACCGGTGCGGGCCTTCCGGGCTGTGGGCGGTACGCCCCGGTTCATGGTGTCCGGCACCGGTCCGTACCTCACGGATGCGGACGGTCGCGAGTATGTCGACCTCGTCTGCTCCTGGGGACCGATGATTCTCGGCCACGCTCACCCCGAGGTGACCGCCGCCGTGCAGGCCGCGGTGGCCCGCGGTACCTCCTTCGGCACGCCCGGTGAGGGCGAGGTGGCGCTCGCCGAGGAGATCGTGGCCCGCGTGGAGCCGGTCGAGCAGGTGCGCCTGGTCTCCTCCGGCACCGAGGCGACGATGTCGGCGATCCGGCTCGCCCGCGGTTTCACCGGCCGCGCGAAGGTCGTCAAGTTCGCCGGCTGCTACCACGGGCACGTGGACGCGCTGCTCGCCGCCGCCGGCTCCGGCGTCGCCACCCTCGGGCTGCCCGACACGCCCGGCGTGACCGGCGCGCAGGCCGGCGACACGATCGTGCTGCCGTACAACGACCTGGAGGCCGTGCGGGCCGCGTTCGCCGCGCACCCGGGCGAGATCGCCTGTGTCATCACCGAGGCGTCGCCCGGCAACATGGGCGTCGTCCCGCCGCTGCCCGGCTTCAACCAGGGGCTCGCGGACGTGTGCCGGGAGAACGGCGCGCTGTACATCTCCGACGAGGTCATGACCGGCTTCCGGACGAGCCGCGCCGGCTGGTACGGCGTGGACGGCGTCCGGCCCGACCTGCTGACCTTCGGCAAGGTCATGGGCGGCGGCTTCCCGGCCGCGGCCTTCGGCGGCCGTGCCGACGTCATGGGCCACCTCGCCCCGGCGGGCCCCGTCTACCAGGCGGGCACCCTCTCCGGCAATCCGATCGCCACCGCCGCCGGCCTCGCGCAGCTGCGGCTGCTCGACGACGCCGCGTACGAGAAGGTGAACGCGGTCTCGAAGGAGATCCAGGGCCTGGTCACGGACGCGCTCGGCAAGGAGGGCGTGGCGCACCGGCTGCAGACCGCGTCCAACATGTTCTCGGTCTTCTTCACCGCCGACGAGGTGCGGAACTACGACGAGGCGAAGCGGCAGGAAGCCTTCCGCTTCAACGCCTTCTTCCACTCGATGCTGGCCGACGGGGTCTACCTGCCGCCGTCCGCCTTCGAGTCGTGGTTCGTCTCGGCCGCGCACGACGAGCGCGCCGTCGAGCGGATCGCCGCCGCGCTGCCGGCCGCCGCCCGTGCCGCCGCGGAGGCGACGGCATGAGCGACGACGTGAGGGACCCGGAGGACATCACCGTCGTCCACCTGATGCGCCACGGCGAGGTCCACAACCCGGACGGCGTGCTGTACGGGCGCCGGGCCGGCTACCACCTCTCCGAGCTGGGCCGGAAGATGGCGGACCGGGTGGCGGAGTCGCTGGCCGAGCGGGACGTCACCCACGTCGTCGCCTCGCCGCTGGAGCGGGCGCAGGAGACGGCCGCGCCGATCGCCAAGTCGCACGGCCTGGACCTGGCCACCGACGCGCGGCTGATCGAGGCGGCGAACGTCTTCGAGGGCAAGACCTTCGGCGTCGGCGACGGGGCGCTGCGCCGTCCGGCGAACTGGAAGCACCTCACCAACCCGTTCCAGCCGTCCTGGGGCGAGCCGTACATCGAGCAGGTCGTGCGGATGATGGGGGCGCTGGACGCGGCGAAGGACGCGGCGCGGGGTCACGAGGCGGTGCTGGTCAGCCACCAGCTGCCGATCTGGATCGTGCGGTCCTTCGTGGAGCGGCGGCGGCTGTGGCACGACCCGCGGCGCCGGCAGTGCACGCTGGCCTCGCTCACCTCGTTCACGTACCAGGGCGACAAGATCGTCTCGGTCGGGTACAGCGAGCCGGCGATCGATCTGGTGCCGGTGCACCTGCGGGCCGGCGCCAAGCCGGTGAAGGGCAAGCAGAAGGCGTTCGGGGCGTAGCGCCGGACCCTCGGTGGCCCGCGCCCCCTGGACAGGGGCAGGCTTGACGGGACATCGTCAGGGCGGTCGGAGAGAGGTTTCTCTCCGACCGCCCTGAAATTTTTGTGCTATTTGCCGGAACCTCCGCGTTCCTCCCTGCATCTCACTCATTGTCGGTTTGGATGATGTTTTGCGTCAGAGCGTGAATGGGGATGTCATGCGCGGGTTCAGTCGAAGGAGCCTTCTGGGGGCGGGAGTCGGGGCCGCCGCGGCCCTGGGGATCGCCGGGTGCAGCGACAAGGGGCAGGGCGGCCCGGGCCAGTCCGGACCGGACAAGGGGGGTGCCCCCTCGACCGGAGGGGAACCCACCACCCCGGCCCCGACCAAGGACGCCGTCCGCCTCATCGGCGACGGCTCCACCGCGGACACCGGCAAGCAGCCGCACCAGCCCGACACCCCCGTCCCGCTCGAACCGGGCCAGACCCCGCCGCAGTTCGTGGTCTTCTCCTGGGACGGCGCCGGCGAGGTCGGCAACGGCCTCTTCCCGCGCTTCCTCGAACTCGCCAGGAACCACGACGCGGCGATGACCTTCTTCCTCTCCGGGATCTACCTCCTCCCCGAGTCGAAGAAGAACCTCTACCGCCCGCCGAACAACCGCGTCGGCGCCTCCGACATCGGCTACCTCACCGACGAGCACATCAAGGACACGCTCAAGCACGTCCGCCAGGCGTGGCTCGACGGGCACGAGATCGGCACCCACTTCAACGGGCACTTCTGCGGCGGCTCCGGCTCCGTCGGCAACTGGACCCCGGCGCAGTGGCAGAGCGAGATCGACCAGGCGACGAAGTTCGTCACCGAGTGGAAGACGAACAGCGGCTGGACCGACCTCGACCCGCTGCCCTTCGACTACTCCAAGGAGCTCGTCGGCGGCCGCACCCCCTGCCTCCTCGGCCAGGACAACCTGCTGCCCACCGCCAAGCGCCTCGGCTGGCGCTACGACGCCAGCTCGCCCGGCGGCCGCCAGACCTGGCCCGTCAAGCGCAAGGGGATCTGGGACTTCCCGCTCCAGGCCGTGCCCTTCCCCGGGCACTCCTTCGAAGTCCTCTCCATGGACTACAACATGCTCGCCAACCAGTCGAAGAACTCGACCAAGGGCATGCCCTCCCGCTATCCCGGCTGGCGCAAGCAGGCCACCGACGCGCTGGTCGGCGGCTTCACCCGCGCGTACGAGTCGAACCGCGCGCCCTTCTTCGTCGGCAACCACTTCGAGCAGTGGAACGGCGGCATCTACATGGACGCCGTCGAGGACGCGCTGAAGGCGATGGCCGGGAAGAAGGACGTCCGGCTGGTGTCGTTCCGCCAGTTCACCGACTGGATGGACGTCCAGGACCCCCGTATCCTCGACCGCCTGCGCGGCCTCGACGTCGGCCAGAAGCCGGCCGGCGGATGGCGCACCTATCTCACGCCCGCTTAGGCGATCTTGACAAGGGGCGTTCCGGGCACGTAGGGGGGTGCCCAAGATCCCCCAAACGCCCATGCGAAACTTTTCACATGAGCCTTAGCCGTGGCCTCCACCGTGCCCCCCGACGCGCCCTCGTCGCCGTCGGCGTGCTGTCCGCCGCCCTCGCGCTCTCCGCCTGCGGCGACGACAACGGCGTCACCGGCGGCGGCGACACCAACTTCGTCACCAGCAAGGGCGGCATCTCCACCGCCCCCAAGGGCGAGCGCGCCGGCATCAACCAGATCGCCGGCGAGACGCTGGAGGGCGAGAAGCTCGACGTCGCCGACCTCAAGGGCAAGGTCGTCGTCCTCAACGTCTGGGGCTCCTGGTGCGGCCCCTGCCGTGCCGAGGCCCCCCACTTCACCAAGGTCGCCAACGACCTCAAGGGCGAGGACGTGGCCTTCGTCGGCCTCAACACCCGCGACGCCAACAAGCAGCAGGCGCTCGCCTTCGAGGCCGACTACAAGGTCCCCTACCCGAGCCTCTACGACCGGGACGGCAAGCTGATCCTCTTCGGCTTCCCCAAGGGCACCCTCAGCCCCCAGGGCATCCCCTCCACCGTCGTCCTCGACAAGGAGGGCAAGATCGCCGCCCGCGCGGTCATGGCCATCGACGAGACCAAGCTGCGGTCCATGATCGACCCGCTCCTCAAGGAGAAGTGAGCCGGTGAACGAGACCGTCACCAGCGGAGCCCTCCTGCTCGCCTTCCCGGTCGCCCTCCTGGCCGGCCTGGTCTCCTTCTTCTCCCCCTGCGTGCTCCCGCTCGTCCCCGGCTACCTCAGCTACGTCACCGGCGTCTCCGGCACCGACCTCGCCGACAGCCGCCGCGGCCGGATGACCGCCGGAGCCCTCCTCTTCGTCGCCGGCTTCACCGCCGTCTTCGTCTCCGGCGGCGCGCTCTTCGGCTTCTTCGGCGCCACGCTCCAGGAGTACAGCTCCACGCTGAGCACCCTCCTCGGGGTCTTCATGATCCTCATGGGGCTCTTCTTCGCCGGCCTGATGCCCTGGTTCACCCAGCGCGAGTTCCGCTTCCACCGCAAGCCCGTCGCCGGCCTCCTCGGCGCACCCGTCCTCGGCGCCCTCTTCGGCATCGGCTGGACCCCGTGCATCGGCCCGACGCTCGCCTCGGTCAACGCGCTCGCCCTCGACCAGGCCAGTGCCGGACGCGGGGCCATACTGGCCCTCGCCTACTGTCTCGGCCTCGGCGTCCCCTTCGTCCTCGCCGCCATCGCCTTCCGCAAGGCGCTCGGCGCGTTCGCCTGGGTCAAGAAGCACTACGTGTGGGTCATGCGGGTCGGCGGCGGCATGATGATCCTCACCGGCGTCCTCCTCCTCACAGGGGTCTGGGACAGCATGGTCTCCACGATGCAGGGCTGGTCCAGCGGTTTCACGGTGGGAATCTGATGAGCACGACCGACACGACGGACACGAACCCCGCGGCGGGCGGCGACGAGGCCGCGGGCGCGGACCTCTCCACCGCGCCCCGGGAGGAGACCCTCGGCGGCCCCACCCTCGGGGTCGTCGGCTGGATCCGCTGGTTCTGGCGCCAGCTCACCTCCATGCGGGTGGCGCTGATCCTGCTCTTCCTGCTCTCCCTCGGCGCCGTGCCCGGCTCCCTCATCCCGCAGTCCAGCGCGGACGAGATGAAGGTCGCCGCCTTCAAGGCGGCGCACGAGACCCTCACCCCGCTCTACGAGAAGCTCCAGCTCTTCGACGTCTACAGCTCGGTGTGGTTCTCCGCGATCTACATCCTGCTCTTCGTCTCCCTCATCGGCTGCATCGTCCCGCGCACCTGGCAGTTCGTCGGCCAGCTCCGCGGCCTGCCGCCGGCCGCCCCCAAGCGGCTCACCCGCCTTCCCGCGTACGCCACCTGGCGCACCGCGGCCGGCCCGGAGGAGGTCCACGAGGCGGCCCTCGCCGTCCTCAAGGGCCGTCGCTTCCGCGTCCGTACGGCCGGTGACGCGGTCGCCGCCGAGAAGGGCTACCTCCGCGAGGCCGGCAACCTGGTCTTCCACATCGCGCTGATCGTGATGCTGGTGGCCTTCGCCTGGGGCCAGCTCTTCAAGTCCGAGGGCGGCAAGCTCGTCGTCGAGGGCGACGGCTTCTCCAACACGCTCACCCAGTACGACGACTTCAAGTCCGGATCCCAGTTCGGCATCGACGAGCTGGAGCCGTTCAGCTTCACCCTGGACAGCTTCACCGGCACGTACGAGACGAGCGGCCCGCAGCTGGGCACCCCCCGCACCTTCGAGGCGGCCGTCACCTACGTCGAGGCCGGCGGCAAGGACAAGAAGGCGATCGTCCGGGTCAACGAGCCGCTGAAGATCGGCGACTCCAAGGTCTACCTGATCGCCCACGGCTACGCGCCCGTCGTCACCGTCAAGGACCGCGACGGCAAGGTCGTCTTCAAGGGCGCCGTCCCGCTGCTGCCGATCGACAACAACATCACCTCCACCGGCGCGATCAAGGTGATGGACGGCTACCGCGACAAGAACGGCGACAAGCAGCAGCTCGGCTTCAAGGCGTTCTTCGTGCCCACCTTCGCGGGCGCCGGCAACGGCAACATGTTCTCCCAGTTCCCGGGCCTCGCCGACCCCGTGATGGCCCTCACCGGCTACCACGGCAGCCTGGGCGTCGACTCCGGCCTGCCGCAGAACGTGTACCAGCTGGACACGACCGACATGGAGCAGTTCAAGGTCGACGGAGGCACCGGAGTCGCCAAGCGCCTGGCGCCCGGCCAGACCATGACGCTGCCCGACGGCGCCGGCTCGATCACCTTCGAGAAGGAGATCAAGGAATGGGCGAGCTTCCAGGTCTCCCAGCAGCCGGGCAACGGCCTCGCGCTCACCGGCGCCGTCGCCGCGATCGCCGGACTCACCGGCTCGCTCTTCATCCAGCGGCGCCGGATCTGGGTCCGCGCCGTCCGCGGTGAGGACGGCGTGACCGTCGTCGAGATGGCGGGCCTCGGCCGCAGCGAGTCCGCCAAGCTGCCCGAGGAGCTCTCCGACCTCGCGGTCGCGCTCACCGCCACGGCGCCGCCGGCGCCCGAACCTGCCGACGCAGAAGCATCAGAAGGGGTCGAGAAGTGATCCTCGCCGCCGAGACCAACGAGGGCCTGGCGACGCTCAGCAACGAGCTCGTCTACGCCTCCATGGCCGTCTACACCCTGGCGTTCCTCGCCCACATCGCCGAGTGGGTGTTCGGCAGTCGCAGCAAGGTCGGCCGCACCGCCGCCGCGCTCACCGGGGCGAAGGGCGCGGCCGCGTCCGCCGCCGTGCCGGTGCAGGTCAAGGGGGCCGGTGGCACCACCGTCCTGGACCGGCCGAAGGTCGTCACCCGCTCCGCCGCCGGCACCCGTGACGTCCCCGACGGCCCCGGCGCCGCCGGCGGCACCGTCAAGGGCGACCTGTACGGCCGGATCGCCGTCTCGCTCACCGTCCTCGCCTTCGCCCTGGAGGCGGCCGGCGTGGTCTCCCGGGCGATCGCCGTGCAGCGTGCCCCCTGGGGCAACATGTACGAGTTCTCCACCACCTTCTCCACGGTGGCGGTCGGCACCTACCTCGGCTTCCTGGTCGCCAAGAAGAACGTCCGCTGGATCGGCCTCCCGCTGGTGACCACGGTCCTGCTCGACCTGGGCCTCGCCACCACCTGGCTGTACACCGAGAGCGACCAGCTGGTCCCGGCCCTCGACTCGTACTGGCTGTGGATCCACGTCTCCACCGCGATCTTCTGCGGCGCCGTCTTCTACCTCGGCGCCGTCGCCACCCTGCTGTACCTCTTCCGCGACTCGTACGAGAACAAGCTCGCGAACGGCGGGGAGCCCGGGGCCTTCGCCCGCTCCGTCCTGGAGCGGCTGCCCTCCGCGGCCTCCCTCGACAAGTTCTCCTACCGCGTCAACGCCGCCGTCTTCCCGCTGTGGACCTTCACGATCATCGCGGGCGCCATCTGGGCCGGCGACGCCTGGGGCCGCTACTGGGGCTGGGACGCCAAGGAGGTCTGGTCCTTCATCACGTGGGTCGGGTACGCCGCCTACCTGCACGCCCGGGCCACGGCCGGCTGGAAGGGCCGCAAGGCCGCGTACATCGCGCTCATCGCCTTCGGCTGCTTCCTCTTCAACTACTACGGCGTGAACATCTTCGTCACCAGCAAGCACTCCTACGCCGGCGTCTGAGCTGGCACGGCCTCCCTCGGGGGGCCACGCTGGAGGTATGAGCGACATACCCCGGGGCAGGAGCGAGACCCACGACGGCGACACGCACCTGCTGCGGTACGCGATCGAGCTGCCGCACCCGCAGGCGGTGGTGTGGGCCATGGTCGCCTCGCCGGAGGGACTGCCGTCCTGGCTGTGCGCGGCGGACCCGCTGGAGCCGAGGCTCGGCGGACGGGTCACGCTCCGCTGGCTCAACGGCGACACCGAGGTCTCGGGGCGGGTCACCGCCTGGGACCCGGACCACGTGGCCGAGTACACGGTCGGCGCCCCGCACGGACGGATCCGGTTCCATCTGGAACAGGCCGACGGCGGGGCGTCGACCGTGCTGCGTTTCACCAACGAGATGCGCGGCGACCGGCAGCTGCTCCTCGACTGCCTGGCCGGCTGGCACGACCACTTCGAGCGGCTGCGGGACGCGCTGGACGGCCGGCCGACGGACTGGCGGCAGTGGACCACCGGACGCTGGAACGAGCTGCGGGAGCTGTACGAGCAGGACGCGGCGCCCTGGCCGAAATGGGTCCCCTAGGTCTGTCCCCGGCGCGTCCGGTCAGCCGCCGTCGCGGGAACGGCGGGGGCTCCAGCGGTCGCGGAGGGTGAGGCGTGCGCGGCGTGCCCGGCGCTCGCGCGTCTGCCGGTCCAGCTCCTCCATCAGCCGCCGGCCCCGGTGCTCGGGGTCGAGTTCGTCGAGGATCCGGTCGATCTCGGCGAGCAGCGCCCCGTACAGCTGCCAGCGGGCGGGGTCGGCGAGGGCGAGGGCGAGGAGCCGCTCGGCCGTGTCGTCCCGGCAGATCCTGGCCGCCCGCAGCTCGCCCGCCAGCCGGGTCTCGGCCGCTCCGGCGGCCTCGCTGCCCGGGGCGGTGACGAGGACGGCGAAGCTGACGAGGGCGTCGGCGGCGTACTGGGCGGTCTCCCGGACGGAGAGGGCGGCCCGGTCCGGCAGGAGCGCGTCCCCGTCGCGGTGTTTCGCCAGGTCGGTGAGGGTGCGGGCGAGGACCCGCAGGACGACGGCGCTGATCTCCAGGGTGTCGAGGCCGGTGCGGAGCGCCACCCGGTGGAGGAGGCCCTCCTTGACGCGGGGGTTGAGCCGCAGGCTGTCCTCGGCGGTGCGCAGGGCGGCGTCGACGTCGGCGACGTCGTCGTCGAGGCGGCGGGCCTCGTGGAGCCGGGCCGCGGCCCGCTCGACGGGCGGCGCGCCGGTGAACTCGTCCGCCACGTCGAGGAGCAGCCGGCGCATCCGCCGGGCGAGGTCCTCGATGGAGTCGCCGGCGGTGTCGACCCAGACGGGCGGGGCGAGGAGCAGGTTGAAGAGCATGCCGACGACGGCGCCGATGAGGGTCTCCAGGACGCGGTCCCACGCGGTGTCGGAGACCTGGGTGACGCCGAGGACGAGCATGGCGCTGATGGCGACCTCGGGGACGAACTCCTCGACCCGGACGAGCCGGCCGACGAGCAGCGAGGCCAGGATCACGAGGGCGAGGCTCCACCAGGAGAGGCCGACGACGGCGCTGAACGCGATGGCGATGAGGACGCCGACGACGACGGCGTTCACCCGCCGGAGGCTGGTGGTGAGGGTGGAGTAGAGCGTGACCTGGACGACCAGGAGGGCGGTGAGGGGCGCGGTGAGGGGGACCGGTTCGCTGCTGAGCCGGAGGGCGACGACATAGCTGAGGGTGGCCGCCGCCGTGGACCGCACGGTCTGCACGGCGAACGGGTCGCGGCGGAGGCGCGCGAGCAGCCCGTCGTCCCGGTCCCGCTCCGCTCCGCCGCGCGCCACGTCCCACCTCGTCCCGTCGCCTCGCCGGCCCCCGGAGGGCTCTCTGGACGACCGCCTGCCCGGACGGCCGCGGACTCATGCGCGGATACGTCCGGGCGGACGCGGGATCACCCCCGCTTCGGGGGGAGGCACGCCGTGGTCGGGGGTGCTCCCTCGGGCCAGGCGGTCCGGACGAAGCGCTGGGTGCCGTCCGGGGCGAGTTCCACGATGGGGACCGCCTTGTTGTAGGGGTTGCCGTGGTTGTCCAGGCAGATCCAGCCGCTCGCGCCCTGGACCCGCAGCGAGCCCTTGACCTGCGGCCACTGGGTGCCGACGTCGGTGAGCTCGGGGTAGGGGGCGTCGGCCGGGGTGGCCTGGCGGATGGCGTGGACGGCCGTCGCCATCGCGTCGTAGGCGATGATCGCCTGTCCGTCCCGGAGCGGCACCGGCTTCTTGTCGGCGCGGGCGATGTCGGTCAGGAAGGTCTGGAACGCGACGACGGAGCCGCCGGTCGTCGGGACCGGCCTGCCCGGTGCGGGCTTCCAGGCGTCGGGGTGGGCGAGCGCCGCGTAGCGGACGGTCAGCTTCTTGCCGAGGGCCGCGCGGTTCAGTTTCTCGTCGGCGCCGAGGTAGGAGCCCTCGTCGCCGGTGAGGACGGTGAAGGCGCGGTCGGCGCAGCCGCGGGCGCCGAGCGCGTTGATGAACTGGCGCAGCTGGGTGTGGCGGCCGGCGAAGAAGACGGTCTCGGCGCGGGTGTCGCAGATCAGGTGGGTGATCTGGCGGAAGGTGTTGGCGGTGGTGCCCTCCTCGGTGTTGTCCTTCGGGGAGGTGTAGAGCTGCGGCTCGTAGGGGGCGCCCTTGAGGGACTCGGCGAAGGCGGACCGCAGGGTGTCGATGTAGTGGTCGCCGGTGCGGGAGTCCTGGACGAGGATCGCGCGGGCGGCGTCGACCTCGCCGAAGTGGGCGAGGGCGCTCGCCTCGTCGCTGTTGGTGGGGGAGACCCGGGCGAGGCCGGGGAAGCGGTCGCGGCCGGGGCCGTTGGCGAGGTCGTCGGCGGTGATGGTGGTGCCGACGACGGCGATCCCGGCGCGGGTGAGCGCGGTGACGGCCTCCCGTACCTCGGCGGAGGAGGTGGCGACGCCGGAGACGGCGCGGAGCCGGTCGGGGGCGCCGGTCATGGCGGTGAGCCGGTCGACGACGGTCCGCCAGTGGGCGTTCTTGTTGCCGGTGTTGGCGAGGACCAGGCGGATCTTGGGGGTCTCGCTGTTGGACTCGTGGTTGGCCCGGTACTGGTAGGCGTAGGCGCCCTGGAGCTCGCGGAGGATCTTCTCCGAGGTGCCGGAGTCGGTGGCGCTGATCGGGAGGAGGAGGGCGACGGTGGCGTACTCGCCGGCCTTGAGGGTGGCGTTCTCGCGGCCGATGGCGGCGGTGATCGCGGTGAGCGCGGGGACGCGGAAGTCGTGTCCGGTCCCGTCGACGCCGATGCACTCGGCGCTGTCCGCGGGCCGGGTGACCCCGGCGGCGCAGGAACGGTCCTCCGGTTCGAGGTACGCGTAGAGACCCCAGCCGCCGAGCCCGAGGACGAGCGAGGCGGCGACGAGGGTGCTGAGGAACTTCTGCCGGGGCGTCCAGAAGAAGCGGCGGCGCAGCCGGTCGAACATGGCGTCAGACTCCGTCCTCGCGCCCGGGCGGCAGCGACAGCTCCCGCCAGGCGCGGATGTCCCGCGGCCAGTGGCCGGCCGCGTCCCACAGTGGACCGCTGCCGGTGAGGTGGCGGCCGGAGAGCCGGCGCAGTTCGTGCGCCAGCCGGTCGGCGACCTCCTCGTCGGGCAGCGCGAGCGGATCGGTGAGCAGCCATACGGCGTGCAGCAGCCGCCGCAGGGCGAGGTGCAGTTCGGCGGAGTCGGGGTCGAGTCCGTCGGGGAGCGCCGGGTCGGGGTCCTGGCCGAGCGCGACGGCCCGGCGGGGGTCGGGTCCGGTGCGGCCCCGCTCGCGCGGGTACGGCGCCGAGGCGACGAACCGCAGCACGCCGAGCCAGCCGAGGATGTCGGGGCCCGGGAAGGTGAGCCGGAGGTGGGCGACGGCCTCGGCGGTGTCGCCGAGGGCGAGGTCGTGGTGGAGCCGGTACGGGCCGGGCTGCGGTCCGTAGTGGCGGCGCAGGGTCTCGTGGACGGCCCGCCAGGAGGAGTAGCCGGGGTGGTCGTCGTCCTCGAAGCGGAGCCGGTGCAGCAGCAGGGCGCGCAGCAGCGGGTCCCCGACGAAGCGGCCGGGGTGGTCGGACCAGTGCTCGGCGCGGAGCCGGTCGCGGACCCGGAGGGCGACGTCGCCGTCGAGGGACTCGGCGGGCAGCCGGGCCTGGGCGAGGCGGCGGGCGGACTCCTCGTCGTGGGCGGCGGCCAGGACGACGTAGGGGCCGGTCCTGGGGACCGGGAGGAGGGCGGCGAGCAGGGCGGGGGCGACCGGCACCGGGGCGGCGTCCTCGCGGAGTTCCACGGTGAGGTCGAGGAGGCCGCCGGGGGTGAGGGCGGCGCGGACGGCGGGCGGGGCCTCGCCGGCGGCGCGGGCGAGCAGGTCGACGCCGAGGGGGCGGCCGCCGGTGAGCCGGTGGACGGCCCGGGAGAGGTCGGCGGGGGTGCGGTCGGCGGGGTCGTGGCGGTCGAAGGCGGCGCGGGTCTGGGTGGGGGTGAGCGGGGTGAGGTCCACGGCGAGGAGACCGGAGCCGACCCTGCTGGTGCGGGGGCAGGGGGCGCGGTGGGCGGTCTCGGGCAGCCGGACGCGGGTGGCGTGGCGGAGGGTCTCGTGCTCGTGGAACCGGGAGGCGGCGACGACGACGGTGTGGTCGCGGCGGCCGTCGGCGCGGGCGCGCAGAATCGGTTCGACGAGGGCGCGGCCGACCGGCTCGTGGGCGTTGTCGAGGAGGAGCAGCGGCCGGCCGACGCGGCTGCCGCGGCGCAGTCCCGTGTAGGCGCGGAGCAGGTCCTCGGTGAGGGTGAGGGCGAGGAACGCCTCGGCCTCCTCGCGGCGCGGCCCGCCCTGTCCGAAGTCGACGGCGAGCTGCTGGAGTCCGGCGCGGCCGCGTCCGCCGGCGTTGCGGTAGCCGCCGAACCAGTCCTCGGGGGCCTGCCGGAAACGGCTGAAGAACTCCTCGACGACGGTCTCGACGGTCGCCTCGGCGACCAGCCCGGCGAAGGGGGCGCCGGCCTCGGCGGCGGTGCCGGCCAGCTTGGCGAGGACCCGGCCGACCCAGGCGGCCGCGGCGGCCCGGCCGGCGTCGACGGTGGCGAGCAGCGGTCCGAGCCGCAGCAGGTCGCGGCGGGCCCGCTCGTCGTCCTCCCGGGTCCAGCCCACCGAGGTGACGGCGACGAGACCGAGCGAGAGGCGGGGGAACGGCACGGGCTTGACGGCGTCGCCGCGCCGGCCGAGCTGGACGGCGACCTCGGCGAGGGCGCCGGTGACGGGGGACCAGCCGGCGCCGTGGTCGGCGGGTTCCTCGACGGCGGCGCAGTCGAGGAGGGCGAGCGGCGTGAAGCCGAGGTAGCGGTTGCGGACCTCCTTGAGCAGCACGGTCTTGCCCATGCCGCGCCCGCCGGTGAAGACGGTGACCGGCGGGTCCTCGCCGTGCTCGTACGGCACGCGCCCGTGGCCGTACGGTCCGAGCCCGATGAGCCGCGCGGCGAGTCCGCGCGCCTCCAGAACCGCCTCGCGGCCGTACAGCTCTCTGTGCACCCGCCACCCCCGTCGCAGTCAACTCAAGGATATCGACGGCGTGTTGGGAACTGGAGAGGCTTTTCGAGTCTGTTGCTGAGGTGTTGTCAGTCCGTGGCGATGCTGTCGAGGCGGCCCCGCAGGTACCGGTGGGACTCGATGCCGTGGATCGTCGTCCCGGGCGTGCACTCGTAGAAGTACACCAGCGACATCAGCTCCTCGCCGGGCGCGTCGGCCGGCGGCGGCAGGACCCGGTGCCGTCCCGAACGCCACCGTCCGCCGGTCCAGCCCGCCATCAGGTCGCCGATGTTGACGGTGAAGGCGGCGGGATCGTGGGGCGCGTCCTGCCAGCCGCCGGCGTCCGAGAAGACCTGGAGCCCGCCCTTGCCCGCCTGCCGGTCCAGCACGGTGACGGTGCCGAAGTCCGTGTGCGGGCCGATCCGGAACTGGCCGGGCTCCGGGACGCCCGTCCGCTCCCGCCCCGGGTACCAGTTGATGTTGAAGCCGAAGGTGGGGTGGCCGGTGTGCCGGGTGAAGAAGTCCCGCTCCTCGCCGAGCGCCACCCCGAGCAGGTCGAGCACCCGGTCCGACAGCGCCTTCATCTGCGCCAGATACGTCTCCACCAGCGGCTTCAGCCGGGGCACCTCGGCGGGCCAGGTGTTCGGCAGGAACCATTCGGCGTCCACCGCCGGGTCCCCGGTCGGCTCCTCCGCCGCGAAGGACAGCGACTCCTTCAGGTCCGGCGGTGTCGCCGTGCCCTCCGCGTACCCGTTGGCCTCCGCGCCGGGCCCGAGCCAGCCCCGCCCGCCGACCCGCACCGCGTAGGGCTCCTTGACGGCGTCGGGCAGCAGGAAGAAGGCGCGGGCCGTCTCGCGGATGTCCGCCCGCAGCGCCGGGTCGACCCCGTGCCCCGCGACCAGCAGGAACCCGGCCTCGCGCAGGGCCCGGTCCACGGCGGGCAGCTGCGGCCCCGGGTCACGGGCCAGGTCGATCGTGGGCAGGCTCGCTTCACTCATCGCCGATGTCCTCGTTCCACAGGTCCGGGCGGGCGTCGATGAACTCCCGCATCAGCGCGGCGCAGGCGGGATCGTCCAGCACGAGGACCTCGACGCCGTGCTCCGCCAGCCAGTCGTGCCCACCGTGGAAGGTCCGCGCCTCCCCGACGATCACCCGCGAGATCCCGAACTGCCGCACCAGGCCGGAGCAGTACCAGCAGGGCGAGAGCGTCGTCACCATCGTCGTCCCCCGGTACGAGCGCCGGCGCCCCGCCGCGCGGAACGCGTCGGTCTCCGCGTGCGCCGACGGATCCCCGTCCTGCACGCGCCGGTTGTGCCCGCGCCCGAGCAGCGTCCCGTCCGCGCCGTAGAGCGCGGCCCCGATCGGGACGCCGCCCTCGCCGAGCCCGGCACG
This sequence comes from Streptomyces sp. NPDC058052, assembly GCF_042885515.1. Lineage (NCBI taxonomy): Bacteria > Bacillati > Actinomycetota > Actinomycetes > Kitasatosporales > Streptomycetaceae > Streptomyces > Streptomyces sp. NPDC058052. Next base: position 17,401 of record NZ_JBHVRX010000051.1, on the reverse strand, counting down.
AGCCTCGTCCAGAGCGGTGGCGAGCCACTGGCGGGCCAGTCCATGGTCCATGCGGGGACTCTTCCCCGCCGGGGTGCCGGGATCACCCGTGGCGCGAGGGACGGTGCCCCCGACCGGCGTGACGTAGGACCCCTTGCCGGGCACGGTGTAGACGAGTCCGTGGTCGGCGAGCTCCCGTATGGCACGACGGGCGGTCAGTACGGCGATGCCGTGCTCCTCGGCGAGGCGGGCGGGTGCCGGGACCATCCGGTCGGGGGCGTACTCCCCGCTCGCGATCTTCGCTGCGATCAGGTCGGCCAGTTGCTTGTACAGCGGTCGTCCCGACTGCGGGTCAAGGCTCATACGTCAACACTAGATAGTCATACTAAGACACGTTTGGATGGATCTAGCTGTATGACTCTGTAGCAAGGTGTAGCGCGGGCTACGTTGTGAGGCACACAGAAGACCCCGGCGACCGCTGGAACGGCCCCGGGGCATGGCCACCAACTACCAACGGAGTTGATGACGTGCGGAACCCTATCGCGCGCGCCCTGATCCCCCTCCTGCTCTGGCTGCTCATGCTGACCCTGCCGCCCACCGGCAGGCACCGGCCCCGCCCTGCGCGCCCTGCGCGCCCGGCCCCCGCGCCGCGCCACCGCGCCCCCGTCCGGCGGCGGTCCCCCTACGCCCGGGAGCAGGCGGCGCCGCTCGACGGCTCCCGGTCGCCCCTGGAGCGCCCCTACGTGACGGCCGTGCAGCGCCGCCGCAGGCGGACCCTGTGGCTGGCGACGGTCGGGGTGGACGTCGACCGCCGGAACATCCACGCGGGGGCCGCCCGATGAGCCGCTGCGGGGCCCGCCGGTCCGTGTACGCCGTCGCCGAGGCGGTCCGCCCGGTGTGGGGCGGATCCGTGTGCGTGCTCGCCGTCGGCCACGACGGCCTGCACCGCGACCGCGCGGGCGACGGCTGGTGGGTGACGCCGGAGATCGCCGACGCGGTGAGCGCGTCGCTGCTGACCCGCGCCCTGGTGCCGGAGCCCGGTCCCGATCCGGAGTTCCGCTCACCTCGCTGCATCGTCGGCCGCCACGACCGCTGCCGCGACCACGCGCCCCGCGACAGCGGCGTACCGGGGGTCCGCTACCTCGTGTGCGGGTGCGCCTGCCACGCGCTGCCGCCGCAGGGCTCGCCCTAGCGGGGCGAGGGACGCGGGTCGGCGCGGGGTCAGGCGACCGCGCCGACCTCCTCCTCGTACGGGAAGCGGGCGAAGGGGGCCTCGCGGGCGAAGAAGGTCCGGGCGTCGGTCATCGCGCGCTCGTCGGCGCGGACGCGGCCGGGGCGGGAGCCCGTGCCGGTCAGGACGCCGCCGAAGCGCATCCGGAGATAGGCGGCCGACAGGCTCAGGCCGGTCACCAGGCCGTCGGCGACCGCGTGGTCGTCGTCGGCCATGGCCGTGACGCCCCACAGGGTGCCGCCCGCCATGCGCTCCTTGAAGTCCGAGTCCGGCACGTTCAGCCAGCCCGACCAGTAGTCGAGGTAGCGCTTGGTCTGCGCGGAGAGGCTGTACCAGTACAGCGGGGAGACGATGACGACGTCGGTGGCCTCCACGGTGGCCCGAAGCAGCTCCTCCTCGACCTCGCCGGCCCGGTGGCCGGCGGTCTCGTGCCGGCCGTCCTGGAAGTCCGGCAGCGCCAGGCCGTTGAGGTCCACCCAGCGCTGCCGGACACCGGCGGGCAGATGGGCGGCGGCCTCACGGGCCAGCAGCTCCGAATTGCCGTCGGCGCGGGAGCTGCCGAGGACGAAGAGGAACGAGCGGTCCGGGCCGGGGGTCGTGTCGAGGGGCATGGGTGCTCCTGGTTCGTGGATACGCGCGGGCGGGCCTGTTCCCCTGCCAACTAGCCTTCGCGCGCGGGTATTCCGCTCCAGCGCATCGATTCTTCCGATGGGCCCCATCGGAAGGACGCCCCAGTGGCCCGTGGACCCGCCGGCGCCCCCGTCCGTAGCGTCGCCGGCATGAGAAACGAGACCAGGGGAACCCTCGAACTGACCCTCGCCATGGTGCTGTCCGGCACCCTCGGCGTCTTCGTCGTCGAGTCCGGCGCCTCGCCCTTCGAGGTCGTGTTCTTCCGGTGCCTCTTCGGGGCGGTCGCGCTCGGCCTGTACAGCCTGGCCCGCGGCTACTTCACCGGGCACGGCTTCACCGCGCGGACGCTCGGACTCGCCGTCCTCGGCGGCGTCTTCATCGTCTTCAACTGGGTCTTCCTGTTCGAGGCGTACGCGGCGACGTCGATCTCGCTGGCCACCGTCGTCTATCACACGCAGCCGTTCTTCCTGGTGCTGCTCGGCGCGCTCCTCCTGCGGGAAAGGATCCCGGCCGGGAAGCTCGGCTGGCTCGGGGTCGCCTTCGCGGGCCTGGTCCTCGTCTCCGGGGTGCGGCCGGGCGACGCCGCCTCCCTGGCGGGGCTGGGGTACGCCCTCGCCGCCGCCGTCCTCTACGCGCTCGCCACCTTCGTGACCAAGCGGATCACCGGCGTACGGCCGCACCTGATCGCCCTGGTGCAGGTGGCCGCCGGCGTGCCGCTGCTGCTGCCCTTCGCCGACCTCGGCGCCGTCTCCGGACTCGGCACCGGATGGGTGTGGCTGGCCGGGCTCGGGCTGATCCACACCGGGCTGATGTACGTCCTCATGTACGCCGCCTACGCCAAGCTGCCCACCCCGAAGATCGCGGTGCTCGCCTTCACCTACCCGGCGGTCGCGATGGGCGTCGACTGGGCGGTGTACGGGCACCACATCGGGCTCGTCCAGGCCCTCGGCGTCCCGCTGATCGTCCTGGCCAGCCTCAAGGTCACTCTCGGGCGAGCCGCCGCGCCTGCTCCACGAACAACCGCACGTGCGCCGGAAGCCGCTTCCCCCGTCGCCACGCGAGCTGCGTGAAGAGCGCGAACGGCGCCTCCCAGTCCAGCGCCACCAGCACCCCGGACGCCAGCTCCTCCTGGACGGTGATCCGGGGCAGCAGCGCGATCCCGAGCCCGGACGCCACCGCCCGCTTGCTCGCCTCGATGGTGCCGAACTCCAGGAACTCCGCCCCGGACCCGGCCAGCTCCGCCTCGAAGAGGTCCCGGTAGGCGCAGCCCGGCTCGGTGCCGATCAGCCCGGTGGAGGCGAGGTCGGCGGCGGTCAGCCCGGCGCGGCCCGCGAGCGGGTGCCCGGGGGCGGCGACCAGGGCCAGCGGCTCGGGCGCCAGCACCTCGGACTCCAGGCCCTCGTGGTCGGTCCCGGCCTCCATGAGGAAGCCGAGGTCGTACGTGCCCTGGCGCAGCGCCTGCCGGGTCGCGTCGCCGAGCGTGGGGCGCAGCGCGAGCCGGACGGCCGGATGGCGGTGGTGGACGTACTCCAGGAGCGGCGGGAGCCGGTAGGTGGTGAGGGACTCCATGGTCCCGATGGTGATGGTCCCGGCGGGCTCCCCGGCGGCCACCGCCGCCCGTGCCTCCTCGGCCAGTTCGGCCATGCGGCGCGCGTACGGCAGCAGCCGCTCGCCGGCCTCGGTGAGGCGGATCCGGCCGCCGAGCCGCTCGAAGAGCTCGGTGCCGAGGGAGGACTCCAGGGCGCGGACCTGGGAGGTCACGCTGGACTGGGCGTAGCCGAGCTCGGCGGCGGCGCGGGTGAAGGAGAGGACCTCGGCGACCTTCTCGAAGGTGGCGAGGAGCCGCAGCTCCATCAGGCGTCCGGAGCGGAGGGGCGGGGAGGGCGCGGCTCCATCAGGCGTCCTTCTCCTCGCCGCCGTCCTCGCGCCGCTTCAGCTCGTCCTCGCGGCGCTTCAGGTCGTCCTCCCAGTCCTTGAACAGCGCGTCGTCCCGGCGGCGGTCCTCGTCGGCCTTCTCGTCGGAGAGCGACTTCAGGAACTCGGGGTTGTCGTCCGGGGCCACCCAGCCGCCGCCGCCGCGCGCGCCGCGGGCGGTGGGCTGCCGGGTCTTGCCGGCGAAGAGCCACACGATCGGTCCGACCACCCAGAACAGCAGGATGATGATGACCCAGACCACCTTGGGCAGGTGCTTGACCTCGTCCTCGGGCGTGTTCAGGCAGTCGATGAACGCATAGATCGTCAGCGCCAGCGGCAGGATGATCATCAGTGCCCTGAGCATGTGGGACGGCCCCCTGGAAGCGGTGGCGGGGGCGCGTCGAGTCGGCCCCGGTGACAACTCCAGCGTAGCCGGTGACCGATACTTGCCCGTATGGCTTACGACGATCTCCGCTCGCTGCTCAGGGCCCTGGAGCGCGAAGGCGACCTCAAGCGCATCAAGGCCGAAGTCGACCCGTACCTGGAGGTCGGGGAGATCGTCGACCGGGTGAACAAGGCAGGAGGGCCCGCGCTTCTCTTCGAGAACGTGAAGGGCTCCTCCATGCCCCTCGCGATGAACGTGTTCGGCACCGACCGCCGGCTCCTCAAGGCCCTCGGCCTGAAGTCGTACGAGGAGATCAGCGAGAAGATCGGCGGGCTGCTCAAGCCCGAGCTGCCGCACGGCTTCGTCGGCGTCCGGGAGGCGTTCGGCAAGCTGGGCTCGATGGTCCACGTGCCGCCGAAGAAGGTGAAGGACGCCCCCGTGCAGGAGGTGGTCCTGAGCGGCGACGACGTCGACCTCGACCTCCTCCCCGCGCTCTTCACCTGGCCGAAGGACGGCGGCTCCTTCTTCAACCTGGGCCTCACCCACACCAAGCACCCCGAGACCGGCGTGCGGAACCTGGGGCTCTACCGGCTCCAGCGCCACGACAAGCGCACCATCGGCATGCACTGGCAGATCCACAAGGACAGCCGCAACCACTACGCGGTCGCCGCCGAGCGCGGCGAGCGGCTGCCGGTCGCGATCGCCTTCGGCTGCCCGCCGGCCGTCACGTACGCCTCCACCGCCCCGCTCCCCGGCGACATCGACGAGTACCTCTTCGCCGGCTTCGTGCAGGGCAAGCGGATCGAGATGGTCGACTGCAAGACCGTGCCGCTCCAGGTCCCCGCCAACGCGGAGGTCGTGATCGAGGGCTGGCTGGAGCCGGGCGAGATGCTCCCCGAGGGCCCCTTCGGCGACCACACCGGCTTCTACACGCCGCAGGAACCGTTCCCCGCGCTGAAGATCGACTGCGTGACGATGCGCAAGCGTCCGCTGCTCCAGTCGATCGTGGTCGGCCGGCCGCCGACCGAGGACGGGCCGCTGGGCCGGGCGACGGAGCGTTTCTTCCTGCCGCTCCTCAAGATCATCGTGCCGGACATCGTCGACTACCACCTGCCGGAGTCGGGCGGCTTCCACAACTGCGCGATCGTCTCGATCGACAAGAAGTACCCGAAGCACGCGCAGAAGGTCATGCACGCCATCTGGGGCGCCCACATGATGTCGCTGACCAAGCTGATCATCGTGGTCGACAAGGACTGCGACGTGCACGACCTGCACGAGGTGTCCTGGCGCGCGCTCGGCAACACCGACTACGCCCGCGACCTCACGGTCGTCGAGGGCCCGGTCGACCACCTCGACCACGCCTCCTACCAGCAGTTCTGGGGCGGCAAGGCGGGCATCGACGCCACGAAGAAGCTGCCGGAGGAGGGCTACACCCGGGACGGCGGCTGGCCGGACATGGTGGAGTCGGACCCGGCGACGGCGGCCCTGGTGGACCGCCGCTGGAAGGAGTACGGGCTGTGACCACGGCCGCGGTCCCGGGCGCCCAGCCGGGGCGTACGAAGGCGTTCCTCAGACTCGTGATGATCGAGCACTCGGTCTTCGCGCTGCCCTTCGCCTACATCGCCTCGCTCACCGCGATGTTCCAGCTGGACCGGCGGATCCACTGGTGGACGCTCTTCCTCGTCACCGTCTGCATGGTGGGCCTGCGGACCTTCGCGATGGCCTGCAACCGGATCATCGACCGGGAGATCGACGCGCGTAATCCGCGCACGGCCGGCCGGGAGCTGGTCACGGGCGCGGTGTCGGTGCGGTCCGCGTGGACCGGGGCCGGGATCGCGGTCGTCGTCTTCCTCGGCGCCGCCGCGCTGCTGAACCCGCTCTGCCTGGCGCTCGCGCCGCTGGCCGTCATCCCGATGGTCGTCTACCCCTACGGCAAGCGGTTCACGAACTTCCCCCACGCGATCCTGGGCCTCGCCCAGGCCATAGGGCCCATCGGGGCCTGGCTCGCGGTGACCGGTGAGTGGTCCTGGGACGCGGTGATCCTGGGCCTCGCGGTCGGCATCTGGATCGGCGGCTTCGACCTGATCTTCGCCTGCCAGGACGTGCAGGCGGACCGGGCGCACGGCGTGATGTCGGTGCCGGCCCGCTTCGGCATCCCGGCGGCGCTCTGGGGAGCCCGCGCCTCGGCGGTCGTCACCACCGGGCTGCTGGTCTGGTACGCGCTCGCGACGGACGCCGGGATCTTCTTCTGGGCCGGCCTGGTGATCGTGGCGGCGGCCTTCTGCTACGAGCACTCGATCGTGAAGCCGCACGACCTGTCGCGCCTGAACAGGGCGTTCTTCACGACCAACGGCTTCATCGGGATCTCCCTCTTCGTCTGCGCCCTGCTCGACCTGCTGGTCCGCGGGCTCACCCTCTAGGCTCGGCGCCATGAACGACGGCAAGCGCACCCCGTGGGTCGTGGGGGTTTCCGGGGCGTCGGGGACGCCGTACGCCGCGTCCGTGCTGAGGGGGCTGCTCGCCGCGGGGGAGAGCGTCGACCTGGTGGTGTCGCGCGCCTCGCGGCTGACGCTGCTCGACGAGACGGGGATCCCGTTCCGTGACGCGCACTGGCGCGAGGACCTGGCGGCGTGGCTGGCGCGGGGCGCGGACGGGAAGCCGGACGCGTACGGCGACGTGGACGTGAGCGACGTGCGGTACTGGGCGGCCGGCGACCTGGCGGCGGGGCCGTCCTCGGGGTCGTACCCGGCGAAGGGGATGCTGATCGTGCCGGCCTCGACCGCCGCGGTGGCGGGAGTGGCGCTCGGTCTGTCGAAGGACCTGTTGCAGCGGGTGGCGAGCGTGACGCTCAAGGAGCGGCGTCCGCTGGTGGTCGCGGTGCGGGAGACCCCGCTGAGCGGGCAGACGCTGAAGCAGATGGTGGCGCTGGACGAGGCGGGCGCCGTGGTGCTGCCCGCCTCTCCGGCGTTCTACGCGGGGGCGACGCACATCCAGGATCTGGTGGACTTCGTCGCCGGGCGGGTGCTCGACGCGGCAGGGGTGCCGCACGAGCTGTACCGCCGGTGGCGGGGGGAACTCGGAGGAGGAGCTCCGGGGGTTCCCCGTGCCGGTTAGCGCTTCTTCGCGGCCTTCTTCGAGGCCCGCTTCGAGGCGGCGGTGGGCTGGTGGGCACGCGAGCGGTTGGCCAGGTCCTGCAGCTCGCGCATACGGGCGTAGGCCATCTCGATCGTGTACACGGTGTTCTCACTCCTGAAAGATCGTCTTTGATCTGCTGAAAGATTCGCAGGGTGGTGGCCCTGCATGCCTTAGATTCTACACCTAAACTTGCGGTATCGCTGGACAATGGAAGGTCGTATACCTATGGACGCCGTGGACAGGCAGCTCATCCAGGCCCTGCGCGAGAACGGCCGCGCCTCGTACGCCGAGCTGGGCCGGCTCGTCGGGCTCTCCGGCCCCTCCGTCACCGACCGCATCAACCGCCTGGAGGCGGCCGGGGTCATCACCGGCTACCGCGCCACCGTGGACGCCGCCTCCCTCGGCCTGGGCGTCACCGCCCTCATCGGCATCTCGCTCTCCGACGCCGCCGACCACGAGGACGTGGCCCGCCGTCTGAAGGACCTCGCCGAGATCGAGGACTGCTGGTTCATCGCCGGCGACGACTCCTTCATGCTCAAGGTCCGCGCCAGTGACGTCGACGGCCTGGAGAAGACGATCCGCCGCCTCTCCGGCACCAAGGGCGTCTCCCGCACCCGCACCACGATCGTCCTCTCCACCAAGTGGGAGAACCGGGTCGGGGACCTGCCTGAAGAGGGCTGAGAGTACGGTGGGTGAAGCCTGATTTCGTCGGATACATGGGAGGCGGCCGGAGATGGACGCTGGGCTCAAGCGGGAGCTGGAGCAGAAGGTGCTCGCCGGTGAGCGGCTGAGCCGCGAGGACGGCATCGCCCTCTACGACTCCGACGACCTCGCCTGGCTCGGCGGGCTGGCCCACGAGGTCAGGACCCGCAAGAACGGCGACGTGGTCCACTTCAATGTCAACCGGCATCTGAACATGACCAACGTCTGCACGGCCTCCTGCGCCTACTGCTCCTTCCAGCGCAAGCCGGGCGAGAAGGACGCGTACACGATGCGCATCGAGGAGGCCGTCCGTCTCGCCAAGGCGATGGAGAACGAGAACCTCACCGAGCTCCACATCGTCAACGGGCTCCACCCCAACCTGCCCTGGCGGTACTACCCGCGCTCGCTCTCCGAGCTGAAGAAGGCGCTGCCGAACGTCTCCCTCAAGGCGTTCACCGCCACCGAGATCCACCACTTCGAGACCATCTCCGGCCTGTCGGCCTCCGAGATCCTCGACGAGCTGATCGAGGCCGGCCTGGAGTCGCTGACCGGCGGCGGCGCCGAGATCTTCGACTGGGAGGTCCGGCAGCACATCGTGGACCACCGCACCCACTGGGAGGACTGGTCCCGGATCCACCGCCTCGCCCACGAGAAGGGCCTGAAGACCCCCTCGACGATGCTGTACGGGCACATCGAGGAGCCGCGCCACCGCGTCGACCACGTGCTGCGGCTGAGGGAGCTCCAGGACGAGACCGGCGGTTTCCAGGTCTTCATCCCGCTGCGCTACCAGCACGACTTCGTGGACATGCAGGACGGCAAGGTCCGCAACAAGCTCCAGGCCCGCACCACCATGGCGACCGGCGCCGAGGCCCTGAAGACCTTCGCGGTCTCCCGGCTGCTCTTCGACAACGTGCCGCACGTCAAGGTCTTCTGGGTCATGCACGGCGTGCAGACCGCCCAGCTCGCGCTCCAGCACGGTGCCGACGACATGGACGGCTCGGTGGTCGAGTACAAGATCACGCACGACGCCGACAACTACGGCACGCCGAACAAGCTCACCCGTGAGGACCTGCTGGAGCTGATCCGCGACGCCGGCTTCCGGCCGGTCGAGCGGAACACCCGGTACGAGATCATCCGCGAGTACCCGGGTCCGGACGCGGACCGGCGCGAGACGCCGCAGGCGATGCGGGTCTGACGCGGGTCCGGCGCGGGTCCGGCGCGGGTCCGAGCACCGCACGACGAAGAGGCCCGGCGGGGGATCCCCGCCGGGCCTCTTCCGTGCCCGCCGTCCGGTCCGTCCGGTCCGTCCGGTCCGTCCGGCCTTCAGGTGCGTCAGGTCAGGGGGAGCAGCATGGTGATGTCGTCGCGGTCGTCGCCGGGGGCCACGCGGATGGCGCCGGGGACGCGCCCGACCTCCTTGTAGCCGGCCTTCGCGTAGAAGGAGTCGGCGCCGGTGCCGCCGCGGACGCCGAGCCGGATGGCCTCGATCGCCTCGAAGCCGGGGGCGGTGCGGGCGGTGTGTTCCACGGCGGCCATCAGGTCGCGGCCGTACCCCTTGCCCTGGTGCTCCGGGTGGACCATCACCGTGTACAGCCACACCCAGTGGGTCATCAGCCGGTGGCTGTTGAAGCCGAAGAACGCGGTGGCGGCGACCTCGCCGTCCTCGTCCCGGCCGACGACGAGCCGGTGGCTGCCCTGGGCCATGCCGGCGAGGTGCTGGAGGAGGGAGGGTCGGATCTCCTCGGGGGTGACGGGCGGGACGAAGCCGACGGCCCCGCCCGCGTTGGAGACGTCGGCCCAGAGGGCGAGGATGCCGTCGGTCAGGGCCTGGTCGACCGACGGGTCGGCCTCGAAGGTAAGGGTCATGATGGCATCGTAACTATTACCTCGGCTGGGGCTCAAGGGCTTTCGGCCACCCCTGCCCCGCACCGCCCCCGCCGCGCCCGCCCCGACCCCGCCTCCGGTGGGCGCGCCGCGCCGTGCTTCACTGGGGGGCGCTCGTCCCGTAATGGGAAGGTTCGGAACCTCGGAACGAAAGAGTGGGTCATGCTCCGCTACTCGCTGATGCGGCTCGGCATCTTCGCCGGGTGTTTCCTCGCCCTGTGGGGTCTCGTCTACGTCGGCGCGCTGCCGCGCGGCCTCGGCGACTCCAACCTCCTCTGGGTCCTCCTCCTCTCGATCGTCGTCTCGGCCCCGCTGAGCTTCGTCCTGCTGCGCAAGCAGCGCGACACCCTGAGCGCCGACATCGTCGAGAAGGTCGACCGCGCGAAGGGCCGCCTCCACGAGAACCGCACCCGCGAGGACGCGCTCTAAGCGGTCCCGTCAGGCCCCGGCGCCCCGGCGGCGGGTGCGTTGCGGCGCAGGGTGGGGCGGATGTTGCCGACCACTGTGGTCCAGGTGGCGCCGGCGGCGGGCCGGAGGTGGGCGATGTGGAGAAGTCGCCCCCCGTGCCACTCGCGCGTGACCGCCGTCAGTACCCCTTCGCTGCCGTTCGCGATGTCGCGGACCGTCCGCTGGAGGAGCGGGTGGGGTTCCAACAGTGAGCCGGCCGGAGGGAAGAGCATGTCGGGCGATGCGTGGATCAGCGAGACCGCGCCGTACCTGGCCCCGCGTGAGCCCGGCCGGAGCGACGCGTGGACCGAGGAGGCCGCCCGTCGCGGGCGCCGCGGCGGTCAGCGGCTGCTCCATGCAGGCGAGGTGGAGGCTCCCGAGGTCGTCCGTGTGGCGCTGGGGCTGCCCGCCGGTGAGCGGGTGGTGGTCAGGCGTCGGCTGATCCTGCTGGACGACCGGCCTGTGGAGCTGGCCGATTCCTACTTCCCCCTGTCCGTGGCCGGAGGCACGCCCCTGGCGGAGCCCCGCAAGGTGCCCGGTGGGGCTGTCACCCTGCTCAAGGGGCTGGGGTACGCCGGTGCCGAGGTCGTCGAGGACGTGAGCGCCGCCCTGGCCGGCGAGGAGGAGTGCGGGCACCTGGGGCTCGCCGAGGGGAGCGCTGTGCTCCGGCTGCTCAGGTTGACGAAGACCGCCGACGGGACCCCGGTGGAGGCGGCCCTGATGACCATGCCGGCCGGCAGGCACCTCACGTACCGGCTCGGAGAGCGGAGCGTGTGAGAGTGAAGGAGTTCAAGGACCCCAGGTCGCCGCACCAGAAGATCGCGGCGGAGCTCCGGCGGAGGATCACCCGTGGCGACCTTTCCCCAGGGAGCAAGCTCGGCTCGACGGCCGAGTTGATGGAGCAGTACGGCGGTGTGGCCAACACGACCGTCCAGAAGGCGCTCCAGATGCTGAAGGCCGAGGGGCTCCTCGAAGGGCTGCCCGGCAAGGGCGTGTATGTGCGGCAGCACGCGCAGGATTCCGTCGAGCCGATCGCCTACATGAGACCGGCCGGGCCGGGCGAGACGTATCCGTGGCTGTCCGAGGCCGCGAAGCGGCGGCAGGCCGGGCGCGTCCAGCTCCTCGGTGTCGAGGTCGTCGTCCCGCCGGTGGAAGTGGCGGAGGCGCTGCGGATGGAGGGTGGCGAGCGGGCCGTGCTCCGCAGGCAGCTCCTGCTCCTGGACGAGGAGCCGACCGAACTCGTGCGGTCGTACTACCCGCTGAGCCTGGTCGAGGGCACGGCGGTGCTGGAGGCGCGGCGGATCCGGGGCGGCACGCCGGCGCTCCTCGCCGCGATGGGCTTCCCTCCGCGTGAGTTCGTGGACGAGCTGTCGTCCGAGATTCCGACGGAGGAGGAAGTCGTGGCGCTGGAACTCCCGAAGGACATGCCGGTCCTCGTCGCCTTCCGGGTGGTCCACACGGACGGCGGGCGGCCGATCGAAGCCACGCTGATGACGAAGGCGGCGCACCGGTACCGGATGCGCTACCGGCTGCCCGTCACGTAGTCCCCCTCCGGCCTTCGGGCGTGGGGGAGTTGCGTAAGGAACGCGTAAGGTTCCTCACAGATCACGCACCCCTGGTGTGAGCTTCACGGCTCCCACCAGGGGTGTTCTGCGTTTCGGTCGCCCGTGTCCGGTTCTCGATCTCAAAGAACAGCTTTGAGGTTCTCAAAGTTCAAGTGTTAACGTATCGGCCATGACGACAGCAGTGCGCCTCCTCGACGCCCCGGGCATCCCGCTCGTGGCGCGCCTGCACGTCGATCTCTGCCGCTGTATGTCCGCGGCCTGTTGTCGCCGCGAGTCCTGAGGCCCCGCGCCTCCCCGGCAGCATGCAGCGGCCCCCCGCGCGACAGCGCGTGAGAGTGCCGCACCCCCCGTCCCCGTCCCTCGGGTTTCCCCCCGATACGAACCCAGTGGAGTGTGTCCGTGTCCGCGTCCGCGTCCGCCACCGAGGCCAAGCCCTCGTCCCGGATACCGAAGGTCCCCTTCTGGGCCCAGATCGTCGCCGGTCTCGTGCTCGGCGTCCTGCTCGGCTGGATAGCCCGCAGCCAGGACGTCTCCTGGCTGAAGGAGACCCTGATCCAGGTCGGCGGCATCTTCGTCCAGCTCCTGAAGCTGGCCGTCGCCCCGCTCGTCTTCTTCGCGATCCTCGTCTCGATCACCAACCTCCGGAAGGTCAACAACGCGGCCCGCCTCGCCGCGCAGACCCTCCTCTGGTTCATGATCACCTCGCTCGTCGCGGTCGCCATCGGCATCACGATCGGCCTGCTCACCAACCCCGGCGCCGGCACCGGCCTCACCCCGGCCGACGGCAAGGCCCCCGAGGGCCAGGGCAGCTGGATCGACTTCCTCACCGGCATCATCCCGACGGACGTCATCACGCCCTTCACCGAGCTGAACGTCCTCCAGATCGTCTTCATGGCCGCCGTCGCCGGCATCGCCGCCCTCCAGCTCGGCGAGAAGGCCCAGCCGATCCTCTCCCTCTCCGAGTCGATCCTGGAACTGCTCCAGAAGGCCCTGTGGTGGGTCATCCGCCTCGCCCCGATCGGCACCGCCGGCCTCATCGGCAAGGCGATCGTCAACTACGGCTGGGACCTCCTCGGCAAGTACGCGACCTTCACCGCCGACGTCTACATCGGCTGCGCCCTGGTCCTCTTCGGCGTCTACCCGCTGCTGCTCGCGACCGTCGCCAAGGTGAACCCGCTCCAGTTCTTCAAGGGCGCCTGGCCCGCGATCCAGCTGGCCTTCGTCTCCCGCTCCTCGGTCGGCACCATGCCGGTCACCCAGAAGGTCACCGAGCGCCTCGGCGTCCCGAAGGAGTACGCCTCCTTCGCCGTCCCGTTCGGCGCCACCACCAAGATGGACGGCTGCGCCGCGATCTACCCGGCGCTCGCCGCGATCTTCATCGCGCAGATCTTCGACGTCCAGCTGGGCATCAAGGAGTACCTGCTCATCGCCTTCGTCTCGGTCATCGGCTCGGCGGCCACCGCCGGTCTGACCGGCGCGACGGTCATGCTGACCCTGACCCTCTCCACCCTGGGCCTCCCCCTGGAGGGCGTCGGCCTGCTCATGGCGATCGACCCGATCCTGGACATGATCCGCACCGCCACCAACGTGGCCGGCCAGGCGCTCGTCCCGGTGATCGTCTCCGCCCGCGAGAAGATCCTCGACCTCACCGCGTACGAGAACGCCTCGGCGTCCCCGATCGACGGCCCCGAGGACTCCCGCGAGGCCGAGCCGAAGACGGCGGTCGCCGCCGCGGCCTGACCCCGTCCCGCACACCCCGTACACCTTCGTGCCCCTCGCCCCCGTCCGGGCGGGGGGCACGTAGGCTTTGCGGGGCGTTCGGGTGATCATGGAAACCAAGGCGGACGCAGGGTGGAGAGAGGCGTGGCGGGGACCAAGAGGCTGCCGCGGGCCGTGCGGGAGCGGCAGATGATGGACGCCGCCGTGGCGTGTTTCGCGCGGCACGGGTACCAGGCGGCGTCGATGGACGAGATCGCCGAACTGGCCGGGGTGTCGAAGCCGCTGGTCTACCTGTACCTGAACTCCAAGGAGGAGCTCTTCACCGCGTGCATCCGGCGGGAGGCGGAGGCGCTGCTCGCCGCGGTCGCCGAGGTCGTGACCGACGTGTCGGTGCCGCCGGACGAGCGGCTGTGGGCGGGACTGCTGGCGTTCTTCGGCCACGCCGCCGACCATCCGGACGCCTGGGCGGTGCTCAGCCGGCACGCGCGCACCCAGGGGGAGCCCTTCGCGACCGAGGCGGCGCGGATGCGGGAGGAGATCGCCGCGTTCGTGACCGGACTGATCGGGGAGGCGGCACGGGCCGCGCACGGGCCGGTCGACATCGGCGAGCGGGACGCGGCGGCGCTGGCGCAGGCCCTGGTCGGGTCGGCGGAGTCGCTGGCGACCTGGGCCAACGAGACGCCCGGGGCGACGGCGCGGGAGGCGGCCGCGACGCTGATGAACTTCGCCTGGTCCGGTCTCGGAAACCTCATGAAAAACGAGCGCTGGTCTCCCCGTTGAGCCTTACCGCACAGTAAGGTTACCCGCTAGTCAAATCTGTGCCTTTCGCACGACCGCACGACCGCACGACCGCACGACCGCACGGCCGCACTTCTGCTCCACGACGCACGACCTTTCGTTCATCGCGCAGACCGAGGAGCCGCCCGTGTCGACCGACCTCGCCTTCCTCCGCGCCGACGGCCGCGTCCGGGAGGTCTCCGCCCCCGCCCTCGTGCCCCGGGTGGACCGCGGCTCGCTCGCCGACCTCCCGTACGACAACGCCCGCCAGGACCCCGACGCCCCCGTCTTCTCCCGCAGGGACCCCGAGGGCGGCTGGCAGGACGTCACCGCCGCCCGGTTCGCCGCCGAGGTGCACGCCGTCGCCAAGGGGCTCATCGCCCACGGGCTGCGCCCCGGCGACCGGCTCGCCCTGATGGCCCGGACGACCTACGAGTGGACCCTCCTCGACTTCGCCGCCTGGGCCGCCGGACTCGTCACCGTCCCCGTCTACCCGACCTCCTCCGCCTTCCAGACCCGCTGGATCCTCCAGGACTCCGGCGCCGTCGCCTGCGTCGTCGAGGACGCCGGACAGGGGCGGACGGTCTCCGCGGAACGCCGCCAGCTGCCCGGCCTCGCCCACCTGTGGGTCCTCGACGCCGGGGCCGTCGACCAGCTGCGGAAGGCGGGGGAACGGGTGCCGGACGAGACGGTGACCGCCCGGCGCGGACTGCTCACCCCGGACGCCCTCGCCACCCTCGTCTACACCTCCGGCACCACCGGCCGGCCGAAGGGCTGCGCCCTCACCCACGCCAACTTCTTCGCCGAGGTCGACAACGCGGTCAAGCTCCTCCACCCGGTCTTCGCCCCCGAGGGCGGCGAGCCGCCGTCCACCCTGCTCTTCCTGCCGCTCTCGCACGTCTTCGGCCGGATGGTCGCGGTCGGCTGCGTCCGGGCCCGGGTACGCGTCGGGCACGCCCCCTCCGTCGAGGGCGACGCCCTCCTCGACGACCTGGCCTCCTTCCGGCCGACGTTCCTCCTCGCCATCCCGTACGTGATGGAGAAGGTCTACAACCGGGCCCGGGCCACCGCCGAACGGGCAGGGAAGGGCGCCGCCTTCGACCGGGCCGCCCGCGCCGCCCGCCGCTTCGGGCAGACCGAGACGCCCTCGCTCTCCGTGCGGGCCGCCCGCGCCCTGTACGACCCGCTGGTCTACCGGCGGATCCGGGCCGCGCTCGGCGGGCGGGTGCGGTACGTGGTCTGCGGCGGCTCGCCCCTCGGGGTGCGCCTCGCGGAGTTCTTCCGGGGCGCGGGCGTCGAGGTCTTCGAGGGGTACGGCCTGACGGAGACCACGGCCGCGTCCACCGTCACCCCGCCGCTCGCGCCCCGCAACGGCACCGTGGGCCTGCCGCTGCCCGGCACGGGGGTGCGGATCGCGGACGACGGGGAGGTGTGGCTGCGCGGCCCGCACGTCTTCGCCGGCTACTGGGACGCGCAGCGCGGCACCGCCGTGCCGTACACGGACGACGGCTGGTTCCCCACCGGTGACATCGGCTCCCTCGACGACGACGGCTACCTCACGATCACCGGCCGCAAGAAGGACCTCCTCATCACCTCCGCCGGCAAGAACGTGGCCCCCGCGCCCCTGGAGGACTGGCTGCGGGCCCACCCCCTGGTCGCCCAGTGCATGGTGGTCGGCGACAACCGGCCGTACGTCTCCGCGCTGATCACCCTCGACCACGAAGGGCTCACCCACTGGCGGCGGATGCGGCAGAAGGACCACCTGGCCCTGTGGGAGCTGGCCCGCGACGAGGAACTGCTCGCGGTGGTGCAGAAGGCCGTCGACGACGCCAACCGGCTGGTCTCGCGCGCCGAGTCGATCCGCGCCTTCCGCGTGCTGACCACCGAGTTCTCCGAGACCTCGGGGCACCTCACGCCGTCGCTGAAGCTCAAACGGCGCGCGGTGCTGCGGGACTTCGCGCGGGAGGTCGAGGAGATGTACGGGACGGAGTACGAGTAGGGGCGCCCCCCGGGGGGCGCCCCCGCGGGCCGCGCTCACACCGTGAGGGGCACCTCGTGGATCTCGTCGGCCGCGTGACCGGTCCGCTGGTGGATCCGCTGCACGGCGTCGGCGGAGGGGCCCGTCGACAGGCAGTAGACGGTGCCGGACTCGGGGTCCGCCCACGCCTTCCGGAAGTGGACCCCTTCCTCCTTCTCGATGGCGAGGTCGGCGCGGTGGGCCTCCAGGAGCTGCTCCTCCGTGATCCCGACCATGCCGCGGTGCACGTCCATGTAGGTGGCCATGGTTCTCACACCTCCCTTTCCATGGTGCGCCCTCAGGGCCAGAGCAGCTCCCTGGCCCAGCCGGAGGCGGCGCCGGGGTCGCGGCGGTAGCGGAGGCGGAGGTGGCGGCGGCGGGCGTCGCCCTGGAAGAACTCGACCTCGGCGGGCTCGACCACGTACAGCGTCCAGGTGGGGGCGTCGGCGTCCGGCTCGGCCTCGGCCCGGCGCCAGGCCGCGTCGCTCGCCTCCACGAGGGCCTCGGGGGAGGCGAGGGGTTCGCTCTGGCGGCCGGTGAGCGCGGCGGCGAGGGCGCCGGTGGTCCGGGCGTGCAGGTCCGCGTACGCCTCCTCGCGGCTCGCGGTGGTGACATGGCCCCGGACCCGGACCTGGCGGCCCTGGACCGGCCAGTAGAAGCCGAGCGCGGCCTCCGGGCGGGCGGCGAGCTGGCGGCCCTTGGCGCTGGTGGCGTGCGAGGCGAAGTGCCAGCCGCGCGCGTCGGCGTCGTGCAGCATCACGGTCCGGACGTCCGGCCGCCCGTCCTCGCCGGCCGTCGCGAGCGAGAGCGTGTGCGGCTCCGTCTGGCCGGCGTCCACCGCCGCGAGGAACCACGCGTGGAAGAGCGCGAGCGGCTCGGGCGGCGCCGTCGCCGGGTCGAAGGAGGGCAGTGCGGTGTCCCAGACGCGCAGGGACCGCAGGGCGTGGTGGAAGTCGCTCATGCGGCGAGCGTAGGCGGGCCGGGCCCGGCGCGGGGCGCCCCGGACGGGGCGGGCC
>NZ_JBHVRX010000050.1:0-43093 GCF_042885515.1 Streptomyces sp. NPDC058052 | reverse complement strand
CCTGGTGCTGGCGGTGCTCGACGACACCGGGCACGGCAACTTCGCGGTGGAGAAGGTCCGCGCGGCCGTCGCGCGTGCGGTGCGGCGGGTCAGTACGCCGCGGGCGATGATCGGCGGAGCCGGCGGGCGGCCGGGCGCACGAGCAGCGAGAGCAGGACGGCCGCCACCGCGGCGGCGCCGACGAGGGTGGCGAGGAAGTGACCGGGGCCGAGCGCCCCGTGGGTGACGAGCGCGCCGAAGACGGCGCCGAGCGCACCGGTCAGGAGTACGGTCCTCCGGGCGGGGAGGCGGTCGGGCAGGCGGTGCGCGGCGGCCCAGGCCAGGGCGAGTCCGAGCAGGGCGGAGCCGAGGGCTTCCAGGAACACGGTGGGTCACCTCGCGAGGGGTGCGGGGCGGGTGGTGCGGTCAAGGCCCCTCTACCCCGGGCCGCCGGAACGCAATCCTCCCCGCGCCCCGGTGGGGCGCCCCGCCTCCGGGGCCCGCGCGCCCGGGAGCCGCGCCCGGCAAGCCCCCGGGCGGCCTCGCGAGGACACCCGGACGGCCGTACGGACGGAGCCCCGGGGGAGGACCGGACCGCGGGCGCGCGCGGAGCCCGGGCGCGGCCCGGGGCGGGTCCGCGCGAGCGGCCCCGGCACGGCCCGCGGGCGGTCGGGAGAAGACCCGCGGGCGCCACGCGAGGAGGCCCGGAGGGACGGGTGTCCCTCCGGGCCTCCTCGTGCGGAGTCGCGGCTCAGAGCGTGCCGAAGCCCACCCGGCGCACCGCGGTCTCGCCGAGCTCCACGTACGCGATCTTGTCCGACGGGACCAGGACCCGACGGCCCTTGTCGTCCTCAAGGCTGAGCAGCGGCGCCTTGCCGGACAGCGCGTCGGCGACGGCGCGCTCCACGTCCTCGGCGGACTGCCCGCTCTCCAGAACGATCTCCCGGGGTGCGTGCTGCACGCCGATCTTGACCTCCACGGCTATGTCCCTCCGAACGGTCAGCGTTGCGCGATGATCCCGCGCCGTACGCTGCACACACTAGCCCGGTGAGGGGACGCGCACGGACCGGTCGGGGCACGCCAGGAGCGAACATCCACGGGGAACGGAACGCGCGCGGGCCCGGAGGGTCAGTGGCCCTCGGCGCTCAGCTGACCGTCCACCGGGTGCAGCGGGAAGCCCGCGATGCCGCGCCAGGCGAGCGAGGTGAGCAGCGAGACGGCCGTGTCGCGGGGGATCGGGGACTCGCTGGAGAGCCAGTAGCGGGCGACGACCTGGGAGACGCCGCCGAGGCCCACCGCGAGCAGCATCGACTCGTCCGTGGACAGCCCGGTGTCCTCGGCGATGACCTCGGAGATCGCCTCGGCGCACTGGAGGCTCACCCGGTCCACGCGCTCGCGGACAGCCGGCTCGTTGGTGAGGTCGGACTCGAAGACGAGACGGAAGGCGCCGCCCTCGTCCTCGACGTAGGCGAAGTAGGCGTCCATGGTGGCCGCCACCCGCAGCTTGTTGTCCGAGGTGGAGGCGAGGGCGGTGCGCACCGCGTGGAGCAGGGACTCGCAGTGCTGGTCGAGCAGGGCCAGGTAGAGCTCCAGCTTCCCGGGGAAGTGCTGGTAGAGCACCGGCTTGCTGACGCCCGCCCGCTCGGCGATGTCGTCCATGGCCGCGGAGTGGTAGCCCTGGGCGACGAAGACCTCCTGGGCCGCGCCGAGCAGCTGGTTCCGCCGGGCACGGCGCGGCAGCCGCGTACCGCGAGGGCGTGCTGCCTCTGTCTGCTCGATGGCGCTCACGCGGCCTCCCAAGAATTCGATCCATGTGCGCTGTCGCGCCGCGCCGCCATCGTACTTTTGGGTAACCCGGCTGTGCGCGGTGCGGACGCAGAATTTCACGGACCGGACGCCGCGGTCGACAGGCTATTCAAGATTAAACCGAACAAATCAGCGGTAGTCGGCGACAGCCGTCCACGGTGCGCGGCGACGGGCGTCGGCCGAAGGCGGACGGCGGCGGTCCCGGGCGCCTGCCCGGCGGCCGTCAGCGGTAGTCGTCCTCGTCGAGGGTGACGACGCGCGCCTGCTCGGAGGCGTCGCCCTCGTCGGCCGCCTCGTGGTCGATGTCGCTGAGCGGTTCGTCCTCCCTCGGACGCAGTTCCGTGTGCTGCTCGGCCGCGTCGGCCTCCGGGACTTCCTCGTCGAGCACGGCGCCCTCTTCCTCGGGGAACGTGTCCGGCTCGGACGGATCGACAGTCATGCGATTCCTTCCGTCCTGCCCGCGCGCGGGCGGCCGCCCGCGCCGATGACCCTCTCTACGAGCGTAGGAGTCCGCGCGCCCCGCCGCACCCGAGCCGCCGCCGGCGGGGGCCCGGGCGGGGCGCCACGCGGCCTGTGACCGCACCCACACCCGAGCGCGCGTGATCGTCTCGTAATATTGCGGCCATGTCCTCGACCGAGCTGCCGGAAACCCGGACCGCCGACACCGTTCCGCCGGCGCCGCGTCCGCGCGCCGTCCGGGTCGCCGACGGCGAGGAGCTCCGCTCCGTCGCGCTCCCCGGTCTCACCCTCACCGTGCGCTCCCGGCCCGGCGGCCGCCCCGGTCTGCCGCCCGCGCTGTACGTGCACGGCCTCGGCGGTTCCTCGCAGAACTGGTCCGCGCTGATGCCGCTGCTCGCCGACCTCGTCGACGGCGAGGCCGTCGACCTGCCCGGCTTCGGCGACTCCCCGCCGCCCGACGACGGCAACTACTCGGTCACCGGGCACGCCCGGGCCGTCATCCGGCTGCTCGACGCCTCCGGCCGCGGCCCGGTCCACCTCTTCGGCAACTCGATGGGCGGCGCCGTCGCCACCCGGGTCGCCGCGGTCCGTCCCGACCTGGTCCGCACCCTGAGCCTCGTCTCGCCGGCCCTGCCCGAGCTGCGCGCCCAGCGCACCGCCTGGCCGACGGCGCTGCTCGCCGTGCCCGGTGTCGCGGGCCTCTTCGCCCATCTGTCCCGGGACTGGACCGCCGAGCAGCGCGTCCGCGGCGTCCTCTCGCTCTGTTACGGGGATCCCGGACAGGTCACCGAGGAGGGGTTCCGGCACGCCGTCGAGGAGATGGAGCGCCGGCTGGAACTCCCTTATTTCTGGGACGCCATGGCCAGGTCCTCGCGCGGAATCGTCGACGCCTATACGCTCGGCGGCCAGCACGGCCTGTGGCGGCAGGCGGAGCGGGTGCTCGCGCCCACCCTCCTGATCTACGGCGGCCGTGACCGGCTCGTCTCGTACCGGATGGCCCGCAGGGCCGCCGCCGCCTTCCGGGGCTCGCGGCTGCTGAGCCTGCCCGACGCCGGCCACGTGGCGATGATGGAGTACCCCGAGACGGTCGCCGCTGCCGCGCGGGAACTGATCGCGAACCACGACGCGCGGCACGACGGGAGCTGAACCCGGGGTGGGACGACATAGTCGCAAGGGGCCCGCGCCCACGGTGGGCGACACCGGGCGCACCCCGGTGGCCGACGCCGCGCGCACGCAGACGGGCGGCACCGTGCCCGCTCCGCCGGCCGACGGCGGGGCGGGCACCGGCCGGCGCCGCAGGGCCTCCGACGGTCCGGACGAGTACGGCGCGGCCCGGGGCACCACCCGCGGCCAGGGCACCCTCCACGGCTACGGCACCCCCGCCCAGGGGACTCCGGCGTACGGGGCTCCGGCGTACGGCGCCCCCGGGCAGAGCGCGCCGCCCGGGTACGGGACCCCGGCGCACGGCACCCCCGCGCAGGGGACGCCGAGCCACCGGGCCGCCGCCCACGGCACCCCGGCCCACGGCACCCCTGCCCATGGGACTCCCGCCCACGGCACCCCTGCGCACGGCACGCCCGTCCACCGCGCCCCCGGCTACGGCGGTGGCGCGTTCGACACGCCCGCGCACGGTGTGCCGCACACGCCCGCCCACGGCATCCCGGTCCGCGGCGGGCATCCCGCGCACGAGGAGGCCGGCCGGCCCGCGCCCGAGCGGTACGGGCCCGCCACCGGCACCGCGCCCCTGATCCCCGGCCCGCGCCGGGCCGCCGCGGCCCCGCCCGCCGGCCCCGACGCCCCCGCGGCCGGCACCGGCGCCGAGGAGGCGCCGGGCAAGGGCGGCAAGGGCCGGGCGCTCACCGGGATCGCGGCCGCCGCCGTCACCACCTGCCTCGCGATCGTCGTCGCCGGCCAGGTCGCCGACCGCGAGGACGGCGCCCCTGCCGTCCGCGCCGCGCAGCAGCCCGCCGAGCGGGCCTCGCAGGACTCCGCCTCCCGCTCCGACGAGCGGATCACCCCGTCGAGCCCGGCCCCCGTGAAACGGCAGCCGGCGCCCACGTACGAGCAGTTGATGACCCGCCAGTTCCCGATCGACCCGAAGCTCACCGGCTCCGGCGACTTCGAGGCGGTGCCCGGGCTCGACAAGGCGCCCGGGACGGGACAGAAGCACCGCTACCGGGTGGACGTCGAGAAGGGCCTCGGCCTCGACGCCGGGCTCTTCGCCCGGGCCGTCCAGCAGACCCTCAACGACAAGCGCAGCTGGGCCGGTCAGGGCGCCATGACCTTCGAGCGGATCTCCAGCGGCGAGCCCGACTTCGTCATCACCCTCGCCAGCCCCGGCACCACCGGCAAGTGGTGCGCCAAGTCCGGTCTCGACACCACCGTCGACAACGTCTCCTGCGACTCGGCCTCCACCGAACGCGTGATGATCAACGCCTTCCGCTGGGCGCAGGGCTCCGAGACCTTCGGTCCCAAGGCGATGCACGCCTACCGGCAGATGCTCATCAACCACGAGGTCGGACACCGGCTCGGCCACAACCATGTGACGTGCCGTACGCCGGGCGCCCTGGCGCCGGTGATGCAGCAGCAGACGAAGTCCCTGGAGATCGACGACATCGCCTGCCGCCCCAACCCCTGGGTGCACCCGGGGAGTTGAGCCTGGCGGTCCACATACTGAGACGCCTGTCTCAGGAAACCGTTCGGCGCGTTGACATCGTTCAGGCGTTCGTAGATATTTCTCGGCATGTCGCACCGTCACGCCGTCTCCGATCGCGCCGCCCTTGAGCTGGCGCTCTTCGGCGTGACCGGACACACCGTCGCCGACATTCTCTGTCGCTGACGCCTCCCGGCGCATTCCTGCCCGGGAACCCGTTCATCCGGGTGTGCGCCGGCGACCGATCCCCCTTTTCCGGCCGTGCCCGCATTCCCGCAGGCGCGCCCCCTTCCGGTGTTCTCCTCGCGTCTGCGGAATTCCCTTTTCCCTTACCGCAGTTCACGCGAGAGGTCTCCTTCCCATGCGCCCTTCGTCCGCTCTTTCGCGCCGCCTGGCCGTCGCCGCCACCGGTCTCGTCCTGACCACGGGCGTCGCCGCCTGCGCCGGACCCCAGGAGGCGGGCGACAAGGCCGGCTCCGGCAGGACCGCCGGCGCGGCACCGCAGAAGGGCGGCACGCTCACCGTCCTCAACTCCGAGGCCCAGAGCGACTTCGACCCCGCCCGGCTCTACACCTCCGGCGGCGGCAACGTCCCCTCCCTCGTCTTCCGCACCCTCACCACCCGCAACCGCGAGGCCGGGGCCGCCGGCACCCAGGTCGTCCCCGACCTCGCCACCGACACCGGCCGCCCCAACAAGGACGCCACCGAGTGGACGTACACCCTCAAGGACGGCCTGAAGTACGAGGACGGAACCCCGATCACCAGCGCCGACGTCAAGTACGGCATCGAGCGCTCCTTCGCCGCCGAACTCTCCGGCGGCGCCCCCTACCTGCGCGACTGGCTCATCGGCGGCGACACCTACCAGGGCCCCTACAAGGACTCCAAGGGCCTCGCCTCCATCGTCACCCCCGACCCGCGGACCATCGTCTTCAAGCTGAAGAAGCCCGAGGGCGAGTTCCCCTTCGTCGCCACCCAGACCCAGTTCGCCCCCGTCCCCAAGGCCAAGGACACCGGAGCGAAGTACGAGGAGCACCCGGTCTCCTCGGGGCCGTACAAGGTCGTCGAGAACGAGAACGACGGCGAGCGGCTGGTCCTGGAGCGCAACGAGCACTGGGACCCGAAGACCGACGAGGAGCGCAAGGCGTACCCGGACCGGATCGACGTCCGCTCCGGCCTCGACGAGGCCGTCATCAACCAGCGCCTCGCCACCTCCGCCGGCGCCGACTCCGCCGCCGTCACCACCGACACCAACCTCGGCCCGGCCGAACTCGCCCAGATCGGCTCCGACAAGGCGCTCGCCGCCCGCGTCGGCACCGGACGCTTCGGCTTCACCAACTACATCGCCTTCAACCCCAAGGTGAAGCCCTTCGACAACCCGAAGGTGCGCCAGGCGATCTCGTACGCCATCAACCGCACCAGCGTCGTCAACGCCGCCGGCGGCTCCGCCCTCGCCGAGCCCGCCACCACCTTCCTCCCCGAGAAGAAGGCGTTCGGCTTCGAGCCCTACGACCACTTCCCGGCCGGGAAGACCGGCGACCCGGAGAAGGCCAAGCAGCTCCTGAAGGAGGCCGGCTTCCCGGACGGCCTCAAGGTCACCCTGCTCCACTCCACCGCCCAGAACCGCGCCACCAGCCCCGAGATCGCCACCGCCGTCCAGGAGGCCCTCGCCAAGGCCGGCATCACCGTCGAGCTCGACGGCCAGGAGCCCAACTCCTTCAACGAGAAGCGCTGGAGCGTCAAGGACGCCCCCGGCTTCTTCCTCTCCCGCTGGGGCGCCGACTGGCCCGCCGGCAGCGCCTTCCTCGCCCCCATCTTCGACGGCCGCCAGATCGTCGCCAACGGCTCCAACTACAACCACGCCCAGCTGAACGACCCCGCGGTCAACAAGGAGATCGACGAGATCAACAAGCTGACCGACCTCGCCGCCGCCGCACCCCGCTGGGGCGCCCTCGACAAGAAGATCGGCGAGCGGGCCCTCGACGTGCCGCTCTTCCACCCGGTCTACAAGCGGCTCGTCGGCAAGGACGTCAAGAACGTCGTCATCAGCGACTGGACCGGCGTCCTCGACATCTCCCAGGTCGCCGTCAAGTGACCGCGGTGACCGGCGTACCGGCGCCCGTGGCGGGCACCCCCGCCACGGGCGCCGCCCGGCAGGTGTGGCGACGGCTCCGCACCCGCCCGGCCGCCCTCGTCTCCGCCGCCGTCCTGCTCCTGCTGATCCTCCTCGCCGCCGCCGCGCCGCTCCTCGCCGCGCTCACCGGCCAGGACCCGTACGCCTACCACGACGACCTCGTCGACTCGGCCCGCGGCGGCGTCCCGTACGGCGCCTTCGGCGGCGCGAGCGCCGACCACTGGCTCGGCGTCGAACCCGGCACCGGACGCGACCTCTTCGTCCGCCTCCTGTACGGCGCCCGGATCTCGCTCCTCGTCGCCGTCGGCGCCACCACCCTCCAGATCCTCATCGGCCTGCTCGTCGGCCTCGCCGCCGGACTCGGCAACCGCTGGGTCGACGGCCTCCTCGGCCGGGTCACCGACGTCCTCGTCGCCCTGCCGATGCTCGTCCTCGCCATCGCGCTGACCGCCGTCGTCCCCCGCGGCTTCCCCCGCCCCCTGCTGCTGATCCTCGTCATCGGCCTGCTCGGCTGGGCCGGCACCTCCCGGATCGTCCGCGCCCAGACCCTCGCCCTCAAGAACCTCGACTTCGTCTCCGCCGCCCGGCTCGCCGGCTCCGGCCGGTGGCGCACCGCCCGCCGCGAACTCCTCCCGGCGCTCGCCGCCCCCGTCCTCACCTACGCGGCCATTCTCGTCCCCACCAACATCGTCGTCGAGGCGTCCCTCTCCTTCCTCGGCGTGGGCGTCACCCCGCCCACCCCCTCCTGGGGGCAGATGCTCTCCACCGCCCAGACCTGGTTCCGCGCCGACCCCGCCTACGTCCTGCTGCCCGCCGGCTTCCTCTTCGTCACCGTGCTCGCCTTCACCGTCCTCGGCGACGCGGTCCGCACCGCCCTCGACCCGCGCGAGGCGAGCCGGCTGCGCGTCGGCACCGCCAAGGAGACCGCCCGATGACCCGCTACCTGCTGCGCCGTCTCGCCGGCGCCGCACTCGTCCTCCTCGCGCTCTCCGTCCTCGTGTACGCGCTCTTCTACGTCGTCCCCGGCGACCCCGCCCGACTGGCCTGCGGCGAACGCTGCAACCCGGCGCAGATCGCCCAGGTCCGCGCCCAGCTGGGCCTGGAGGACGGGGTCCTCACCCAGTACCTGCACTTCCTCCAGGGCATCGTCGCCGGCCGGGAGTACTCGACGGGCACCGCGCTCGTGTCCTGCGACGCGCCCTGCCTCGGGCTCTCGTACCAGAACGACCAGCAGGTCACGGCGCTCATCCTGGAACGGCTCCCCGCCACCGCCTCCCTCGCCCTCGGCGCCCTCGTCGTCTGGCTCCTCGTCGGCGTCGGCACCGGACTCCTCTCCGCGCTCCGCCGCGGCGGCCCCACCGAGCGGATCCTCACCGTCCTCACCCTCGCCGGCACCGGCACCCCCGTCTTCATCCTCGGCCTGCTCCTCCTGATGGCCGTCTGCGCCTACCTCCAGTGGCTGCCCTTCCCGACGTACGTGCCGCTCGGCGAGGACCCCGAGCAGTGGGCCTGGAACATGCTGCTGCCCTGGCTCACCCTCGGCCTCTTCGAGTCCGCCAAGTACGCCCGGCTCACGCGCGCCTCCGTCCTGGAGACGCTCGCCGACGACCACATCCGCACCTTCCGCGCCTACGGCGCCTCCGAGCGGAGCCTCGTCACCCGGCACGCCCTGCGCGGCGCCGTCCCGCCCGTCGTCGCGGTCAGCGCCGTCGACCTCGGCTCCATGTTCGGCGGAGCCGTCCTCACCGAATCCCTCTTCGGCATCCCCGGGCTCGGCCGCACCCTCATCGACGGCGTCCGCGAGATCGACCTGCCCGTGGTCGTCGGCGTCACCCTCGTCATGGGCACCTTCGTCGTCCTCGCCGGAGTCCTCGCCGACCTGCTCCACGCCGCCGCCGACCGAAGGGTGGTCCTGACGTGACCCCGCCCGCAGACCGCCCGACCGAGGACCGCCCCGCCGCCGGCCGCCCGATCACGGACGGCCCTGCCGCCGGCCGGCCGATCACGGACGGCCCTGCCACCGGCCGGCCGCTCGTCGAGGTCCGGGACCTCACCGTCGAGTTCGACACCGCCGACGGGACCGTACGCGCCGTCGACCGGCTCTCCCTCACCCTGGAGGCCGGCCGCGCGCTCGCCCTCGTCGGCGAGTCCGGCAGCGGCAAGTCCACCGTCGCCGCCGCCCTCCTCGGCCTCCACCGCGGCACCGGAGCCCGCGTCACCGGCACCGTGCTCGTCGACGGCACCGACCCCGCCACCGCGCCGACCGCCGCCCTCCGCAGGCTCCGCGGCGGCACCGCCGCCATGGTCTTCCAGGACCCGCTCTCCGCCCTCGACCCCTACCTCCCCATCGGCGACCAGATCGCCGAGGTCCACCGGCTCCACCACGCCGTCTCCCGCCGGGCCGCCCGCGCCCGCGCCACCGAGGTCCTGGACCGCGTCGGCATCCCCGACGCCGCCCGCCGGGCCCGCTCCCGCCCCCACGAGTTCAGCGGCGGCATGCGCCAGCGCGCCCTGCTCGCCATGGCCCTCGCCTGCGACCCCCGGATCATCGTCGCCGACGAACCGACCACCGCCCTCGACGTGACCGTCCAGGCCCAGATCCTCGACCTCCTCCACGACCTGCGCCACGAGACCGGCACCGCCCTCCTCCTCGTCACCCACGACGTCGGCGTCGCCGCGGAGAGCGCCGACGAGGTCCTCGTCATGCGCGACGGCCGCGAGGTCGAACGCGGCCCCGTCGCCCGGGTGCTCGCCGCCCCCGCCGCCCCCTACACCCGGCGGCTCCTCGCCGCCGTGCCCCGGCTCGACGAACCGCCGCGCCCCCCGGCCGGCCCGCCGAAGGGCGAACCGCTCCTCGAAGCCGTCGGCCTGCGGAGGGAGTTCGGGCGCGGCCCGTCCGCCGTGACCGCCGTCGCCGACGCCTCCCTCACCCTCCACGCGGGGGAGACCCTCGGCCTCGTCGGCGAGTCCGGCAGCGGCAAGACCACCCTCGGCCGGATGCTCGTCCGCCTCCTCGACCCCACCGGCGGCGAACTCCGCTACCGGGGCGAGGAGATAGGCCGACTGGACGAGCGCCGCCTCCGCCCCTTCCGGCGCGAACTCCAGCTCGTCTTCCAGGATCCCGCCTCCTCGCTCAACCCCCGCCGGACCATCGGCGACTCCATCGCCGAGTTCACCCCCCGCGGGCCGGGGGAGGGCGCGGCCCGCGCCCGCGTCCGCGACCTCCTCGACCGGGTCGGCCTCGACCCGGACCGGATCGACGCCTACCCGCACGAGTTCAGCGGCGGCCAGCGCCAGCGCGTCGGCATCGCCCGCGCCCTCGCCGCCGAACCCCGCGTCATCGTCTGCGACGAACCCGTCTCCGCCCTCGACGTCACCACCCAGGCCCAGGTCACCGCCCTGCTCGCCGACCTCCAGGCCGAACTCGGCCTCGGCCTCGTCTTCATCGCCCACGACCTCGCCGTCGTCCGCCGGGTCAGCGACCGCGTCGCCGTCATGCGCGGCGGCCGCATCGTCGAACAGGGCACCGTCGCCCAGGTCTACGACACCCCCGCCGACCCGTACACCCGGCGGCTGCTCGCCGCCGTGCCCGCCCTCGACCCGGCCCTCGCGGAGGAGCGCAGGGCCCGCCGCGCGCACCGGCCCGAACCCGCGGGAGTCTGACCCTCCGTGACCCCACCGGCGCGTACCGCGACCGAACGCGACCGGCCTGGGAAAGTTACGTGCATTCACCCCTTCCGGTGGTGGGGGGGGGGGCCCCGCCGCGCCCCCCCCCCCCCCCCCCCCAAGGGGGGCCCCCCGCGGGGCGCGACCCCCGCCCCCCCCCGCGCGGGTTGTTAATGGCCGGTGCCCCCCCCGTGGGGGGGGCGCCCCCCCACCCCCGCCCCCCCCACCACCCTCCCCTGCGCTTACGTTCTTCCCGCTGCGGGATTCCCGCCCTGGGACTCCCGCCGAAGGACCGCAGCGCGCCACCGACGGGACCGGTGGGCGCCGTCGAGGGAGACCGGGGGTGTGTGCTCGTGCGGATCGGACTGCTCACGGAGGGTGGCACCCCGTGCGCCACCGGTGACACCGGTGGCTGGTGGCAGCGGCTCGTCCGCGGCCTCGCCCCCCACGACTTCGACCTGTACGCCGTCGGCGGCCCCCTCCCCGCCGTCCCGCTGCCCCCCAACACCCGGCCCGTCCCCGCCACCGGCGAAGGCGCCCTCCCCGCCGGACCGCCCGAGCGCGCCGGCCGCCGCGCCTACGGCCGCCGCGACCGCCGCCGCTTCGCCGAGGGCTTCCACGCCCTCGCCACCGGCCTCACCGCCGAGGCCGCCCCCGCGGCCGTCCCGGCCGGCGACGACCCCGCGGACGCCTTCGCCACCGGCCTCGGCGCCCTCGCCGACCTCGCCCGCGACAGCGGCGGACTGCCCGGCGCGCTCCGCTCCGACGAGGCCGTCCGCCTCCTGGAGGCGGCCTGCCGCGCCCCCGGCGCCCGCCGCGCCGCCGCCGCGGCCGGACTCCGCGACCACCTCGCCTTCGCCGGCCACCTGGAGCGGGCCCTGCGCCCCCTCTCCCTCGCCTGGTACGACGAGACCGCCCTCGGCGCCGCCGACCTCTGCCACGCCACGGCCGGCGGTCCCGTCGCCCTCCCCGGGCTCCTGGCCAAACGCTTCTTCGGCACCCCGCTCCTCGTCACCGAGTACGGCGTCGGCCTCCGCTCCCACTACCTCGGCCGGCCCGGCGCCACCGGCCGCTCCACCGCCCTGCGCACCCTGCTCGCCGCCCTCCACGGCCGCCTCGCCGGCGAGACGTACCGCCAGGCCGCCCTCCTCACCCCCGGCAACGCCCACGCCCGCCGCTGGCAGGAGAAGCTCGGCGCCGACCGGGACCGGGTCCGCACCGTCCACCCCGGCATGCCCGCCGGACGCTTCGCCGAGGTCGGCGAGGACGAGGAGAGCGGCGAACCGGGCACCCTCGTGTGGATCGGCCGCGTCGAGCCCGCCAAGGACCTCGTCGCCCTCCTCCACGCCTTCGCCGAACTCCGCGCCCGCC
Source organism: Streptomyces sp. NPDC058052 (assembly GCF_042885515.1). Classification (NCBI taxonomy): domain Bacteria; kingdom Bacillati; phylum Actinomycetota; class Actinomycetes; order Kitasatosporales; family Streptomycetaceae; genus Streptomyces; species Streptomyces sp. NPDC058052. The sequence continues at coordinate 31,028 of NZ_JBHVRX010000050.1, read as the reverse complement.
GGCCCGACACCCGGCTGCGGATCGTCTCCGTCCCCGCCGACGGGGGCGAGCCCGACCAGGGCACCGACCACTGCGCCTACCTCGCCCAGTGCGCCGCGCTCGCCGCCCAGCTCTTCCCCGACGAGGCCGCGGGCGCCCACGCCGTCGGCGAGAACCCCGTCTCCTTCGAGGAGCTGGGCGGACCCGAGGCCCCCACCCTCGAAGGCGTCTACGCCTCCGCCGCCGTCGTCGTCCTCTCCAGCACCGTCGAGGGCTTCCCCGCCAGCCTCGTCGAGGCCATGTTCTGCGCCCGCGCCACCGTCTCCACCGACGTCGGCGCGGTCGTCGAGATCATCGGCGGCACCGGCCTCGTCGTCCCCCCGCGCAACCCCCGGGCGCTCGCCGACGCCTGCCTCGCGCTGCTGCGCGACCCCGAGCGCCGGTACCGGCTCGGCGCGGCCGCCCGCGCCCGCGCGCTCGAACTCTTCACCGTCGACCAGAACCTCGCCGCGTTCCGCGGCATCTACCTGGAACTCCTCTCCCACGCGCCGGCCCGCCACCGCGCCGGGTCCGACGTGCCCTTCGCCCACCCCGCCGAGGCGCACCTCCCGGGCAGCTGGGCGCCGAAGGCCGTCGCCGCGGGCACGGGAGGCCCCGATGCCTGAAGGAGGCACCCCCATGCGCGGCCCCGCCGCCCCGACGAGCCCCGGAGCCTGGGACGCCCGCTCCGAAGCCCTCCTCGGCACCCCCGCGGTGGACGCGGAACCCGCGCCCCCCGCCATAGCCCCGGGGCCCGGCGGCCCGCTCCCCACCCTCGACCTCCACGCGGAGCACCGGCCCGCCTCCCCGGATCCCGTCCCCGGCGCGTCCGCCCTGGACGACCTCCTCTCGGCCTTCGGCCCGCCCCGCCACCCCGCCGCCGACCCGGCCCCGGGGCACGCCGAGGCGCCGGTCGAGGCCCCGGTCGAGGAGGCCGGTGCCGACGCCGACGACACCGGGCCCGTGGCCGCGGAAGCGCCGGAGCACGCCGGGCCCGGGGCCGTACACGCGGAGGAACCGGAAGAGCCGGAAGAGCCGAAGGCGGCCGGCGCCGAGCCCGAGCCCCCGCACGCGGCAACGCCGGAAGGGGCCGGCGCCGAGCCCGAGCCCGCGCCCGAGTCCCAGCCCGAGTCCGACTCCGAGGCCATGCCCGCGTCCCCGTCCCCGTCCGACCCCGGTGCCCCCGTCGCCCCCGGGCCCGGGGCCGCCTGGGGCGAGGCGCCCGGATCCGCCGGTCCGGCGCCCGCCGTCGCACCGCCGCGGCGCGGCGCCGGGGACCCGGTCAAAGTGCTCATGCACCGGCACCGGGAGCTGTGCGCCCGCGCCGTCGACCCGCTGGAGATCGCCGCCGGGCTCGAAGCGCGGGGCTTCACCGACCGGACCGCCGCCCGCTACCGGCACCGTGACGTCTTCTCCCTCGCCGAGGAGCTGTACGCGCGCGTGCCCCGCGGCCACCTGGAACCCGCGGCCGCCGAGGACGCGCCCGAGCCCCGCGCGCCGTGGGCGCTCGCCGCGCTCGCCCCCGGTGCCGCCGCCGCCCTCCTGGTGCCCGCCCTGCTCCACCTCGACGGGGCCGTCCGGTTCGCCGCCGGGGCCGCCGGGGCACTCGGACTGGCCGGCGCGCTCGTCCTCGCCGTCCGGCGCGGGCCGCTGCACGCCGCCGCCCCCGCGCCCGCCGCCCGGCTCTGGACCCTGTGGCTCCTCGCGTACGCCGTCGCCGGCGACGGCCTCCTGGAGCAGGTGCTCACCGGCGGACCCGACGGCGCCTGGCGCCTCGACCCCGCGCCGCTCCTCGGCCTCGCGCTCGCCGTCGCGCCCGCCGCCTGGTGCGCCCGCCTCTTCGCGGGCCGGGCCCGCCGCCGGATCGCCACCGGCCGCGGCCTCGCCGACTTCGCCGCCGGCGCCCGCGCGTGGCTCCTCGCCGCCGTCCTCCTCCAGCTCGCCGCCCTCACCGCGCTGCTGGCGCTCACCGGCCTCACCGCCGGCGCGCTCGCCCTCGGCGCCCTGCTCCTCCTCGCCCGGCTGCTCACCGTCCACGGACATCCCGAGACGGCCGCCGCCGCCCTCGCCGCCGCCTGCGCCGCCGAAGCCCTCGGCCTCGCGAGCGTGCTGGCCGCCCGGCTCCCGCTCCCCGGCTTCGACGCGCTCGCCGTCCCCGTACGGACCGCCGTCGACGCCTGGGGCGCCGGCGCCCTCCCCGCGCTCGTCTGCGGCGCCGCCGCGCTCGGCCTGCTGGCCCACGCGACCGGCGCCCTCACCCGGGCCTCGGCCCACACCACCCCCTGACCCGGGGCACCCGCGGAGCCGACGCCGCGGGCGCCCGGCCCCTCTCTCATCACCCCCAAGGAGAACCCAGACCATGACCCCTCACTCCCCAGCACCGGCCGGTCGGCACGAAGGGGCCGCACGATGAGGGTGCTACTGCTCGGAGCCAACGGCTTCATCGGCCGCTTCGTCGCCGACCGGCTGCTCGCCGACCCGGCGGTCCACCTCACCGCCCTCGGCCGCGGCGACGACGCCGACGTCCGCTTCGACCTCGCCACTGGCAGCCCCGGCGCGCTCACCCGCTTCCTGGACGCCGTCCATCCCGGCGTGGTCGTCAACTGCGCGGGCGCCACCCGCGGCGGCGCCCGCGACCTGACCCGGCACAACACCGTCGCCGTCGCCACCGTCTGCGAGGCCCTGCGCCGCAGCGGCTGCGGCGCCCGGCTCGTCCAGGTCGGCTGCGCCTCCGAGTACGGGCCCAGCCAGCCCGGCTCCTCCACCGCCGAGGACGCCGTGCCGCGCCCCGGAGGCCCGTACGGCGTCTCCAAGCTCGCCGCCACCGAACTCGTCCTCGGCTCCGGGCTCGACGCGGTCGTGCTCCGGGTCTTCTCCCCGGTCGGCCCCGGCACCCCCGCCGGCTCCCCGCTCGGCCGGCTCGCCGAGGCGATGCGCCGGGCGATGCAGGCCGGGGACGGCGAGCTCAAGCTCAGCGGCCTCGGCGTGCAGCGGGACTTCGTGGACGTCCGGGACGTGGCCCGCGCCGTGCACGCCGCCTCCCTCTCCGCCGCCCAGGGCGTCGTCAACATCGGGACGGGACGGGCCGTGCGGCTCCGGGACGCCGCCGCCGTCCTCGCCCGGGTCGCCGGCTACGCGGGCAACCTCCACGAGGTCGACGCCCCGCACGGCGTCCCCCAGCGGGCCGTCATCGGCGCCCCGCGCTCCGAGGCGACCATCGCCGAACAGCTGGCCTCCGCCCCCTTCCCGTACCCCGACGGCTGCGGCCCCTGGCAGCAGGCCGACGTGCGCACCGCCCGCGACCGGCTCGGCTGGCGCCCCCGCATCAACCTGGAGGAGTCGCTCGCCGACATCTGGATGGAGGCGGCGTGTCGCATCTGACCGCCACCGGTACGGTCCGGGCGCTCGGCGTGGGCGCTCCCGGTTACGCCCATCCGCTGCTCGCCCCGGTCGAATGGGCCGAGCTGACCCGCCCCGGGACCCCCGTGCACTGGGCGGTGCTCAACGTCGCCGACGGCCCTGGCAGCCGCCCCGACCCGCACTGCCTGGACACCGCCGGACGGCTGCGGCACGCGGGCGTGCGGGTCCTCGGCCACCTGGACCTGGCGCACGGCTCGCGCCCCTTCGGCGAGCTGGTCTCGCAGGCGCAGCGGTACCTCGACTGGTACCGGGTCGGCGGCTTCTACCTGGACCGCTGTCCCACCGACCGGGCGGACCTGCCCGGAGTGAGAAGGGTCACGACCACCCTGTCGGCCCTCCTCGGCGGCGACGCCCACCTCGTCCTGGGCCAGGGCAGCCATCCGTATCCCGGCTACGCGGAGGCGGCGGACCAGCTGGTCACCTTCTCCGGCGCCTGGGTGGACTACCGCTGGTCGCAGGTGGCGGAGTGGACGGCGGAGTACCCGGAGGGGAAGTTCGCGCACTTCGTCCACGGGGTGCCGCGCACCCATCTCGACGAGGCGCTGCGGATCGCCCGGTGGCAGGGCGCGGGCACGATCTTCTTCACGGACCGCACCGGCGGGGCCGGCGGAGCCCCGGGACAGAACGCGCCATTTCACTCGCTGCCCGGCTACTGGGACGAAATCGTCTCGCGTATCGGACCGGGTGTCTCGGAATGAGAAGGGGCGTGGCAGTGTTACGGGGAGAACAACCGTACTGACATACCGACAACCGGAGTCCCCGTGTCGCTGCCACCCCTGGTCGAGCCGGCCGCCGAGCTCACCGTAGACGAGGTCCGCAGGTACTCCCGCCACCTGATCATCCCGGACGTCGGGATGGACGGGCAGAAGCGGCTGAAGAACGCCAAGGTGCTGGCCGTCGGCGCCGGTGGCCTCGGCTCGCCGGCGCTGATGTACCTGGCCGCCGCCGGCGTGGGCACGCTCGGCATCGTGGAGTTCGACGAGGTCGACGAGTCGAACCTCCAGCGCCAGATCATCCACAGCCAGGCGGACATCGGCCGCTCCAAGGCGGAGTCGGCGCGCGACAGCGTGCTCGGCATCAACCCGTACGTGAACGTGGTCCTGCACGAGGAGCGGCTCGAAGCCGACAACGTGATGGACATCTTCAGCCAGTACGACCTGATCGTCGACGGCACGGACAACTTCGCCACCCGTTACCTGGTGAACGACGCGTGCGTGCTGCTGAACAAGCCGTACGTCTGGGGCTCGATCTACCGGTTCGACGGCCAGGCGTCCGTCTTCTGGTCCGAGCACGGTCCCTGCTACCGCTGCCTCTACCCGGAGCCCCCGCCGCCGGGCATGGTCCCCTCCTGCGCCGAGGGCGGCGTCCTGGGCGTGCTCTGCGCGTCCATCGGCTCCATCCAGGTCAACGAGGCCATCAAGCTCCTCGCCGGCATCGGCGAGCCGCTCGTCGGCCGGCTGATGATCTACGACGCCCTGGAGATGCAGTACCGCCAGGTGAAGGTCCGCAAGGACCCGAACTGCGCGGTCTGCGGCGAGAACCCGACCGTCACCGAGCTCATCGACTACGAGGCGTTCTGCGGCGTCGTGTCCGAGGAGGCCCAGGAGGCGGCGCTCGGCTCCACGATCACTCCGAAGCAGCTCAAGGAGTGGATCGACGAGGGCGAGAACATCGACATCATCGACGTCCGCGAGCCGAACGAGTACGAGATCGTCTCGATCCCCGGCGCCCGTCTGATCCCGAAGAACGAGTTCCTGATGGGCACCGCCCTCCAGGACCTCCCGCAGGACAAGAAGATCGTCCTGCACTGCAAGACGGGCGTCCGCAGCGCGGAGGTCCTCGCCGTGCTCAAGTCCGCAGGCTTCGCGGACGCGGTGCACGTCGGCGGCGGCGTGATCGGCTGGGTCCACCAGATCGAGCCCGAGAAGCCGGTCTACTAGACGGTGCGACGAAGGCCCCGGACCGCGTGACGGTCCGGGGCCTTCGCGCGTCCCCGCTACCCGCAGGTCGTGCCGTACGCGGGCACCTTCCCGTCCAGCAGGTACGCGTCGACCGTCCGGGTCACGCACGCCGAGGTGCCGTACGCGCCGTGCCCCTCGCCCTTGTTGGTGACCAGGATCCCGACGCCCTCGCCGAGCTCCTCCGCCATTCGCTCCGCGCCCTCGTACGGGGTCGCCGGGTCGCCCGTCGTGCCCACGACCAGCACCGGCGCCGCGCCCGGGGCGGACGCCGCCGGGGTCCTCGCCTCGCCCTTCACCGGCCAGCCGGCGCACCAGCCGGCCGTGTCCCAGGCGAGGAAGGCGCCGAAGACGGGGGAGAGGCGGCGGAACTCGGGCAGCAGCGCCTTCGCCCGCGCGGCGGTCGGGCGCTCGCTGGAGTCGGCGCAGGAGATCGCCCGCTGGGAGTGCGACTGCGTGGCGTAACGTCCCTGCTCGTCGCGGTCGTTGTAGGCGTCCGCGAGCCGCAGCAGCGGGCCGCCGTCGCCGGACTCGGCCGCCTCCAGGGCCTCCGTGAGCAGCGGCCAGCTGGACTCCGCGTAGAGGGTCACCGCGATGCCGGTGATCGCCAGGCCCTCGGTGAGCCGGCGGTCGCCGACCTCCAGCGGCCGGCGGTCCAGCATGGCGAGCAGCGTGGTGATCCGCGCGGTGCCGGCCGCCGGGGTCCGCCCGGTGCTCTTCGCGTAGTTGTCCAGGGCCCGCTGGAAGCCGATCGTCTGGTGCCGGGCGTGGCCCGCGGTGTCGGCGGTGGGGTCCACGACCGCGTCCAGGACCAGCCGGCCCACGTTCCGCGGGAAGAGGTGGGCGTAGGTGCCGCCGAGCTGGGTGCCGTACGAGATGCCGAAGTAGCGCAGCTTGTCGTCGCCGAGGACGTGCCGGATCAGGTCCAGGTCGCGGGCGGTGGCCGTGGTGGTGGTGTACGGGATCACCGTGCCGGAGCGGCGGGCGCAGCCGGCGCCGAAGTCCGCCGCGTCCTTCAGGTAGGCGGCCTCCTCGGCGGGCGTGTCCGGGGTGGAGTCGACACGGGCCTCGGCCGCCGCCTGCTCGGCGTCGGTGCGGCAGACGACGCCGGAGCTGCGGCTCACCCCGCGCGGGTCGAAGCCCACCAGGTCGTACCGCTCGCCCAGCGCCTCGTACTCCCCGGCGAGCTCCGGCAGGATGTCCACCCCGGAGCCGCCCGGTCCGCCGAAGTTGAAGAGCAGCGACCCGATCCGCCGCTTCCGGTCGGTCGCCTCCTTGCGTATCAGCGCGACGGGGAGCGTGGCGCCCGTCGGCTTCGCGTGGTCCAGCGGCACGTTCACGGTGGCGCAGCGCCAGTCGCCACCGATGTCGTCGCAGCGCTGCCAGTCGGGCCGCTGGCCGGTGAGGGAGGCGGGGAGGCCGGGCGCGGAGCCGCCGGCGGCGGGGGAGGGCTTGGCGCCGGAGGAGGGTGCGGAGGCCGGCGCGGACGTCGGCGCGGGGGCCGGGGCGCCCGTCCCCGTACAGCCGGTGACCAGCAGTCCGCCGACGGCGAGCGCCGTCAGGTGCCGGCGTATGTGCATGGGAGACCCCCCGGGATCGAGACCGGCTCGTCATCCTAGGGGGCCGGACCCGGCGCCCCGCGGGCGGTGCCGCGGGGACGTCCGGCGGTGCTACGTGCAGACGGTGCCCGAGGCGGGGACCTTGCCGTTCAGGAGGTAGCCGTCGACGGCCTTCTTCACGCAGGCGCTGCCGCCGTTGTACGCGCCGTGGCCCTCGCCCTCGTACGTCAGCTCCACGCCCACGCCCTCGCCGAGCGCCTTCACCATCGCGCGGGCGCCCTCGTACGGGGTCGCCGGGTCGCCGGTGTTGCCGACCACCAGGATCGGCGCCGCGCCGGGCGCGGACACGTCCGGGTGGTCCCAGGTGCCCGGCACCGGCCACTGCGAACAGCTCGACAGGGCCCAGCCCATGAAGTCGCCGAAGACCGGGGACGCCTCGCGGAACTGCGGCAGCCGCTCCTTGGCCTGGCCGAGGGTGTAGCGCTCCTTGAAGTCCACGCAGTTGATGGCGGCGTTGGCGGCCTGGATGTTGCTGTAACTGCCGTTCTCGCCGCGCCCGTTCATCGAGTCCGAGAGGGTGAGCAGCAGGGCGCCGTCGCCGCCGTCCGCGGCCTCCAGGCCCTGCTCCAGGTACGGCCAGAACTCCTTCGAGTACAGGGCCTGGGCGATGCCGTTCGTGGCCTGGGTCTGTGTCAGCTCCCGGCTGCCGATGCCCGGGATCGGCTTCTCGTCGAGCGCGGCGAGGAGATCGGTGACGCCCTCCTCGACCTCGGCGACCGTCGCGCCGGGCAGGGCGCACTCGTCGCCCCGGTCCACACAGTCCTGGGCGAAGTTGTCCAGCGCCAGCTGGAAGCCCTTCGCCTGGCCCAGCGCGCCCTCCTCGACGCCCGCGTCCGGGTCGACGACCGCGTCGAAGACGGCCCGGCCCACCCGCTCCGGGAAGAGGTGGGCGTAGACGCCGCCGAGCTCGGTGCCGTACGAGATGCCGAAGTAGTGCAGCTTGTCGTCGCCGAGGACCTGGCGCAGCAGGTCCATGTCCCGCGCCGCGTTCTCCGTCCCGACGTGCGGCAGGACCGGGCCCGCGTCCTTCTCGCAGCCCGCCGCGTACGTCTTCTGCGCGTCGGACAGCGTCCGTTCCTCCGCCTGGTCGTCCGGGGTGAAGTCCAGGGCGTAGTACTTGTCCAGCTCCTCGTCCGTCGCGCACTCCACCGGCTCGCTGCGGCCCACGCCGCGCGGGTCGAAGGAGACCAGGTCGTAGCGGGAGCGGAGGGTCTCGTAGTCCGCGGCGAACCCCGGCAGCGCGGTGACGCCGGAACCGCCCGGGCCCCCGAAGTTGAAGATCAGGGAGCCGATGCGGCGGGCGTCGTTCTCGGCCCGCGCCCGGATCAGCGCCAGCTCGATCGTCTCCCCCTCCGGCTCCGACCAGTCCAGCGGCGTCACCAGGAACGCGCACTCCCAGGCCGTGCCGCCCGGCAGCGGCGTCGGCGCCGAGCCGCCGCCCTCGGCCGGGGACGGGGGCGGACAGGTGTCCCACTCCAGCTGCTGCGCCGTCAGCGCCGAGAGGCCGCCGCTGCCGGTGGGGCGGGCGGCCGCGGGGCTCTCGTCGCCCGAGTCGTCCGAGCAGCCGGCCAGGCAGAGGACGGCGGAGGCGGTGAGGAGGGCGGCGGCGCGCTGGGCGGAGGAGATCGGCATGCCCCCATGCTCGTGCCCCCCGCCCACCCCCGCCCGCGACACACCCCCAAGCGGGTGTCCCCCGCCCGCTCGCCCGCCCCGCGGAGGGCGGCGGCGGGGCCGCTCGTCCACGGGCCGCCGCGGCCGCCGGACGAGGGTCCTGGGGGCGCTCACACCCGCTCCCAGCCGCGCTTCGGCGCCCGGTTGGCGATCCGGCCGGGGCGGCGCCGCCGGTAGACGACGAACGGGCGGAAGAGGTAGCGCACCGGCACCGCGAACATGTGGACGAGCCGCGAGTACGGGATCAGCGCGAAGAGCGCGAAGCCGAAGAGGACGTGCAGCTTGAAAGCGAGCGGTGCGCCCGCCATCAGCCCCCAGTCGGGGCTGAGCGCGAAGAGCGAGCGGAACCACACCGAGATGCCCTCGCGGTAGTTGTAACCGCCGGTCGCCCCGGTCGAGTTGAGGACGGTGGCGAGGATGCCGAGCGCCATCGCGCCGAGCAGCACCGTGTACATGAGGTGGTCGCTCTTCAGCGTCGCCCCGCGCACGGCGGGCACCCGCATCCGCCGGTACACGAGGATGCCGATGCCGGCGGCGGCGGCCACGCCCGCGACGGCGCCCGTGGAGACGGCCATCAGGTGGTAGGCGTGGTCGCTGATCCCGATGGCGTCCGTCCACTCCTTCGGGATCAGCAGGCCGACCACGTGTCCGAGGACGACGAAGAGCATGCCGAAGTGGAAGAGCGGCGAGCCGATCCGCAGCAGCCGCGACTCGTGCAGCTGGGACGAGTGGGTGGTGATGCCGAAGCGGTCGTACCGCCCGCGCCAGACCGTGCCCGCGACGAGCAGGGCCACCGAGACGTAGGGCAGCACGCCCCAGAGCAGCAGATCCATCAGGCCGGGGTCCTTTCGGTGCGGCGCGAGGTCGGCCAGGGCAGGTCGACGCCGGGGCCGTGGGGTTCGAGTCCGAGCGGGTCGACGCCGAGCGGGTCGAGGCCGACGAGTTCGCGCGGCGGCCCGGTCCTGGCCAGCGCCTTCGCCTCCTCCTTGGTCGCGGGGGAGGGCCCGGGCAGGGTGCCGCAGACGGCCTCCAGGACGCCCGTGTACGGGGTGCCGGCGGCGGCCAGCGCGAGCCGCAGCAGCTCCAGGCCGGCCCGGTGCTCCTGGAGGAGTTCCGTGCCGGGCTCCTCGTGGAGGGCGGCGAACTCCAGGGCGGCGGGCAGGAAGTCGGGCAGCTCGTCGCTGTCGAACTCCAGGCCGTGCGCGCGGTAGGTCCGCTTGATCCGGACGAGGGAGAGGCCGCGCCGCCGGGTGTCGCCGTCCGTCCACCAGGTGAGGTAGAGGCAGCGGCGGTTGCGGGTGTCGAAGGTGTCCGTGCAGTGCGCGGCGAGGTCCAGGAGCGGGGTCCGCTCCACGTGGCCGAGGAACTCCCGGATCCCCTCCGCGCCGGGGATCCCGGCCACCGCCCGCCGCAGCAGCGGAAGCGTGGCGTACAGCTGCTCGTCCGGGTAGGTGAGGCAGCGCGCCGCCACCAGCCGTACGGCGGAGTCCGGGGTCATGAGGTCCTCCTCGTGCGGCCCAGGTTGAGCAGGACCCGGGTGCCCTCGCCCGCCCGGTCGGCGACCGGGCAGCCGGCGCCGGGGTCCAGCGGATGGGAGTCGGCGAGCGCGTCCGCGTCGGCGCGGGCGGCGGTGGGGATCACGTACCGGTCCTCGTACTTGGCGATGGCGAGCAGCCGGAACATGTCCTCCATCTCCTGGCCGGTCAGGCCGACGGCCTCGGCGACGGTCTCGTCCCTCTCCTCGCCGAGGTTGACCGCCCGCATGTAGGAGCGCATCGCCGCCATCCGGCGCAGCACGGCCTCCACGGGCACGGTGTCGCCGGCGGTCAGCAGCTCGGCCAGGTACTCGACGGGGATCCGCAGGGCGTCGATGGCGCCGAAGAGGTTCCCGGCGTCCTCGCCGTCGCTGCCGGTGGCGGCGACCGCGTCGACGACGGGGGAGAGCGGCGGCACGTACCAGACCATCGGCATCGTGCGGTACTCCGGGTGGAGCGGCAGCGCGACCTGGTAGGTGGCGATGAGGTCGTGGACGGGGGAGCGGCGGGCCGCGTCCAGCCACTCCTCGGTGATCCCGGAGGCCCGCGCCGCGGCGGCGACGGCCGGGTCGCGCGGGTCGAGGAAGCACTCCAGCTGGGCCGGGTAGAGGTCGTGCTCGTCCTCGACGGCGGCCGCCTCGGTGACCTTGTCGGCGTCGTACAGCATCACCCCGAGGTACCGCATGCGGCCGACGCAGGTCTCGGAGCAGATCGTCGGCATGCCGACCTCGACGCGCGGGAAGCAGAAGGTGCACTTCTCGGCCTTGCCGGTGGCGTGGTTGAAGTAGACCTTCTTGTACGGGCAGCCGGTGACGCACATCCGCCAGCCACGGCACTGGTCCTGGTCGACGAGGACGATTCCGTCCTCCTCGCGCTTGTACATGGCGCCGGAGGGGCAGGCGGAGACGCACGCCGGGTTGAGGCAGTGCTCGCAGATGCGGGGCAGGTAGAACATGAAGCTCTGCTCGAACTCGAAGCGGATCCTCTCGCCGAACCGTGCCCGGACCTTCTCCACCAGCGGGTCCTTCGGCCCGTGCTCGGGGGCGCCGCCGAGGTTGTCGTCCCAGTTGGGGCCCCACTCGACCGTGTCGAGGGGCTCGCCGGTGACCTGGGAGACCGGCCGGGCGACCGGCAGGTCGTCGCCGGCGGGGGCCTCGGTGAGGTTCTTGTACTCGTACGTCCACGGCTGGTAGTAGTCGTCGAGCTCCGGCAGCTCCGGGTTGGCGAAGATCTGGCCGAGCCGCTTCAGCCGCCCGCCGGCCCGCAGCCGCAGCCGCCCGGAGCGGGTCCGCTCCCAGCCGCCCTTCCACCGCTCCTGGTCCTCCCAGCGGCGCGGGTAGCCCTGGCCGGGGAGGGTCTCGACGTTGTTGAACCAGACGTACTCGGTGCCCTGCCGGTTGGTCCACGCCTGCTTGCAGGTGACCGAGCAGGTGTGGCAGCCGATGCACTTGTCGAGGTTCATCACCATGGCGACCTGTGCCATCACGCGCATGGTCAGTACTCCACGTTCTGGTCGCGGCGGCGGATGACCGTCACCTCGTCGCGCTGGTTCCCGGTCGGGCCCAGGTAGTTGAAGGCCCAGGTCAACTGGGCGTAGCCGCCGACGAGATGGGTCGGCTTGAGCATCACGCGGGTGAGCGAGTTGTGGATGCCGCCCCGGCGGCCGGTCTTCTCGGTCTTCGGCACGCCGACCGTGCGCTCCTGGGCGTGGTTCATGTAGACGGTGCCGGCGGGCATCTTGTGGGAGACGATCGCGCGGGCGGTGACCACGCCGTTGCGGTTGACCGCCTCGATCCAGTCGTTGTCGCGGACCCCGATGGCGTCGGCGTCCCGCGGGGACATCCAGATCGTCTGCCCGCCCCGGCCGAGCGTCATCATGTACAGGTTGTCCTGGTACTGGGAGTGGATCGCCCACTTGTTGTGCGGGGTCAGGTACCGCACGGCGACCTGGTGCCCGTCGGAGGAGCCCAGCTCCGGCTCCCCGTACAGCCGGTGCATGTCCAGCGGCGGCTTGTAGACGGGCAGCGCCTCGCCGACCTCGTGCATCCAGTCGTGGTCGAGGAAGAAGTGCTGCCGTCCGGTGAGCGTGTGCCAGGGCTTGAGGTGTTCGGTGTTGACGGTGAAGGCGGTGTAGCGGCGGCCGCCGGACTCGCTGCCCGACCACTCGGGCGAGGTGATGACGGGGACGGGCCGGGCCTGGGTGTCGGCGAAGGTGATCCGCTTCCCCTCGGCCTCGGCGGCCAGGTGGGCCATCTCCTGCCCGGTCCGCTTCTCCAGCTTCTCGAAGCCCTGGGTGGCGAGCCGGCCGTTGGAGGTGCCGGAGAGGGAGAGGATCGCCTCACAGGCCCGCGCCGCCGTGTCCAGACGCGGCCGCCCGTCCGCGATCCCGCCCCTGACCAGGCCGTTCTTGGCGCCGAGGTAGGCGACCTCCTCGTCGACGTCGAAGGTGATCGCCTTCGTCGTCACCCCGAGCCGGTCGACCAGCGGGCCGAGCGCCGCGAACTTCTCGCCGACGGCCCCGTAGTCCCGCTCGACCACCGTCAGGCTGTACATCGTGCGCCCCGGGACCGGCTCGCACTCGCCCTTCGACCAGTCGAGCGCCACCCCGCCGGGCTGGGCCATCTCGCCGCCCGGGGTGTCGTGCTGGAGCGCCGTGGCCACCAGGTCCTTGCGGACCCCCAGGTGCTCCCCGGCCAGCTCGCCGAAGCGGCGGGCGAGGGCGAGGAAGGCGTCGTAGTCGGAGCGGGCCTGCCACGGCGGGTCGACGGCCGGGGTGAAGGCGTGGAGGAAGGGGTGCATGTCCGTGGAGGACAGGTCGTGCTTCTCGTACCAGGTCGCGGCCGGGAGGACGATGTCGGACAGCAGCGTCGTGCTCGTCATCCGGAAGTCCATGGCGAGGAGCAGGTCGAGCTTGCCCTCGACGTCGTCCGCCCGCCACCGCACGTCCCTGGGGGAGCAGCGCGGTCCGTCCCCGGGGAGGTTGGAGTGGGTGCCGAGGAGGTGCTTGAGGAAGTACTCGTTGCCCTTGGAGGAGGAGCCGAGGAGGTTGGCCCGCCACACGTTGAGCACCCGGGGCCAGTTCTCCGGCGCGTCCGGGTCCTCCCCGGCGAAGCCGAGGGACCCGTCCTTCAGCGCCTCCACCGTGTCGGCGACCGGGTCGTCCTGGGCGCCGAGCTCCAGCGGGTTGCGGTCGAAGGTCGGGTACGAGGGCATCCAGCCCATCCGCGCGGACGCGGCCAGGCAGTCGGCGCCGGTCATGCCCGCGAAGCGGCCGGCGCCGAGCGGCGAGGCCAGCGACTCGACGGGCAGGGTGTCGTACCGCCACTGGTCGGTGTGGAGGTAGAACCAGCCGGCGCCGATCATGTGCCGGGGCGGGCGGCCCCAGTCGGAGGCGCTCGCGAGGGTGGCCCAGCCGGTCACCGGCCGGCACTTCTCCTGGCCGACGTAGTGGCCCCAGCCGCCGCCGTTGCGGCCCTGGCAGCCGGTGAGCGTCAGCAGGGCGAGGAAGGCCCGGTAGATCGTCTCGGAGTGGAACCAGTGGTTGGTCCCGGCGCCCATGAGGATCATGCAGCGGCCGTGCGAGCGCTCGGCGGTGTCCGCGAACTCCCGCGCCACGCGCGCCGCCTGCGCCGCCGGGACCGAGGTCAGCGTCTCCTGCCAGGCGGGGGTGCCGGGCTGCGAGGCGTCCTCGTACGACGCGGGCCACTCGCCCGGCAGGCCGGGGCGCCCGACGCCGTACTGGGCGAGGAGCAGGTCGTACACGGTGGTGACGAGCGGCCCGTCCCCGGACAGCCGCCGCACGGGGACGCCCCGCCGCAGCACCTCGCCCTCCTCGTCGAAGCGGGGCAGCACGACCTCGGCGGTCCCGCCCTCCTCCAGGAGGGAGAGCCGGGGGCGGACGCCTTCGAGGTCCAGGTTCCAGTCGGGCTCGCCGGAGGTGCCCCAGCGGTGCCCGAGGGTGCCGTTCGGGACGACCGGCTCGCCGGTGGCGTCGTCGACGAGGACGGTCTTCCACTCGGCGTTCTCGGTCGTCGAGGCGTCTCCCCCGAGATCGGCGGCGGTGACGAACTTCCCCGGGACGAGCCCCTGTCCGGTCTCCTGGAGGGTGATCAGGAACGGCAGGTCGGTGTAGGTGCGGACGTACTCCGAGAAGAACGGCGTCTCGCGGTCGACGAAGAACTCCTTCAGCACCACGTGCCCCATCGCCAGGGCCAGCGCCCCGTCCGTGCCCGGGTGCGGGTGCATCCACTCGTCGGCGAACTTGGTGTTGTCGGCGAAGTCGGGGGAGACCGTGACGACCTTCTGGCCCCGGTAGCGGGCCTCCGTCATCCAGTGGGCGTCCGGGGTGCGCGTCACCGGCACGTTCGAGCCCCACATCAGCAGGTAGGCCGCGTCCCACCAGTCCCCGGACTCCGGCACGTCCGTCTGGTCGCCGAAGACCTGCGGCGAGGCGACCGGCAGGTCCGCGTACCAGTCGTAGAAGGAGAGCATCGGCGCGCCGATGAGGGAGTGGAAGCGGGCCCCGGCCGCGTGCGAGGCCATCGACATGGCGGGGATCGGGGAGAAGCCGGCCACCCGGTCCGGGCCGTGCTCCTTGATGGTGTGGACGTGGGCGGCGGCGGCGATCTCCACCGCCTCCTCCCAACTCGCCCGCACCAGACCGCCCTTGCCCCTGGCCTGCTGGTAGGTGCGGCGCCGGACCGGGTCGCGCTGGATGTCCGCCCAGGCGAGCACGGGGTCCTTCAGGCGCTTCTTCGCCTGCCGGTACATCGCGAGCAGGGTGCCCCGGACCATGGGGTGCCGGACCCGGGTGGGCGAGTAGCTGTACCAGGAGAACGAGGCGCCCCGGGGACAGCCGCGCGGCTCGTACTCGGGCCGGTCGGGGCCGACGGACGGGTAGTCCGTGGCCTGGGTCTCCCAGGTGATGATCCCGTCCTTGACGTACACCTTCCACCGGCACGAGCCGGTGCAGTTGACGCCGTGGGTGGAGTACACGACCTTGTCGTGGCTCCAGCGGTCCCGGTAGAACGACTCGCCCTCGCGACCGCCGGTGCGATGCACCGTCCGCAGGTCCTCGGAGACCTCGGAACGGGAGAAGAACCTTCCCGCTCGGAGGAGGATCTCGGCGGCGTCCGGCTGCTCCTGCTGCACGTCAGGCTCCTTCACGACGATGCGTCACGCGGCCTGAGCCTAGGTCGGGCAGAACGGCCCGAAGGGGGGCCGATGGTCCCGTACGAGGGTGACCAAATCCCGCATTTGTCCCGGGGCCCGGTGTGTGAGGCTGACCCGGTGAGCACCGTCCGACGATGGATACCGAACCAGCACGGAGCCTGGGCCATGCTCGCCGTGCCCTACCTGGCGGGAGTCCTGACCGGCTCCCCGGCCTGGCTGCAACTCCCCCTCTTCCTGGCGTGGTTGCTCGGCTACTGCGCCGTCTTCCACACCGAGCAGTTCGTACGGCTCCGACGCGCTTCCCGCAACCCCCGGGCCGCCGCACGGCACACCCGCCCCGCACTGGTCCTCGGCGCCGCCACGGCCGCCCTCGGCCTGCCCCTGCTGGTGGCCGAGCCCTGGCTCGGGGTCGCCGCCGCCCTGACGGCGCCCTTCCTCGCGGTGAACCTCCTCTACGCCCGCCGCAACAGGGAACGAGCCCTGGTCAACGGCCTCGTGGCCGTCGTCCCCGCCTGCGGGACGCTGCTCGTCGCGCACCGCGCGGGCGGCGGCACGGTCGCCGAGGCCCTCGCCCCCGCCCTCGCCTGCCTGCTGTACTTCGCCGGCACCGTCCCGTACGTGAAGACGATGATCCGCGAGCGGAGGTCGGCGGCGTACCGGAGGGGTTCGGTCGCCTACCACGCGGCGGCGCTCGTGGCGGCGGCCCTCCTGAACCCCTGGCTCGCCGTCCCCTTCGCCGTCTGTCTCGCCCGCGCCGCCGTGCTCCCCGGCCGGGGGATCGGGGTCCCGGTCGTGGGAGCGGTCGAGGTCGGCTGCTCGCTGCTGCTGCTCGGCCTGCTCGTCGCCGTGTACGGCTGACGGCCTACAGCGCCTCCCGCTTGGTGAGCCAGTTGAAGCAGATCCAGCCCGGCAGGACCGGCAGCCACAGGGTCAGCAGGCGGTAGAGGAGGACCGCCGGGGTGGCGACGTCGATGGGCAGGTTGCCCACGGCGACGAGACCGCCGATGAGCGCGCCCTCGACCGCGCCGACACCGCCGGGCGTCGGGGCCGCCGAACCCAGCGCGTTGCCCGCCAGGAAGACCACGGCCACGCCCGCGAAGCTGATCGACGCGGTCCCGTGCCCGAAGGCGCGGATCGACGCGTCCAGGCAGAGGACGAACACCCCGGTCAGCAGCAGCATCCCGCCGATGCCCGTGACCAGCTTCATCGGCCGCTGGAGCACGTCCAGCATGCGCGGCACCACGCCCGCGAAGAGCGACCGCAGCCGGGTCGAGACGAACTTCCGCATGAAGGGGATCGCCGTCATCACCAGGACCAGCACGGCGACCGTCAGCAGACCCGCGATCACCGTCCTCGACGGCGTGAACGACTGCGACTTCTCGGTGCCCGTCAGATAGCCGAAGGAGAGCAGCAGCAGGATGTGCGCCCCCAGCCCGAAGAGCTGCGAGGCGCCGACGCTCGCCACCGCGAGCCCCGGACGCACGCCCGCGCGCTGGAGGAAGCGGGTGTTGAGGGCGACACCGCCGACCGCCGCCGGGGCGACGATCTTCACGAACGAGCCGGCGACCTGCGCCACCACCGTCCGCCAGAACCCGACCCGCTCCGGCACGAAGCCGAGCAGGCTCATCGCCGCCGCCAGATAGCTGATCGCGGAGAAGACCACGGCCGCGGCCACCCAGCGCCAGTCCGCCTCGGCGACCGTGGACAGCGGCGTCCGGGCGATCTGCGACAGCAGGAAGTACGCGGCCACCGCGCCCGCGATCAGCGAGACCAGCGTCCGCGGCTTGATCCGCTCCAGGCGCACCGGCTCCACCGGCGCCTGCGGCCGGATCAGCAGCACCTGCCGGCGGATCTGCGCGAGCAGGTCCTCCTCGCGGGCCTCGTCCAGCGCCTCGTCGAGCGCCCGCTTCTCCGCCTTCTTGTCCGCCCGCTTCTCGGCCTTCTCGGCCCTGGGGTCGGTGCCGGGCGCCGGAAGCCCCGCGTGGGCGGCCGCCTTGGCCCGCTCCCGCTCCTTCTTCGCCGCCTCGGAAGCCGCGAGGACCGCCTCCCGCTCCCGCTGCGAGCGCTCCCGCGCCAGCCTGCGCAGGGTGGCCCGGGTCGAGCGGCTCAGCGCGATCGGCTGGAGCAGCGGCAGACAGTCCGCCACCGCGTCCGGCCCCAGCACCTCCACGGCCGCCGCCACCGTCCGCTCCGCCCCGACCCGCAGGCCCAGGGTGGTCAGGAACTGGGCGATGTCCATCCGCAGCACCAGATCGCCGGCGGCGATCTCGCCGCCGCGCAGATCCGTCAGGAACACCCTGCCGGAACGATCCACCAGGATCGCGTCCCCCGACAGCCTGCGGTGCGCGATCCGGCGCGACTGGAGCGCCTTCACCTGGCGCCACGCGCTCCGCGCCAGCTCGTCGGTGATGTCGGAGTCGTCCAGCGAGTCCAGGCTCCGCCCGCCGATGTGCTCGTACACGAGCATCACGGCGTCCGGCCCCAGCTCGGAGGTCGCGATCAGCTTCGGCGCGTTCGCCCCGGCCGCGATCGCCGCGTAGGCCAGCAGCGCCTCCTGCTCCAGCGCCTGCCGGAGCGAGACGATCGACCGGCGGGTGGTCACCGTCCGCAGGGTGATCCGCCGCCACAGCCGGTAGAAGAAGCCGTGCGCCTGTTGCTCCCGGTCGACGACGGTGACGTCCAGCGGCGGCCCGTCCTCCAGGTTCACGATGTACCGGCGGCCCCGGTCCCCGCTCTCCGCCGTCTCCGGCACCTCCTCGGCGCGCAGCGCCGTCACCGGCCGGAAACCGACCCGGCGCAGCCCGGCGAGGAGGGTCTGACCCGTCGGTCTCACGTTCGGGGAGCCGACCGCGTACAGGGTGCCGTACGCCACCGTCCAGCCGATCAGCACGGTGAGGATGATCGAGAAGGCGGTGGTGTAGCCGGCCACCAGCATGGTGAAGGCGTCGAGCAGCAGCACCGCCCAGAGCGAGAACCGCCAGCGCGGTCTGCGGGCCATGCCGACGGCCGTCATGTACGCGATCACCGGCGCGAGGTAGTTGTGCACCGGGTCGGTCAGCCCGCCGCCGCTCGCCGGCTGGGTCAGCGCGTCCTGGATGGTGTCCGGCGCCGCCTTCGCCACCCACAGGTCGATCGCCAGGGTCACGCCGTGCGCGAGCACCGCGGCCAGCACGCCGTCGGCGATCCGCAGCCCGTCCCGTTTCACCAGCCGCTCGATGGCGAACGCCACCGGCAGGACCAGGATCGCGATCGACGAGACCAGACCGGCGATCTTGACGAAGACGTCGGGGGCGCCGACGGCCCCCTTGTTGATGTCGTCCTCGAGACCCGACGTGGTGCCGTGGGCGACGGCGGCGATGGCGAGGACGACGGCGATGGCCAGCACACCGGCCAGGAGACGCATCAGGTCGGAGGGCCGGTGGACACGGGCGGCGAGCAGCGGCTCGTCGCCGGAGACCCGTTCGGGCATGTCGGGCCGAGCCTCACCGGGAGGCTGAGTGTCCTGACCCATCACCATGTCCGTCTCTGCGTGTTCTGCTGCTTGCGTCTGTCGCTGTTGATCTCGTATCACCGGTCACCGCCCGGACGATGGTGGCACGAAGAGCCGCCCGGCGGAGGCATCAGTGCCATGTCGGTGGGGTGAGGCAGGATGAGCCGGATGAGCCTGGAGGGACCCGTGGGACGGAACGGAGCGAGCGGAGCGAACGACTCCGGAGCGGCGGGCGAGCTGCCCCCGTACGCGGAAGCGGTGCTCGACGTCGCCGACCGCATCCCGCCGGGCCGGGTGATGACCTACGGGGACGTGGCCGAATGGCTCGGCGAGGGAGGCCCCCGCCAGGTCGGCCGCGTCATGGCCCTCTACGGCGGATCGGCCCCGTGGTGGCGGGTCGTTCGCGCCGACGGCACCCTGCTCCCCGGCCACGAGCTGCGCGCCCTCGGCCACTACCGCGACGAGGGCACCCCGCTGCGCGAGCGCGGCCCCGCCGCCGACGGGCACGTCCCGCGGATCGACATGCGCCGGGCCCGGTGGGACGGCGGCCACGGCGACGGCGCGGGCGGCGAACCGGAATGAGCCGCGCGGCCCGGGGCCGGCGCCGGGCGTGCGGGATCTCACACGGGACCCCGTACGCGCCCGTGCCACCCCGGCGGCGCCCGGAAGAGCGGCCGTCCGGTCCGGGAGACCAGGGCCCGCCGCCGCCCGGTTTCGCGTAACGTCGACGGGCGTGCCGCGCCCGGCGCCGGGGCCGGCGGGGCCGGCGGGGAAACGGACAGCGGTACGGGCACGGGTACGCGCGCGTGCCGGGGCCCGTACCCCGCCCCGCACCGCCGTCACTCCGCCACCACCGTCGTCAGCAGCACCAGCACCGGCACCACATCACCATCGACCAGGACCGGCCAACCACGTGAGCTCCTCCTCCACCACCCGGCCGACGCCGCCGCACCAGGGACAGCCGTACCCGGGCGCGGGCCGGCAGCGGACCCCCGGCGCGTACCGGCTGGTGCGCACGGCCCCGGCCCCGGTGGATCCCCCTCAGCTGGACGCAGCGCAGCGAGCGGTGGTTGAGCACGACCGGGGACCGCTGCTCGTCCTCGCCGGACCCGGCACCGGCAAGACGACGACGCTGGTGGAGGCCGTCGCCCGCCGCATGGAGCGCGGCACCGACCCCGAGCGGATCCTGGTCCTCACCTTCAGCCGCAAGGCCGCCGTCGAGCTCCGCGACCGGATGGCCACCCGGCTCGGCGGCCGCCGGCCGCCGCAGGCCACCACCTTCCACTCCTACTGCTACGCCCTCATCCGGGCCCACCAGGACGCCGAGCTCTTCGCCGAACCGCTCCGGCTGCTCTCCGGCCCCGAACAGGACCTCGCCGTCCGCGAGCTCCTCGCCGGCCAGATCGACCTCGAACGGACCGGGATCGGCGGGGTCCGCTGGCCCGACGAACTCCGCGCCTGCCTCACCACCCGCGGCTTCGCCGACGAGGTCCGCGCGGTCCTCGCCCGCTCCCGCGAGCTCGGCCTCGGCCCCGACGCGCTCCGGCGCTTCGCCGAACGCGTCGGCCGCCCCGACTGGAAGGCCGCCGCCGGCTTCCTCGCCGAGTACCTCGACGTCCTCGACCTCCAGGGCGTCCTCGACTACACCGAGCTGGTGCACCGGGCGGTCCTGCTCGCCGAGCGGGTCGACCTCCCCGCGTACGACGCCGTCTACGTCGACGAGTACCAGGACACCGACCCCGCCCAGGTCCGGCTGCTCACCGCGCTCACCGGGGGCGGCCGGAACACGGTCGTCGCCTTCGGCGACCCCGACCAGTCGATCTACGCCTTCCGCGGCGCCGACGTGAACGGCATCCTCGACTTCCCCGCGGCCTTCGGCGGCGCTCCCGTCCGCGTCCTCGGCACCTCCCGCCGGGCCGGCGCCGGCCTGCTCGCGGCCACCCGGCAGCTCACCCGCCGGATGCCGCTTAGCCGGCTGCCCGCCGAGAAGGTCCGGGCCCACCGCGAGCTGACGCCGGTACGGGAGGGGGGCCGGGCCGAGGCGTACACGTACCCCACCGGCTCCGCCGAGGCCGAGAACATCGCCGACCTGCTCCGCCGCGCCCACCTGGAGGACGGCGTCCCGTGGCACGCCATGGCCGTCCTCACCCGCGCCGGCGCCGGGCTCCCCGCCCTCCGCCGCGCCCTCACCTCGGCCGGCGTCCCCGTGGAGACCGACGCCGCCGACACCCCCCTCCGCCACGAACCGGCGGTCGCCCCCCTCCTGCTGGCCCTGCGGGCGGTGGCCCACGCCGCGGGCGGCACCACCGCCGTCCCGGTGGCGGGCACGACGGGCCCCGCCGCCGCACCGGCGTCCGAACCCTCGCCCGCGGCGCCGGCGCGGGACGAGCCGGCGCCGCAGCCCGCGCCCGCGCGGGACGAGCCGTCCGCACCCGACGAGCCGTCCGTACCGACCGCGCCCACGCAGGACGAGTCGTCCGCTCAGGACCAGCCGCCCGCGCAGGCCGCGCCGTCCGCAGAGGCCGCCTGGCTCCCGGTCGAGACCGCCCTCGAACTGCTCGCCTCGCCGCTGGCCGGCATCGACCCCGCGGACCTGCGGAGGCTCGGCCGCGCCCTGCGCGACGAGGCCCGGGCCGCGGGCGACAGGCTCCCGCCCCCCTCCGACGTCCTGCTCGCCTCCGCCCTCGCCGAGCCCGAGCGCCTCGCCGCGCACGACCCCGCCTACGCCCGCGGCGCGCTCCGCCTGGGCCGGCTCCTCCAGGAGACCCGCGCGCTGCTCGCCGCCGGCGGCACCGCGGAGGAGGCCCTGTGGGTGCTGTGGAACGGCACCCCCTGGCCCGGCCGCCTGGAGCGCGCCGCCCTCCGCGGCGGCCCCGCCGGCCGCAACGCCGACCGGGACCTGGACGCCGTCTGCGCGCTCTTCGAGACCGCCGCCCGCGCCGAGGAGCGGCTCGGCGGCCGCGGCGTGCTCAACTTCCTGGAAGAGCTCGACGCCCAGGACATCGCGGCCGACACCCTCACCCGCCGCCACACCCGCCCGGACGCCGTCCGCCTGATGACCGCCCACCGCTCCAAGGGCCTGGAGTGGAGCCTCGTCGTCGTCGCCGGCGTCCAGGAGGGCCTCTGGCCGGACCTGCGCCGCCGCGGCTCCCTCCTCGAAGCCGACCGGATCGGCCGCGACGGCCTCGCCGAACCGCTCACCGCCGGCGCCCTCCTCGCCGAGGAACGCCGCCTCTTCTACGTGGCCGCCACCCGCGCCCGCGACCGGCTGGTCGTCACCGCCGTGAAGGCCCCCGCCGAGGACGGCGACCAGCCCTCCCGCTTCCTCGCCGAGCTCGGCGCCGAACCGACGGAGGTGCCGGGCCGGCCCCGCCGCCCGCTCGCCGTCTCCGCGCTCGTCGCCGAGCTGCGCGCCACCACCGTCGATCCGGACGCCTCGCCCGCGCTCCGGGACGCCGCCGCCCGCCGCCTCGCCACGCTGGCCGCCCTCGCCGACGAGGACGGGCAGCCGATGGTCCCGGCCGCCCACCCGGACCGCTGGTGGGGCCTCCACGAACCCACCCGCAGCGCGGTGCCGCTGCGCGACCGCGAACGCCCGGTCGCGCTCTCCCCGAGCGCCCTGGAGAACCTCGCCGCCACCTGTTCGCTCCAGTGGTTCCTGGGCCGCGAGGTCAAGGCCGCCGAACCCGCCTCCGCCGCGCAGGGCTTCGGCAACGTCGTCCACGTCCTCGCCGACGAGGTCGCCTCCGGCCGCACCCCGGCCGACCTGGACGTCCTCATGGCCCGGCTCGACACGGTCTGGGACGCGCTCGCCTTCGACGCCCCCTGGAAGTCCGAACAGGAGAAGGGGCACGCGCGCGTGGCCCTGGAACGGTTCCTGCGCTGGCACGTCATGGACCGCGGCGGCCGCACCCCCGCCGCCTCCGAGCACGGCTTCGACGTCACCCTGGACGCGGGGGAGTACCAGGTCCGCATCCGCGGCTCCATGGACCGCGTCGAGACCGACGAGGAGGGCCGCGCCTACGTCGTCGACTTCAAGACCGGCAAGTCCGCCCCCACCCGGGACGAGGTCGACCACCACCCGCAGCTCGCCGTCTACCAGCTGGCCGTCCGCGAGGGCGCCCTGGACGAGGTCTTCGGCGGACACCGTCCCGAACCGGGCGGCGCCGAACTCGTCCAGCTGCGCCAGGCCGCGCCCAAGAAGGAGGGCGGCGACGCCCTGCCCAAGGTGCAGGGCCAGCGGCCGCCGGAGGGGGAGTGGGTCGGGGACCTGCTCGCCACCGCCGCCGGCCGGGTCCTCGACGAACGCTTCACGCCGACGACCGGGCAGCACTGCGCGACCTGCTCCTTCCGCGCCGCGTGCAGCGCCAGGCCCGAGGGCCGCCAGGTCGTCGACTGACGGAGTGACGCGAGTCACGTTCCCGGTTGCGCATCCTTTGTCCACCCCCGGTCGATCGTCGGGCGCGTGCCACCCCATAAGGTCTGCGTGAAGAAAACCTGTGAAAATTCGCTTTCGAACACATCGAAGCGCATCGAACACGCTGAGAAACTGAGGGGTAAGCGCATGAGGGCCAACCGGAAGCTCTGGGCCGCGACGACGATCTGCCTGACCGCCGTTGTCGGTCTCACGGGCTGCGGCAAGGGTGACGACAAGCCCGCCGACCCCTTCGCGGGCCTCTCCGCCGACGCGATCGCCGACAAGGCCGTCGAGGCGACCAAGGGTGCCACCGCCTTCCGCATGAACGGCAGCGGCACCAACGAGGGCGAAGAGATGACGGTCGACTTCGCCGTCGACGACAAGGGCAACTGCAAGGGCTCCATGCAGAGCGGCAAGGGCGGCAAGGCCGAGATCCTCGGCACCGGCGGCACCAGCTACATGAAGGGCGACGACGCCTTCTGGAAGTCCACCGGCGGCGAGGAGGGCT
Source organism: Streptomyces sp. NPDC058052 (assembly GCF_042885515.1). NCBI lineage: Bacteria > Bacillati > Actinomycetota > Actinomycetes > Kitasatosporales > Streptomycetaceae > Streptomyces > Streptomyces sp. NPDC058052. The sequence goes on along the minus strand of NZ_JBHVRX010000050.1, from coordinate 7,220 downwards.
CCTCCGACGAGGAGGCCGGCGCCATCTCCACGCTGCTCAACGGCCGCTGGATGAAGATGCCGGCCGGCGAGGAGGGCCCCGCCGCCTTCTGCGACCTCAAGAGCATCGTCAAGGACATGGACGAGGACACCCCCCGCAAGGGCATGACCCGTGAGGCCGACGCCGACGTCGACGGCACCCCGGCCGTCGTCCTCAAGGGCAAGGCCGACAAGAAGGGCGAGACCGACACGTTCTACGTGGCCCGGGACTCCGCCAAGCCCTACATCCTCCGCGTCGTCACCGCCGGTGGCGAGGAGCCGGGCACCGTCACCTTCGCCGACTACGACAAGCCGGTCGCCGTCACCGCCCCGCCGGCCGACCAGGTCGTCGACATGGAGCAGCTCATGAAGGCCGGCGCCGGCAGCTGAACCCCCGGCGCCGAGTAGCGGCCACGCGCGCGCGGGGCCACCCTGGTGGACAGGGCCGGGGGGACGAGGAGGCTCGCCATGACGTCCCACCGGAACCCCCGACACCACCGGAAGCTCCGCGCCGCGGCGGTCGTCTGCGCCGCCGTCGCCGTCGCGGGCCCCGCCCCGGCGGCGGCCTGGGCGGCGACGGCACCCCAGGGCCCCGCCGCGGCCCCGACGCCCGACCCCTTCGACGGGCTCACGCCCGCCGCGATCGCCGACCGGGCCGTGGACGCCACCCGCTCCGCCGACTCCCTGCGCATGACCGGCGAGGTCGTCAGCGAGGGACAGGACCTCGCCGTCGACTTCTCCGTCGACGACCGGGGCTCCTGCCAGGGCCGCATCGGCGTCGACGACGGCAGGGCCGAACTCCGCCGGGTGGACGCCATCACGTACATGAAGGGCGACGAGTCCTTCTGGCGGACCTCCATGACCGCGCAGGGCGTGCCCGAGAACCAGATCGCCCCCGTCATCGAACTCGTCGAGGGCCGCTGGCTCAAGATCGCCCCCGGCCAGGCCGGCAGCGGCGACCTCAGCGAGGTCTGCGACCTCGACTCCCTCCTCGACGACCTCGGCGAGGACGAGGATCGGCAGGGCCTCACCCGCGGCCCCGACCGCGAGGTGGACGGCACCCCCGTGGCGACCCTGGTGAAGAAGGACGGCGACGAGACCACCACCGTCTCCGTCGCGCAGGAGGGCGAGCCGTACATCCGCGAGGTCGTCAGGACCGGCGGCGACGAACCCGGCAGGATGACCCTCTCCGACTTCGACCGCCCCGTGAAGGTCGCCGTCCCGCCGGCCGACGAGACCGTCGACCTCTCCCGGCTCGACCCCGGCACCCCCGCCTGACCCCCGCACGCCCCCGGCCCCGAGACCGCGGGCGGGGCCGGTGCGGGCCCGGGATGTCCGACCGCCCGGTTAGCCTCTTCAGGGTGACCGCGCACCTCACCGACCCCGAGCAGCTCAAGGAGCTCCTCGGCATCCCCTTCACCCCGGAGCAGACGGCCTGCATCACCGCGCCGCCCGCCCCGCAGGTCATCGTGGCCGGAGCCGGCTCCGGCAAGACCACGGTGATGGCGGCCCGGGTGGTGTGGCTGGTCGGCACCGGGCAGGTCGCCCCCGAGCAGGTCCTCGGCCTCACCTTCACCAACAAGGCGGCCGGCGAGCTCGCCGAGCGCGTCCGCACCGCCCTCGTCCGGGCCGGCGTCACCGACCCCGACCCGGTCGACCCCGAGAACCCCCCGGGCGAGCCCCGCATCTCGACGTACCACGCCTTCGCCGGGCAGCTCCTCACCGACCACGGCCTGCGCATCGGCCTCGAACCGACCTCCCGGCTCCTCGCCGACGCCACCCGCTTCCAGCTCGCCGCGCGCGTGCTGCGCGAGGCCCCCGGCCCGTACCCGGCGCTCACCAAGTCCTTCCCGGCCCTCGTCGAGAACCTGCTCGCGCTCGATGCCGAACTGGCCGAGCACCTCGTCGAGCCCGCCGACCTCCTCGCCCACGACGCCGAGCTGCTCACCTCCCTCGCCGCCGCCAAACTCACCAACGACGACCTGCGCAAACTCCCCGAGACCGCCGCCGCCCGCCGCGAACTCACCGGGCTCGTCACCCGCTACCGGGCCGCCAAGCGCTCCCGCGACCTCCTCGACTTCGGCGACCAGATCGCCCTCTCCGCGCGGATCGCCACCACCCGCCCCGAGGTCGGCACGATCCTCCGCGACGAGTTCCGCGTCGTCCTCCTCGACGAGTACCAGGACACCTCCGTCGCCCAGCGGCTCCTCCTCTCCGGCCTCTTCGGCCAGGGCACCGGCCACCCCGTCACCGCCGTCGGCGACCCCTGCCAGGCCATCTACGGCTGGCGCGGCGCCTCCGTCGCCAACCTCGACGACTTCCCCGCCCACTTCCCGCACGCCGACGGCACCCCCGCGAGCCGCCACTCCCTCTCCGAGAACCGCCGCAGCGGCGGCCGCCTCCTCGACCTCGCCAACGGCCTCGCCGCCCCGCTGCGCGCGATGCACGCGGGCGTGGAGGCGCTGCGTCCCGCCCCCGGCGCCGAGGCCGACGGCACCGTCCGGATCGCCCTCCTCCCCACCCACGCCGAGGAGATCGACTGGCTCGCCGACTCCCTCGCCCACCTCGTCCGCACCGGCCGCGAACCCGGCTCCATGGCCGTCCTGTGCCGCACCGCCGGCGACTTCCCCGCGATCCAGGCCGCCCTCGTCGCCCGCGGCGTGCCGGTCGAGGTCGTCGGCCTCTCCGGCCTGCTCCACCTCCCCGAGGTCGCCGACCTCGTCGCCGTCTGCGAGGTCCTCCAGGACCCCGGTGCCAACGCCGACCTGGTCCGCCTCCTCACCGGCCCCCGCTGGCGCATCGGCCCCCGCGACCTCGCCCTCCTCGGCCGCCGCGCCCGCCTCCTCGTCCACCGCGGCGGCACCGTCCCCGACCCGGCGCAGAAGCTCGCCGCCGCCGTCGAGGGCGTCGACCCCGCCGAGGTGGTCTCGCTCGCCGACGCCCTCGACACCTTCCTCGACTCCGCCGGCCACCCCGACGACGGCCTGCCCTTCTCCGCCGAGGCCCGGGTCCGCTTCGCCCGCCTCGCCGCCGAGCTCCGCACCCTGCGCGCCTCGCTCGCCGACCCCCTCATGGACGTCCTCCACCGGGTCCTCTCCGTCACCGGCCTGGAGGTCGAGCTCTCCGCCTCCCCGCACGCGCTCGCCGCCCGCCGCCGCGAGACCCTCGGCAACTTCCTGGACGTCGCCGCCGGCTTCGCCTCCCTCGACGGCGAGGCGAGCCTCCTCGCCTTCCTCGGCTTCCTGCGCACCGCCGTCCAGTTCGAGAAGGGCCTCGACAACGCCCTCCCGGGCGGTGAGAACACCGTCAAGGTGCTCACCGCGCACAAGTCCAAGGGCCTCGAATGGGACGTCGTCGCCGTCCCCGGCCTGGTCACCGGCCAGTTCCCGTCCGCCCGCGCCCGCGAGTCCTGGACCTCCCAGCCCCAGGTCCTCCCGCACGCCCTGCGCGGCGACGCCGCCACCCTCCCGGACCTCGGCACCTGGGACGCCAAGTCCCTGTCGGCCTTCAAGGCCGCCATGAAGGACCACCAGCACACCGAGGAGCTCCGCCTCGGCTACGTCACCTTCACCCGCCCCCGCACCCTCCTCCTGGCCTCCGCCCACTGGTGGGGACCGGCCCAGAAGAAGCCCCGGGGCCCCTCCGCCTTCATGACGGAGCTGTACGACCACTGCGCCAGGGGCCACGGCGACATCGAGGCATGGGCGGACGAGCCCGAGAAGGGCGCCGAGAACCCGCTCCTCGCGGCGGCGACCGGCGACCTCCCCTGGCCGCTGCCCCTGGACGAGGAGGCGCTGGGGCGCCGCAGGAAGGCCGCCGAACTGGTCCACCGGCACCTGTGGTCCGCCGTCCCGCCCGAGGCCGCCGCGGCGCCCGCCCCGCAGGACCCGCCCGCCGAGGACCTCTGGCTCCCGGACGACCCCGCGGCGGAGCCCGTGCGGGACGCCACCGTCCCGCACCCCCGCGAGCACGGGCTCACCGCCGAGGAGACCCGCACCCTCGCCTCCTGGGACCGGGACCTCACCGCCCTCACCGCCGAGCTGCGCCGCTCCCGCGCCACCACGCGCGACGTCGTCCTCCCCCCCTACCTCTCCGCCTCCCAGGTCCTCCGCCTCGCCGAGGACCCGGACGGCTTCGCACAGGAGCTGGCCCGCCCCATGCCGAAGGCCCCGCAGCCCGCGGCCCGCCGCGGCACCCGCTTCCACGCGTGGGTGGAGTCACGCTTCGAGGAGCTCCCGCTGCCGTTCCTCGGCCCGGAGGAGCTCCCCGGCGGCGAGGACTTCGCCGGCGAGCCGGAGATCGTCGACGAGCGGGACCTGGAGGCCCTCAAGGAGGCGTTCGCCCGCACGCCGTACGCCCACCGCACCCCGTACCGGGTGGAGGTCCCCGTCCACCTCACCCTCGCGGGCCGGGTGGTCCGCGGCCGGATCGACGCCGTCTACCGGGACCCGGAATCGGGCGCGTACGAGATCGTCGACTGGAAGACCAGCCACCACCGGTCCGCCGACCCCCTCCAGCTGGCGCTGTACCGGCTCGCCTGGGCCGAGCAGCACGGCCTGGAGCCCGGGGAGGTGGCCGCCGCCTTCGTCTACGTACGCACCGGCGAGGTGGCCCGCCCGGCCCGGCTGCCCGGACGGGCGGAGCTGGAGGCCATCCTGCTGGGCGGGGCACCCCCCGGCGCCGGATAGGCTCGGGACCATGAGCGAGACCCCGGACAGCGCCGTCCACCCCGTACGCGCGTACGTCGCGCAGCACCGTGCCGCCTTCCTCGGCGACCTCGCGGAATGGCTGCGCATCCCGTCCGTCTCGGCGCAGCCGGAGCGGGCCGGGGACGTGCGGCGCAGCGCCGAGTGGCTGGCCGGCTCCCTGAAGGAGACGGGCTTCGCCACGGTCGAGGTCTGGGAGACCGCCGGGGCCCCGGCGGTCTTCGCCGAGTGGCCGTCCGCCGACCCGGACGCGCCGACGGTCCTCGTCTACGGCCACCACGACGTGCAGCCGGCCGCCCGCGAGGACGGCTGGCACACCGACCCCTTCGAGCCGACCGTCGTCGACGGGCGGATGTACGCGCGCGGGGCGGCCGACGACAAGGGCCAGGTGTTCTTCCACACCCTCGGGGTCCGCGCCCACCTCGCCGCGACCGGCCGCACCACGCCCGCCGTCCACCTGAAGATGCTCGTGGAGGGCGAGGAGGAGTCCGGCTCGCCGCACTTCCGCGCGCTCGTCGAGGAGCACGCCGGCCGGCTCGCCGCCGACGTGGTGATCGTCTCCGACACCGGCATGTGGTCCGAGACCACGCCGACCGTCTGCACCGGCATGCGCGGCGTCGCCGACTGCGAGATCGACCTGTACGGCCCCGACCAGGACATCCACTCCGGTTCCTTCGGCGGCGCCGTCCCCAACCCGGCCACCGTCGCGGGCCGGATCGTCGCCGCCCTGCACGACGCCGGCGAGCGGGTGGCGATCCCCGGCTTCTACGACGGGGTGACCGGCCTCACGGAGGCCGAGCGGCGGCTCGTCGCCGAGCTCCCCTTCGACGAGGCGGCCTGGCTGCGCACCGCCAAGTCCCACGGCACCCTCGGCGAGGCCGGCCACTCGACCCTGGAGCGCGTCTGGGCCCGCCCGACCGCCGAGGTCAACGGCATCGGCGGCGGCTACCAGGGCCCCGGCGGCAAGACCATCGTCCCGGCCTCCGCCCACCTCAAGCTGTCCTTCCGGCTGGTCGCGGGGCAGGACCCGTACCGGATCGAGACGCTGGTGCGGGAGTGGCTGGCCGGACTCGTCCCGGCCGGCATCCGGTACGAGATCGCCTTCGGCGCCCCGACCCGCCCCTGCCTCACCCCGCTCGGCCACCCGGCCCTCACGGCGGTGGCCGGCGCGATGAGCCGGGCCTTCGACGGGGCCACCGTCCGCTACACGCGCGAGGGCGGCTCGGGACCCGCCGCCGACCTCCAGGACGTCCTGGACGCGCCCGTGCTCTTCCTGGGCATCTCGGTCCCGTCCGACGGCTGGCACGCGCCGAACGAGAAGGTCGAACTGGACCTCCTCATGAAGGGCGTCGAGACGACCGCCCACCTGTGGGGCGACCTCCCGGCCGCCCTGCGGGCCGGCGAGCGCTGAGCGCCGGGCCGAACGCCGTCATCACTGTCACCGATCCGGGGGAGCTGGAAGCACCTGTGAACACCTTGAACAACGCGTTCGCGGACCGCCCGATCTCGCTCACCGCCCCGAGCGGGATCGACCGGGCCGCCCATCACCGTCTCGACGAGGCTTGGCTCGCGGCCGCCTGGAGCCACCCGAGCACCCGCGTCTTCGTGGTGTCGGGCGGCCAGGTGCTGATCGACGACCGCCCCGACGGCACCACCGAGCTCGTCATGACGCCGGCGTTCGAGGCGCCGATGACCGAGACCCACCGCTACTTCCTCGGGACCGACGCCGACGGGGTCTCGTACTTCGCGCTCCAGAAGGACTCGCTGCCCGGCCGCATGGACCAGTCGGCCCGCCCGGCGGGCCTGCGCGAGGCCGGCCTGCTCCTCTCGCCGCGCGACGCGGGCCTGATGACCCACGCGGTCGCCCTGGAGAACTGGCAGCGCCTCCACCGCTTCTGCTCCCGCTGCGGCGAGCGCACGGTGATCGCCGCCGCCGGGCACATCCGCCGCTGTCCGGTCTGCGGCGCCGAGCACTACCCGCGCACCGACCCGGCGGTGATCATGCTGGTCACCGACGACCAGGACCGGGCGCTGCTCGGCCGCCAGGTGCACTGGCCGGAGGGCCGCTTCTCGACGCTGGCCGGGTTCGTCGAGCCCGGCGAGTCGATCGAGCAGGCGGTGGTCCGGGAGGTCTTCGAGGAGGCCGGTGTCACCGTCGGCGAGGTCGGCTACGTGGCCAGCCAGCCGTGGCCGTTCCCGTCCAGCCTGATGCTCGGCTTCTTCGCGCGGGCCACCTCGCCGGAGATCGAGGTGGACGGCGAGGAGATCCACGAGGCCCGCTGGTTCTCCCGCGAGGACCTGGAGGCGGGCTTCGCCTCCGGCGAGATCCTGCCGCCGTACGGCATCTCGATCGCCTCGCGCCTGATCGAGCTCTGGTACGGCAAGCCCCTGCCGAAGCCCGGCGACGTCGTCTGAGCCGCGGGCCGTCCCTGCCGGACCCGCGAGGTCCCGCAGGGACGGCCCCGGCCCGTACGTGCGAGGAGCCCCCGCCGGAACC
>NZ_JBHVRX010000049.1:0-46153 GCF_042885515.1 Streptomyces sp. NPDC058052 | reverse complement strand
CACGATCCACGGCCGCGACTGACGTTTCCCCACGGCTGGACCAACGACCAGCCGAACCGAAAGTCACATGATCAACAGCTTCTGTTAGGACCTCTTAGGGCTGACGAAGTCCTCGCTGCGCCTGCCCCTGGTCACCGGGCTGCTCGTCATCGGCGTCCCCACGCTGCTCATCGGGGGCTGGGCCTCCGCGGTGTTCGGTAGTTCGGACGAAGTGCTGCAGGCTGAATCGGCCCCTGGCCGCGGCGACCGTCAGCTGGTCGTGGTGGCGCGGAATGGCTCTCTTGACCCTGTCTGGTGCGTCTTTGTCCACCAGGGGAACCCGCCGCTGGAACGCCGCTGGAGTGTCGGCTGCTTCAACGGCGACTCCGAAGACAACGCACTCAGCGAGACCGTCTGGACGGCCCCAGACCGGATTCGTATGACCACCGAGGGGGGCGCGGTCCACAAAGTGACCATCACTTCGGATGGCCGTCCCGACCGGGTTGTCTCCGTCGGCTGGCGACCTGATTTGAAGTCACAAGAGCACTTCTGACACACGGCCTAGGACTACGACAAGTACCGGCGCATCCTCAGAGCCCGCGGCATCACACCCAGGATCGCCCGACGAGGCGTGCCGCACGGATCAGGTCTGGGCAAGACACGCTGGGTCGCCGAGCGGACCTTCGCCTGGCTCCACCAGTTCAAACGCCTCCGGATCCGCTATGAGATACGCGCCGACCTTCACCTCGGTCTGCTCCAACTCGCCTGCAGCATGATCTGCTTGCGACGCCTACGAACCTCACTCTGAAACGATCAGTGAGCTCTTTCAGCGTGGCCACCGATCGGGTGACTGCGGCGAGCCCGAGGTGAGGGCCGCAACGCACAAGGCTCCCGTGCCGTTGGGGGAGGTGTTCGAAGTCTCAACCCACCGGCACAGGAGCCTCGTTGGTTCCCCATCCTGCCGCACTCGACCTCCCGCATGCCCTGGTCGAGTGGGTCACCATGCTCATCGTCACCCGCGAGGGTGACCGCAGGTGCAAGCTCCCGCCCCACCAGCGTGCGCTCGTCGCTCTGGTGTACCTGCGCCGCCACGACACACTCACCCGGATCGCGGCCGGCTTCGGGATATCCGTCGGCACCGCCCACGCATACGTCACCGCCGTCACCGGCCTGCTCGCCGACCGGGCGCCGGGCCTGCTCAAGACTCTGCGCGAGCACGATCCGGACTTCGTCCTCCTGGACGGGACCCTCGCCGAGTGCGACCGCGTCGGCGACAGCCGGGCCGACTACTCGGCCAAGCACCGCCGGCACGGCGTGAACGTCCAGGTCGTCACCGACCCCGCGGGCGAGATCCTGTGGATCTCGCCCGCGCTGCCCGGCCGCACCCACGATCTGACCGCGGCCCGCACCCATCGCATCATCCAGACCTGCGAGCGTCAGGGCGTCCCGGTCCTCGCCGACCGCGCGTACCAGGGCGCCGGCCCCTGGGTCACCACCGGACTCAAACGACCACCGGGCGGTGAGCTCACCCTCACCCAGCGCACCGTCAACCGGGCTCTGGCCGCAGCCCGGGCACCAGTCGAACGCGGCATGGCACGGCTGAAGTCCTGGCAGATCTTCCGCAGATCCCGCATCAGCCCGAACCGCATGACCGTCATCACCAAAGCCGTCCTCACCCTGGAGAGACAACGCTGAAAACGCTCAGTAAGGGATGACACTCCGGAGTCGGTGGCAGCGTAGCGAACTCGGTCTCCTGCCCTTGCGGGCTGTCCTCAGGTGAGGTCGAAGGTGACGTTGCCGGACCCGTCCCAGTCCGATGCCTCCGTGAGCCTGAGGGTTCCGTCCCCTGCCTCGACGACTAGCACCATGATCCCGCCGCGGTCCTCACCGGGAAACACAATGGAGAAGTGGGGGTCCATCTCCATAAGGAAGTCCCAGCCGTCGCGCTGGATCGTGTCAAGGGCTTTGGCATGACGCCCGGTTGCCTGCCACTGGCCGACCACGTCGACAGTGACGGTGATGTCGATGTCGTACTCCCCAAGGCACGTCGCGTGATTGGCCCACCATTCGAGGCGGGCCTGACCCGCGAATCGATCCATGAGCACACTATGCACGGCGCCCGGACCGGACGGGCGAGTCTGTGCGGCTGCCGCCCGCCGTGGGGGCAGGCTACGAGTCAGAGCCGCAGGGGCAGGCCCTCGCCGCCTCCGGATCTCATTCTGAAAACAGCAGACCATTACCGACCCCCGACTCTGCACTGCGATCGTCGACCGGGTCACCTTCAACGCGCACATCGTCGAGACCGGCACCGAGTCCTACCGGTTCACCCAGACCCAGCGCAGGCGGCGCCGCAACTGACTCTTGACTTGGTCCTCGGCACGGATGTGTCCCGGAGTCTGCGTCTGCGACCGCCGGTGACCGCCCGATGGGAGGATCGCGTCCATGACGATCGGATCTGGGGACTTTGAACTGACCATGGACGAATTGCGCGTCGTCACGCACTACGTGCTGGAGAGCGCTGAGGAGGTTCTTCCTGTGTTCGAGGATGCCAACCCCAGCGATCCTCGGCCTCGTGCAGCCATCGACGCCGCACGGGAGTTCGTGAACGGCGCCAGAAGGACCAAACTTCAACGCGTCACCTCCTTGGATGCCCACCGGGCGGCAAAGGAAGCGCCCACGGAAGCCTCACGGCTAGCTGCACGCGCTGCCGGAGACGCCGCCTCAGCGGCCTACCTCCATCCGATCGCGAAAGCCACTCAAGTGGGTCACATCCTCAGAGCCGCCGCGAGCGCCGCGCGCGTTGGAGAATTGAACGCGGACGGTGATTTCGGCGTCGGACTTCGACTGATCGAGGAGGCTCGACAGCGCGCTACACCCGTTCTGATCGATGTTCTGAACAGGTACCCGCTTGCGCCGGCCGGGAAGAGCCGTGCTGCACAGCTCATGACCATCCTGGACGCGTCCTTGCGCATGCCCCGCCAGGGTTAGCTACGGCACCATAGCTAACCCTCGTCGACAACTGCGGCCGGCCTCCCTGACGGGAGGCCGGCCGCTGGGCCGGGAGTTTTTCGTCCGGTTCTGTTGCGGTCTGTTCTGATTGTGGTGTCGACTTCCCATGGCGGTTGAAGTGTCTGGTCATCGTCTCGGTACGCTCGTCGTCGTGTGTGCCGGGGCGGTGTCGTACGTTCACGGCGGGAGATGACGAGAACGCGGGGAGCCGATGCCGGACGCCGGGAACGACGTGGACGCCGCCGAGCCCTGGGACGCCCCGGGGCCGCTCGAACCCCGCGTCCTGCCGGAGGGCGCCCAGAACGATCTGGTGGCGGCGGCACTGTTGATGCTGTGCCGCTATGGTGCCCTGCTCGAGCCGCCGGTCGCCTCGCCCTGGTACGGGTCGGTGCGCGACGCGCTGTGCAGGGCCCGGCAGACGGCCGGCGCCATGCTGCGCTTCGGGTACGGGGAGGGCGAGGATCAGGTCGAGCCGTACCAGGTCGGGTTCGTGCGTCAGGACCTCGCGGACGCGCTCGGGGAATTCGCCGGGGTTGCGCACCCGCAGGAGGAGAGCGTCGCACTCGTCCTGAGCCTGGCGAGGGCCGTGTACGACTTCGCGGCCGCCCCCGGGGAGCCGGCGCTGTTCGACGCTGCCTGCGCCCTGGCCGAGCGGCTCGGGGGCGAGCCGGAGGGCGCGGCGCGGTCGAGGGACCTGGCCGAGCTGGCCGCCGCCCGCGCGGCAGGCCGTACGGCGGATACGGAGGCCATGCGGGAGCGCGACGAGGCGTACGCGCGGGCCTTCGCGGACCGGGCTGTGAATGCCCTGCGGGCCTGCGGCCACCGCTTCGGCGCTGTGCTCGCCGGGCTCCCGGTACCTGTTTCCGGGGACGGCCTCGGCTTGATGCGGGAGATCGCCGCGGCGATGGGCAGCCGCTTCGGTATCGCCGACGAGGAGGCGGCGGCCCGCCTCGCGCACTACTTCGCGGACTGGGACCTCACGGACGAGTCCGAAGCAGGGGCCCTCGACTACATCGGCCACCAGAAGCCCGGGGAATGGGCTGGCAGCATCTACCTGGGCCTGGACTTCCACCAGGTCCAGCCGGGTGCCGACCTCAGCGGCCACGCGCCCCGGCCGCTGCCCGAGTAGCCCCCGGAAACAGGCGGAAGGGCTTCGCTCCCCGAGGGGTGACTGTCCTTCGCCGTGATTCAGCGGCGCCCGATCAGAAGATCTGGACGGGGCCGCAGGAGCGTCCCGGTCCGGGGAGCGCTCGACGCCTTTGGTGGACGGGTTCTGTGCGCCGGTGAACTCGCCGCCGACGCAGATCGCCACGTGGCGTTCTTGTATGTGGACCGCACCGGCATCCAGTGGCGCTACTGAATCTGAACTCGTGATGTCGGTGTGTAGGCGGGCGGAGTATCCGACTGGCGATGGTCCGTCTCGGCTCGGCGAGTGGGCCAGGCACCTTCGTTCAGGACCCGGTCGGCCCCTGGGTAGTCTTCGGTTCATGTGGAGAGAAGCGGCTCTTGAGGCATTTCCCGAGGCAGAGTTCCGGAGTCCTGCTCAGGTGGCGGCCCTTGCCGACGCAGAGCACAGTCTCGGACGCGAGCTGCCTGCAGAGCTGAGGCAGTTGCTCCTCGAGAGCAACGGAATCATCGGCCGTGCCGCGGTGGACACCGTCTGGCCCGTTGAACAGATCGTCAAGCAGAACCTTCTCTTCTGTTCCGACACCGCCTTCGCCCAGCTGTACATGCCCTTCGATGCTCTGCTCTTCTTCGGAGACAATGGGGGTGGAGACCAGTTCGCGTTCGTGCAGACACCCCAGCGCCCGGACATCTTCGTCTGGGAGCACGAGACCGACAGTCGCCGATGGGCGGCACGAGACCTCAGGGACTACCTGGGCCGTTCACTCGCCGAGGGCGGCGACGACTGGTACCAATAGGCCGTCAGTGTGGCTCGGGATCTGCCCGGGCGGCTCGCGAGCACAACCTCGAAGACAAGGAGCTGGTCGGCGAGCAGGCTCATGGAGCCGCTCTGGGCTTGAGTTTGTGTCGCCGGTCAGCCGTCCATGATCTGGCCGGTGCCCGTGAGGCAACCGTCGACGAGGTGGGGGCGGTACTGGATCTGCTTGAGCTTGAGCTTGGCCGCTCTCGTCAGCTGTCCGAGGTCGGCGGCGGCGAGGTTGCCGAGGTCGCGCTTGACCAGCGACCAGACGCCTTCCTGCGGGTTGAGGTCCGGCGCGTAGGTGGGCAGCTGGAAGACGATGAGCCAGTGGGAGTTGGCCTCGAAGAACGTCTTGAGCGGCGGCACGAGGTGGGTGCGGGCGTTGTCCCAGACGAGCACGATCGGTCCGCCGAGCTGGATGCGGGCGCGGACGATCAGATCCCGGAAGTCACGCCAGGTGAAGCCCTCCGGCTCGCTCTTGCGGCTCGATACTCGCGGATCGTGTAGATCAGCCGGGAGCGTTCCCCCGGTTTGTAGCAGGCCATACCCGCCATCGAAACCCGACCCGCTCCCGGCCGCGCACGCGAACGATCGGTGTGTGCCACCGGAGCTTAGGGAGGGCGTCGAGCATTTTGTGCCGGTACTGCAGCCAGTGATGGCGCTGAGGGCCGGTTTCGGAGGGGGCGACGGCTCGCGGTGATGGTAATAGGGGTTCGGAAGGTGGCGCCGGCGACCTGATGGGCCCGGTCCGCGAGAACGAGGATCTGCCGGGTCAGGCACGCCTGGACGATGCCATTGGCCCGGGCCGAGGTCAGATCGTGGGTCCTGCCTGGTGTCGCGCGAGAGAACCAGAGCGGTGTGCCGTCGGGGCGGGCGATGACCTGCACGTTCATGCCGTGCTTGCGGTGCTTCATCGAGTAGTACGGCTCGTCCGCGCCGATCCGGTCGATCGGGATGAGAGTGCCGTCAACGATGACGTGGTCGCCTTCACCGAGCCCGGTGAGCGCTTCGTGGAAGCCAGGCGCCCAGGCATCCCCTGCACTTCGCCGGCATCCAGCCCGGCGGAAGAAGCCGAGCGCTTCCATCACGCGGCGCTCCTCGGGCAGGTAGGGGAACTGCTCGAGGTCGTAGGGCTTCACGAAGCGGGAAGCGATCATGCTGAAGAGCTGGCCGAACTGGGCGGCCGACTCGACCGGCTCGAAGCGGCCTACGAAACAGGCCGGTACGACGACGACCTCATGCAGGACAGCTACTTCCGCAGCCTGCTCAGCATCACCGGTCAGATCAAGCAACTGGAGGCCACCCCGTCCCGCCCGGCGCGCACTTGGTTCGAAGCCACCCGCCGCACCGTCGGACAGGCGTGGGACGCCATGGACACACCCCCCACCGGCGCGAGTACCTGAACGACGTCGGCGTTCGCGTCGTCCTGTGGAAGTCGGGTCACGACCCAGACCGGGCCGGGATCGCCGTCCGTCTCGGCGAGATCAGCGCCATGGCCGAGGGCCTCCGCGGCCTGCCCCCTCGGAGCATCCGCGGCCGACCCCGATCGCCGCCCTCAAGAACGTGACCCGCCCGATGTACCTCGCCGCCGCGAAGGCCGGGCGCCTTGACGTCGCGCCGGCGAGGATCCGTCTGTGAGCGGGGGAGCGCCGTGGTCCTCGAACATCATTGTGGCCACGTCCTCCTCGGAGAGGGCACCCTCCTTGTACGCCTCGTGCGTGGCCTCCATACACATCACGCGCCACAGCGGGAACAGCCGTTCGTACAGGCCGCGTTCCTTTGTGATGCGCTCCGCCGCCTGCTCGTCTAAGAACCCTGGTCACGGGGAGTCGGAAATGGTCACGGATAGTGCTTTGTCCCACCGAGCGGTGGCCAGGTCGTCGTGGCGAATCATAAATTTCGTGTAGTACTCCCCGTAAACCCGGGATTCACTGGCGAGTGGTATCCATTCGCTCGCCAGCCGGAGCGCGTCCTCGTCCAGATAGGAAAGCCATTCTCCCTCCGGGAGGGTCTTCGCCGTAATACTGTCGACCGTCATCTCGTCATCGGCGTACCCGCCGATGACGAGATGAGCGCCGGACGACCAGAGGCCGTAGGCCAGGGACCGAAGCTCGGTCAGGTGCGGTATTTCACGCTCGATGTACCGGGCCAACTGCTGCTGGAAGGGTGACATGTCGTCCCACTCGAGATCCTCCCAGAACTCGTGCCAGTCCTCGTCCTCGTCGCCCTCCTTGAGCCAAAGGGGCAGATCGGCACTGAGCTCTGCGCAGACATCGATCCGCTCGCCGACACACGCGGAGTTGGGGGGTTCCGCGACCGCGGTTTCGGTGCCGTCCGGCACGTACACAACTCGCGCGTATTGGCCCGGATCGGCCCGCGATTTGCCGAAGTCCATCTCTTGGTGAACGAAGAAAAGCAGCGTCCCGTCCGCCGGCAGGTCGAAGCCCTCGACCCTCGGCAGCGCCCCACAATCGACGGAAAGGAGCAATGGCAACGGAATGTCCCCGGTGGAAGGCCACTCCATTCCCACCGGCAGCCGGGGCAACCCGCCGATGTGCCCGACCGGAGAACCGTCGCCGCCCCCGGACAGTCCGATCGCCAAACGAAGGTGCTGGCCAAACCTGCTGATCTCGTCGTCCGGGATGCCCAACTCAAGCGCTGCCCGGCGAAACTCTCCCTGATGATCCATACCCGAGAAGGTAAACCCTATCTAACCCTGCTGTACTACCAGGGTGTTGACGGGCATGGGTTGTACGTGGTGGATGCGAGCGGTCGATCACTTTGGATCAACCCAGTGGATCCGCCTCCAGGAAGCCGCGCAGTGGCCCTCGTCCTGAACCTGGGCGGTGCTGAGGCATTCCTCGCCGGTCAAACGGGGGAGGAGCCGGCGGGGGCGTTCCGGTCGCCCAGCCTTCTTGGCGCGCAGGTAGTCCCCGTACGTCACGGTGTTTACCGCCTCCCTCCGATTGAGCACTGCTTCATCGCGCTGCCCGTGAACTTCAGCAGCAGCTCCACCATGACCAGGCTCTTCCAGTGCCGCAGTTCCGCCTCGTTCAGCAGCTCCGGGCCGCCGGCCTCCATCATGTCGACGAGCCGTTCACGGGCCCGTCACTCCCGGCCGCGACGCCACTGGCTCCCGCCCGGCCGGTTCAGGTCCCGCAGTTTGCGGATCTGGTCCACGATCTGCGTCTCCTGCTCGGGTGCCCGCTACGGCATGGCCGCCAACCACACCGAGACCCTCAGCCGGGTTCAGACGCGCGGCATCCTCGCCGAGGGGGTCAACGCCGCGTGCCTGGTCGATCCAGGGCTGAGCTCGGCCTCGACTGAGCCGGACGGCTACACGAATTTCCGCCGTCGCGTGCCGTCTTCTTCGCCGCGGCCTTTTCGGCTGTCCAAGCTGTCGATGTACTCGACCAGGGGGGGCCGATGTCCTGTGCCGAAGCAGCCCATCGGGACCTCTGCGTGAACTCTGCGTTCTGCAGGCTGGGCTCGACGTGGAAGCGGATGTGGGCGATCGCTCGCCTTCGGGCGGCCGGAGCGGAGGCTGGGCTGACGCTGTTGGTGTTCATCCGGCGCTCCCGGGGGAGCGGTGGGCGAGGCGGGTGAGGTCGGCGGAGCGGGTGCCGGCGCTCTGGAGGTCGGCGTAGGGGTGGAGGGGGGCGCCGGCGGTGCCGTCAGCCAGGGTCCGTGCCGGTGGTGCCGCGGGCGGGGCGGAGGCGAGAGTCTGGCCGAGGAGGTCGAGGACGGCCTGCGGGCCGTGGGGGGAGCGGGCGATGGCGAGGGCGTCGAGGTCCCAGGCCATCTCGCCGACGACGGTTCCGCGGACCAGGAGGAGGCCGTGGTGGAAGACGGTGTGCGCGGGCATGACTCGTGGGAGTGTTCGAAGAACGCGATGTCGATCAGCCCGGAGCCGTCTTCGAGGGTGACGAAGATGATCCGTTTGCCCGAGGCGATGGGCGGGGTCTGCGTGGAGGCGCGGACACCAGCGACGAGGACCTTCTGCCCCGGATGCATCGCCTTGGGATGGGCGGCGTCCGTCGCCCCGATCTCCCGTAGGAGCCGGTGGTGGTCCTCCATCAGATGCCGCGACACATCGATCTTCAGTACGCTGAGCTCCGCGCCTCCAGCTGCTCACGGGCCGTCATCTCCTGGAGCCCGGCCGGGGCAGGGGCGATGAGGCGGGTGTCGAGGGGGAGCTGTCCAGTGCCGGGCCGGGCGCGGGTGTGGCGGTGGAGCTCGGTTGCCTGGAGCAGCAGGTGGCGACGTGTCGCTCCACCTTTCAGCGGGTCGAGCGCGCCGATGCGGATCAGGCGTTCGGCGGTGGGGGGGTGCCCCTATGTGTTTGGTCAAGGTCGAGGACCAGTAGGTTCGTGCGGTCGAGGGTGGGGCCGAGCCGGAGGGGTGTGCATGGGTGATAGCCAGGTCACGATCAAGCTGACGAGTGACGAGGCGCTGGTGTTGTCGGACTGGCTGGAGAAGCTGCAGATGACGGACCTGAGCCGGGTTGTCGACGATCCGGCGGTCTGGGCGCCGATCCATCGCATCGCCGGGACGCTGGACAAGTCACTTGCGGGGCTGTTCGCGCCTGACTATGACCGGCGGCTTGAGGCAGCTCGCCGACGGCTTCGGCCGGAGGAGGACTGACCGGTGAGTCTGAACCGTCACCTGGCCCCTGCGGGTTGGGGTTCGTAGAAGGTTCCGTCGCGGAGCATCGCGAAGAGGACGTCTGCTCGTCGCCGTGCGAGGCAGAGCAGGGCCTGGGTGTGGTGCTTGCCCTGGGCGATTTTCTTGTCGTAGTAGGCCCGCGAGGTCGGGTCGCCCAGGGCAGCGAACGCGGAGAGGAAGAAAGCCCGTTTGAGCTGCTTGTTTCCCCTCCGGGACGGCTGTTCACCGCGGATCGATGAACCCGAGCTCCGAGTCGCCGGGGCGAGGCCGGCGTAGGCGGCGAGGTGGCCGGCGGTCGGGAATGTGCCGCCGTCACCGACCTCGATCAGGATCCTGGCTCCGGTCCTGACGCCGATGCCCGGCATCGACGTCAGGACTTTCGAAAGAGGGTGATCCTCCAGCAGTTCCTCGATCCGCCCGGCCAGCAGCTTGCGCTGATCGAGCACGGCGAGCGATCCGGCCAGGCTCGGGACGATCAGAGCGGCTGCCTCGGTCCCCGGAACGGTGACGGTCTGCTCGTCCAGCGCGGCGAAGACCTCCTTGACCAGCCGCTCGGCCATCCGCGGAGCCTTCGGCCGCAGCAGCGTCACCAGCCGCCGACGGCCCGCCTTGCGTATCTGAGCCGCGGACCCGAACCGTTCCAGCAAGGCGAGGACGGCCGGGTGCTGCAACCGCGGTCCCAGCACCCGTTCCAGAGACGGATGGATCTGGGTCAGCAGACCGTGCAGCCGGTTCGCGACCCTGGTCGCCTCGCCGGCCAGATCGTCGTCGAATCCCACGATCATCTCCAGCTCGGCGATCGTCTCGTCCTCGCCGTCGATCGCCCGCAGCGTGTGAGGCATCGCCCGGGCCGCGTCCGCGATGATGAACGCGTCCCTCGCGTCCGTCTTGGCCTCGCCCGGGTAGAGGTCGGCGATCCGCCGCATGGTCAGCCCCGGCAGGTAGGTGACCGGGCAGCCCATGTCCCGGGCCACGGCCAGCGGCAGGGCGCCGATCGAGGCCGGCTGATCGACCACGACCAGTACGGTTCCGTGCTTGGCCTGGAGTTTCGCGAACAGCTCGCGGAGCTTCGGCTCGGTGTTGGGCAGTCGTTTGTCGAACGCCTTCTTCCCGGCCGGGGTGACGGCGGTGGCGTGGTGCTCGCCCTTGCCGACGTCCAGGCCGAGGAAGACGTCGATGTCGCCGGTGTCGATCACGCGCAGGCCCCTCCATCACGCTTTCGTCCGGCCTGGCACGGCACCGAGCTGCCACATCCACGTCCCGGTGACACCACCCCCCGGATCATCAACAACAAGGCAGGAAGTCATGCCGGACCCGAAGGCCGGAGGCTCCATTGCGGAGCGACGAAAAAGGTAACGGGGGGGGTGGGGCGGGTGCGTGACCAGAAGGCGTGGAGGCTGTCGTAGTGCTGGCCGGCGGTGATCCGGGCGACCTCGTCCTCGGAGATCCCGTGCACGGACGCAAGTGACATGCGTACGCCCCAGCCGTGCTCGGTCTCCTCGACCGAGTAGTGGGGGCGGGAGAGGTTGATGTCGACCGACAGGACGGGGACGTCGTGGCGGCTCGCGTCGGCGACGATCAGCCTCAGCGGCGACATCCCCCGATCATGCTCAAGCAGACCTGCATACAGGGCGGCTGGGGGGTGAGCTTTCAGCCAGGCGGACTGCAGGGCGGGCACGGCGAAGGCGACGGCGTGCGCGCGGCAGAAGCCGTAGGCGCCGAAGCTGGCAACGATGTTCCAGACCTCGTCCAGGACTTTCGCCGAGTAGCCGCGGCCGCCGGCGAGCGTGCAGTACCAGGTTTCGATCGTCGGCAGCCGCTGCTCGTCGGCGAGCGTGCGGTCGCAGCCGGTCATCACGGCGAGGACGGCGATGATCGGCTCATGCCAGATCGTCACCCCGTAGGTGTCGCGCAGGACGGGCTCGAGGTCGGGGTGGGGGTAGGTGGGGGCGGCGCCGTGGCGGGCGGCTATGTACATGGCGGGCATGCCGCCCTGGACGGGACCGGGGCGGAAGAGGCTGATGTCGGCGATGACGTCCTGGGGGTCGCGGGGCTGGAGCCGGCCGACGAGGTCCTGCTGCCCGGGTGATGGGCGGCGGTGACGAGGGTGACGTGCCGGTGCCGGCCGGCGAACGAACAGCCCTCGAAGTGGTCCAGGCCCAGGGCTGTTTTCAGCTCGCGGTAGTCGTGCTCGATCCGCCAGCGGGCTTTCGCCGGCCGGACCAGATCCCTGGCGGGGATATCGGGTGGCAGGTTCGAGATCCAGTACTGCACCT
Organism: Streptomyces sp. NPDC058052; assembly: GCF_042885515.1. Lineage (NCBI taxonomy): Bacteria > Bacillati > Actinomycetota > Actinomycetes > Kitasatosporales > Streptomycetaceae > Streptomyces > Streptomyces sp. NPDC058052. The sequence continues at coordinate 34,300 of NZ_JBHVRX010000049.1, read as the reverse complement.
GTTCGCGCTCGCCCTCGGGCAACCGGGCGATCAGCCAGGACGAACCGATCGTGCCGTCGGCGGCCGGGTTCGGCCGACGACCCGCGAGCCGGACACGCAGGAACACGAAGTACGAGCTCTTCGCCGCTTTCGATCCCATGCGCCAGGTCACGGCCCGGCCGTGTCCGCGACCCGCGGCCAGCACGTGCTCGCGCCATGACATGGGCCGGGTCCGATAGCGGGGCAGCGGCCTGGGGCCGAGCCCGCCGTATTCGGGCTGGTGCGGCACCGCGTCCTGGCCGTGGGCGGTCATCTCGCCCTTGGCCTGCAGCACCCAGGCCAGGCCGCCTTCGTCCAGGCCGTGGCGGAAGCCGGCGTTCGTGCCGTAGCCGGTGTCGGCGACCAGGGCTGCGGGCCGCAGCCCGGAGCGGGCGAGTTCGTCGAGCATGTCCAGGGCGAGCTGCCACTTGGGCCGGTGGCCCTCGTCGTCGGGGATCCGGCAGGGCCGCCCGCGGGCCTGGGCGTCGGGACCGTCCCAGGCGGCAGGCAGGAACAGACGCCAGGACAACGGGCACGAAGCCTCCTCGGAGGCGGCGTGGACACTGACACCGATCTGGCAGTTCCCGACCTTGCCCAGGGTCCCCGAGTACTGCCGGGCCACCCCGGGCGAAGAACGGGCCGTCGGGTGCGAAGGGGCGTTTCGTGGCGACGCCGTAGGCCGCCTGATCCTCGACGGCCTCGACCCCGGACCTGGGCAGAGCTGATGAAAGGCGGGCAGTGGCGTTCGAGTCGATCACCACCCGGGATCACGGCCGCGGCCGAACTGGTTCTGGTCCTGGCGCCCATGGTGAGGGCTCCACGTCGGTGCGGGCCCGGCGCGGGCTCGCGCGCGGCGCCGCGGGATGCGCTCTGCCCCCGGTCTGACCGGCTGAAACGTGGTGGCGTGGGCTCCCGGGTGCGTGTGAGGGTACGGGCATGGGCGACTCCACGGCGTATGCCGTCTTCCGTACTGGCGACGCCGTCACCGCGTACGCCAAGGCCAAGCAACTGTGCGCGCTGTTGTCGTACCCCGAGGACCGGATCTGGCTGTTCACCGAGCTGTTGACCGTGGAGGATGTCCGGCGGATGGCGACGGTCCTGCCCGAGGCGAGGTTCGAGTACACGGGGATGCGCACCGGGCCTGAGGGCGAGGACCTGTGGTTCGACCTCGACGTCACGACGGCGGATGACCACGTCCTGGAACCACACCTGCCCCTGGAGATCCAGGTGGAGCCCTTTCCGGCGGAGGTGGCGGACCCGTTCGTGGCGGCCCTGGGCCGGGGCATGGCCGCCATCGAGTGGCACGGCTCGTGGCCGGACGAACCGGAGGCAGGCCGGTACGGGAACCCGAAGCACGACGGGGTCCAGGTCATCTTCCACGGCGACAACCCCGGTCTGGACTCGCCGGCCCGTGATCACACCGTCTTCGTCCACCTTGGCAGAGCCGACTACCTGCCCCGGGCCCGTGACCTGGCCACCCATATCGGCGGCCAAGTCCTCGGCGGGCCGCAGCACGGCTGGTGACAGAACCCGGTCCGCCGAATCGGAGCAGACAGCGGCCCGGGGGCCGTTCGGTCTGCCGGGACCCGGAAGCGACGGCCTGCCAGGCGTTGATCGTCGCGCACCAACCTCCGCTTTAGGTGCCAGATGTTCTGCGACTGCGGGCCGGTGACTATCTCAAACGATCTGGCTCTCGAGGAAGGGACGAGGGCGCCAGGTGGCCCGTTCGTAGTCAGCGAGCCCTTTTCATCCTGAATAGTTGCAGGTCGGCAGTATGTGGACGGCCTGTACGGCGGTGCCAATGCGGCGGGTGGAGCATCTGGCCCGTCGGAGCGGTCGTCAGGGCTTCAGCTGGGCGAAGGCGCGTTTGCCGGGCGCTCTCGGACGGGCGTGGTCGCGGGTGAACTGCCGGTAGTGATCGGGCTGTTCGCGGTGGTGGTAGTACGGGGTGCGGATGGTGGCGCCGGCGCCCTGGTGGGCGGTCCGCGAGGATGAGGATCTGCCGGGTGAGGCAGGCGTGGACGATGCCGTGGGCGCGGGCTGCGGTCAGGTCGTGGGTGTGTCCCGGTGTGGCCCGGGAGAACCAGAGCGGTGTGCCGTCCGGCCGGTCGATGACCTGGATGTGCTTGCCGTGCTGTTTGTGCTTTTGGGAGTGGTACGGATCGTCCGCGGCGACGCGATCGGTGGGGGCCTGAGTGCCGTCGAAGATGACGAACTCGCCCTTACCCAGCCCGGTCAGGGCTCGTGCAGGCCCGGCGCCCACGTCGCGAGGACGTTCAGGGTCTCGTCGAGGTAGCGCCAGGCCGTCGCGGTCGAGACGCCGAACCCTGCTGCGAGCTGGGCAAGCGTCTCGTTCTTCCGCAGGTGGGCCAGAACGAGCAGGGCCTGTCTGAAGCAGCTGAGTCGTCGCCAGGGCCAGTTCAGTTCACGCCTTCGGGCGTAGATGCGCCGGGAGACATGCTCGACGAGCTCGTACGGGACGTCGAGCATGGAAGGGTACGGAAACCTTCAGGGCCCCTCGGTCGCCGGTGTGACGAGTGAGATCACCACGCCAACGACCAGGGGCCCTGCCCTGTCACACCCCCGTCCACCAGCCCGTTTCACCCTCACGGCACAGGATGAAAAAGGTCTACTGAGCCTCTTCCATCCTGAGGTTCCGAGAGTGAAGATCACGCCCTGTTACGAGCCGAAGGAGCCCCCGTCCCTGCACGCCGGCAACCGAGGGGATTACTGATCGATACGGAGCCACCGCTGTGTGACGCGACGGCCGGGCGGCCAGAGACATGGGCAGCACCAGGTCGGCCGAAAGCGTTCATGGCGTGGGGCCCTAACCACTATCGTCGAGTGTTGGACCTGTTCGGCCCACAACCTGGGCGTACCTCACACCGTGGGTACGGTCCCGGGCCTTGGCTTTGACGGGGAGGGGAGCCTCCGGTCTCCTTCCCTGTCCTGATGACACGGTGTGTGACTGACTCAAGGGGGGCGTCATGGAATCGGAAACAAACTTATCCGGCATCGGCATGAGCGGATCGGGACAGCTCAGGGTACGTTCTGTGGTCCGCGAGGTGGTCGCGGAGGTCGCCCCGGCGGAACTGGTCCTGGTGGACGGCCTAGCCCAGTTCGACGACGCAACGGCCGTACGGCGCCTGGGCGGCAGCGGGGGGCGACGGGAGCCGCTCGGGTTCGGCCTGGGCGAGTTGGCGGCGCTGGTCACACCCGTGGTGTGGCTGGTGCTCGACCAGACCGCGAGAAAGCTTGCGGAGTCCGCCGTCGACAGCTCCCTCAGCGGCACACGGAGCTGGTTGCGCAGGATGCGGCGCAGAACGGAGGAGCCGCTCGCCATCCCCCCTCTGACCACCGAGCAGCTCGCCGAGGTGCGCACACGCGTCGTTGAGACCGCGTCGCGACGCGGTCTGTCCGCGGAGGAGGCCGAGGCCGTCGCCGACGCGGTGGTGGCCAGGCTGGCGATCGCAGCCACGGAATCGCCCCCGGCGCGACGGGAGGGCCCGGCCGGCGAAGACTCCTCGGGCGAGAGCTGAGGGAGACGATGGCCGCCGAAGGGCTGCTCCGGGCACGTCTGGCGGATCGCCCCATTCCTGCCGGCACGACCATGCGCTTCGGGCTGCTGGTCGTTCTGATGCTCGCGAGCGGCGTCTGGCTCGTGCCCATGGCGCTGACCGCCGCCGGACTCAACCGCGGCGTCGACTGCTTGCGCGCGGCTGGTGTCGGCTCGGGGGAGGCGCCCGGCGACGACGTTCTGCGCAGCGCCGCCTACCGGGCCTGCGCTGACGAGTACGGGGTGGTGCACTGGTGGGTGGGGCCCGCCATGTCCGCTGTTCTGGTGGTCCTGGCCTGCGGACTCTTCTTCGTCCTGCCCTGGTGGAAGGCGCGCAGGAACCGGGTCGTCCCCCTGGAGGTGCTGGATCACGACGGTCAGATCCTTCATCAGTTGAGCCGACTGGCGCAGGTGACAGGGATCAAGCGGATGCCACGGGTCGTCGTGGATCCGTTCGCCACCTCGACAGGCGCCGCGGTCTTCGGACGCACCGGCCGTCCGACGATGTGCCTCCACGGTGGTCTCCTCGCCCGCAGAGCAGCAGCGCCGGAGGACTTCGAGGCCGTGCTGCTGCACGAACTGGCTCACATCCGCAATCGCGACGTCACTCTCACCTACGCCACGGTCGCGCTGTGGAGAACGTTCATCGCGGTCGTACTCGCCCCCTACGCGGTGGGCTTCGGACTCCTCCTCTTCAACTCGTACGCCCCGGAGACACCGCCGTACGAAGTGAGCCTCCCCGTCTGGCGTGCCATCGCGCTCCCCGTGTTCATGACGGCGATTGTCTATCTCGCACGGTCGGACGTGCTGCGCAGCCGGGAACTCCACGCCGACCTCACCGCCGCCCGCTGGGGTGCGCACCCGCGCGTCTGGGGCTTCACCGAACCGGCTCCGCCCGTGCGAGTGCTGCCCCGGGCGCTGCGCTCGTTCACGGAGCTGTGGCGTACGCACCCAAGGTGGGACTTCCGGCGAGAGACCCTGGCCGACTCCACCCCGCTGTTCGAGGCGCCCGGTCTGCTGATGTTCCTGACGGGGGCCGCCGTCAGCCTGGTCAACAGTCAACTGTGGGGGTTCGGCGCGCAATTCGGCGGTGAGGGGCAGTGGAAGTGGCACCTGGTGGCGGCGCTTCTCTGCGCCGTGCTGGTCACGGGAATCGCGGGTACCGTCCTTTGGCGCTCCACGATGCACCGGCTGCTCAACGGGCGTCGCAGACTGACCGGGGCGTGGGCCGGCCTGTGGCTCGGCGCGGGAATGATGGTCGCCGAACTGCTCGGGAACCGAATCGCGATCTTCAAATGGCTGCCCGGCGAACCCGTGGTGGTGTTGCTCCTCATCCTGGCGGGGCTGACGTTCACCTGGTGGGTGACTCAGTGCTCCCATCTCTGGGTCACGGCCTCACGGGGCCGAGCGATCCGCTCGCCGATGATGCTGACCCTGGCGGGAGGGTGCCTGGCCCTGTGCACATGGTTCTGGTGGTGGCAGAGCTCCGGCGTAATCCTCGCGAACGTACCTGGACTCCTCGGCGACCCGCTCGGAGCCGGGCACGACGGACCGTCGACGGACGCGACCGGGCAACACGCCACCATTCTCCGCGCGTCCGAACAAGCCGTGGCACTGCTGAGCACCACGGTCGCCATCCCGATCGCGCTGCCGGCGGTCGCCGTGCTGTGCATCGTGCCGCTGCTGGCCTGGACGGTCCGCCCACTTCTCCCTGCCCGCCGGCAAAGCGCCGTGGCGGGCATCGAGGAGCGGGTGATCCCCGCTGTGCCACTGCCGCGCCTTCGCCGCGTCGTGACGGCCGGACTGATCGGCGGAGCAGTGTGCTGCGCCAGCGCGGTGGCGGTCAAGGCGTACATGCACGCAGGACAGCCGACGAACCGGCTCCAGTGGCTCTCCCGAGCCCTGCTGTTCCAGGACGGGATGAGCATCTCCCTCCTGGCCGGAGCCGGAGTCGCGGCTGTTACCGCAAGCCTGCTCGCGGACCGCTACCGGCTGCTCGCCGGGATTGTCGGCGCCAACATCGCCGCGGCCGTCGGCTATGTTGGCATATGGCTCCTTACCGCTTCGGACGGCTGTGTCCCGGGCATCAGCACGTTCCTGTCCGCCTGCGACTGGCGGCCGGTCGTGGCCTGGAAGTCGTTCCAGCACCTCCTGGGCATCCTCCTTGTCCTCGCCGCCATCGAAGGCATCGTCTCGGCCGCAGCCGTCTCTGCCGTACGACGGGCATGCCGGCGGCCGACCCGCCCCCCGGCCTCCGCCCAGGAGGGACAGGAGCACCGAGGACTGCGCCCTCGCCGCCTGGCTGTGGGAGGGCTGTGCGCGGGAGCCATCGGGATGTCCGGCGCGGTTCTGTTGCTCCCGGGTCCCTCGGGCAACGCCTCCGCCTTGTCGCCAGCGCGCACCATCACGCATCCGCGCTTCACCGCCCTGGAAGCGATGCTTCAGGCAGAAGCCTGGTATGGCCTGGGTGGCCGGGACCTTCTGGTCCGCTACGGCGAGAACCTCGACAGGCTCCTGGCTCTGGGGCCGGAGGCGCAGCGGTCTTCGAACGGTGACGCACTCATCAGGTCGCGGCTTCCCGCCATCTGCGCTGAGTTCGGGAAGATCGCCGAGGAGGCCGAAGCATACTTCCCTGTCCCAGCCCCACAGATCCTGCCGAGCTGGATGACGTTCACGACGAGGGCAACCCAAGGCAGTGAGAACTGCCTGACCGGACTCAGCCAGAACGATGCCGCCCGTCTCACCGCCGGAATCAAGGAGCTCAACCAGGCGACACACGCCGCCGACACGATCAAGGCATGGGTGACCGCCGGCCGTACGGCCCGCCCCTGACCCGGCACACGGACGGAGGCCGCGCGGCAGGGGTGAGGCACCGGGCGTGTCTGGGAACAGTGGGCCATTTCCAACCTCAGGTCGAGGCGTGGTGATGGACGAGCGCGGTCTTCACGAGGCCGCTCCCGGTGGCCCGCACCAGGGATGGGCCCCTCGTCCGTTCGTTCAGGAAGCACGGATCGCCCGATCGATCTCTGCGCCGGTGCGGGCCACGACGACGGGCCACTCGTCCCTGAGAGCGGCAGGCAGACGGTAACGGTCCTCGTCCCGCTGAATCATGGTTGGTCCGCCCGGGACGACGAGCACGGCGTCCAGCCGACGCAGCAGGACGGCCAAGAGGTCCATGATTCCGCCACCCCCGAAGCGGTTGAAGGTGATGTTGCCCGGGCTGGAAAAGAACACACCCGCCTCCTCCATCTCCGCCGTACGCACCTGCAGGAAGTTCGTCCGGGGGTCCCGTGCCACCACATAGGGGTCGAGGACCTCGTGCGCAGCACTCATGTCCAACGGCGTCGGCTCACCGTTCTCGAACCGGCACACGAAGATGTCGAAACTCATGGAGCCCTTTCCAACCTCCTGCCCGTGTTGTTCATCGGCCTGCCGGCGATTGAACGCGCCGATCTGTAGTGAGGTCGTGATGAGTGGATCCGCAGTCGGTTCCCGCGGCGCGGACATTTCGCGGAGGATGGTCAGGGGCGCTGAGAGCCGGGTGGGGAAGGGCTCAGTGTTCCGGCGGCTCCCGTGGAGCGAACCAGTGGGGGAACGGTCCGGCGGAGGGCGGGAAGCCGAACGGCGGGGTGCGGTCGGTGAGCAGGCGCAGCACGAATTCACCGGTGCCGCAGTCGAAGCGTTGCCACTCGCCGCCCACGTACTGCACGAGGACCGGCCAGTCGTCGGGATCGGCCGGTCCGGTCAGCCAGTGGAACGTGAGCTCCTGCTCGGAGATCCCCCATGTGAGCACGCCGCCGGGCGCGGGGTGGACCGGGTACGGCCGGTACAGGTCGGCGTACTGCGCCATGTCCTGGCCCCAGGAGACCAGATCCGTGCCCAGCGCACCCGGCACCAGCAGGTCCAGGTACTCGTCGAAGCTGCCCGGGCCGAAGGCGTCGACGATGTCTTTGTAGTCGCTGGGCAGCGCGGTGCCCAGCGCGGCCTCCGTCGCGGCCCAGTCGACGCCGCACCGGTCGGGCTTCGTCCATCCGGTGGTCTCCCGCAGCAACGCCACCCATCTGTCACCGGGCGGAGGGGTGAACGCGCGCTGGGCGAGGATCACGATGCGGCGCGGGCCTTCGGCGGTGGCCGTCACGCCGTATCCGAACCAGTGCTCGGCCAGCACCCACCCCCGCAGCTCCAGCAGCCCGCCTTCCCCGCCGATGGGGAGCCCGCCCTCCCCGCCCACCGGCGGACCGTCGGGCACCCCTGCGGCCCTACCCCCGACGACCCACGCGCGCACGGGCAGACTCGCCCCGTCGATCACGTCCGCAGCAACGCGCTCCAGCTCGGCCAGATCCTCCGCGTCGCTGGGCACACAGACATGCCCTGCCCCGTGAGTGGGCAGTGGGCAGTGCAGTTCGGGCGCGCGCCGGGCGTCGTTCAGACGGGTGCGCAGAGCTGGGGCGTCCATGCGGCCAAGTGAACAGCACGGCACTGACATTGAGCCTTTCGTCCTGCATCAGCAGTACGCCGTTGGGCCGGCAGCAGGGTAAGACCCCTGGTGGATGGGTTTTCGACCAAGAGAACCGGCTCCACCAGAGGCTTTACGTGCTTGTCTGCCTATCGGGCGCCGACGTGTCCAGTTCCGCCCTCCGCTTCCTCACGCAGCAGTTGCGGCGCCACCGCCGCACGATTGGCTTCCGGTGGCGGCGCCTGAACGCCGGCCGTCAGGCCCTGCTCACCCTCGCCCATCTGTGGGTGGGACACACGTACGCCCAGCTCGCGGCCGGATTCGGTGTCGGCAGCACGACTGCCTTCCGTCATGTCTCCGAAGCGGTCGACCTCCTGGCCGCTCTCGTCCCGAGCCTGGCCGATGCGGTGCGGACCGCTTCGGTGGAGGCGTATCTGATCCTGGACGGCACGCTCCTGCCCGTCGACCGCATCGCCGCGGACCGGCCGTTCTGCTCCGGGAAGCACAAGAAGCACGGGATGAACGTGCAGGTCATCGCTGATCCCTTCGGCCGGCTGCTATGAGCCTCACCGGCCCCGCCCGGAGCCGTCCAGGACCTTCGCGCGGCCCGCGAGCGCGGGCATCCTCGACGCGCTGCCGAAGCTGGCATGGGCCGAGGCGTTGATGGGGTGGTGGCCTGCTGTGACGGCACTTGCTCTTGCGGGGTCTCGTGGCCGGCGCCGAGTGGGTGGTGTCGAGCAGGCGTGAGAACGCCGCGAGAGCACGGCGTCTGTCGGTTCTGTGGTTCAGGCTGGCGGAGCTCGACGCAATGGACGACTGGCAGTTCGAGTTCGCGTTGCGGGACCTGTTGATCCGGGACGGCTGGCCTGACCGACTCCGCAGGCTGCCTGTCACTGTCGGTCCTGTCCACGACGAGACCCTCGGTTCCTGTCTCCACCGCCTGGCCGTCGTCAACGACCGTCCCGCGAGCTTCCCCGCCCGTCTCCTGGGCCCGCTGCCGCCTGAGTTCTCCCCGCTCAGCAACACCACCACCGGCTGGAATTCTCACTCACCCGACCGTCTGGCGCCCCACTCGCCAGGGCCCTGCCCGTGCTTGCCGAATTCCTCAGCCCTCACGGTCCCGGGCAGCGAACGGAACGGCTGATCAGCTGTCCCTGCCGCTGCTGCACAGCCCGCCGCAGCCCCACCGCTTCCGTGGTCATCACTCTCTCGCCCGCCCGCGTCCACCTCTGCCCGCGGCATCAGCTCTGGGTCCGCTCCACTCACGGCATGCTTCTCGCCGCTCTGCCCGAAGGCATCCAGGCCCGGCGTCGGCCCGGCCGGCTCGCCCGCCGGCACCGGCAGACCGGACGAGTCCTCGGCCTGGCGCGAAGAATCGTCGAGGACCGGTCCGCTTCCGGAGTGCTGATCGACCTCGGGAAGGAGTGGACCGATCGCCTCGGCCGCGTCGGAGTTCTCGCCGTCAGCAAGAAGATCTCGGCTGAGGACCGCAGTCACCTCGCGGCGTTACCTGTGCTCGTGGTGCTGACGCACCTGATCCTGGACCCGCCCTGATCCGCCCCCAGCCCCAAGCTGCTCTGCCTGGCACGACCGCTGAGCTGAGCCGACGATTCGTTTGGAGCTGCACCACCCTCGGAACCCAGGACTTCCTCTGCCGAAGACTCTGCCTCTCTCGAGACCACGGCTTCATGGGTGATTCACACAACGCTCCAGGCCCGCGGACAGGTCTTGTTCTGGGACCGGATCAGCCTATGGCCGTGTGATCAGAGCAGGGCTCGGATGGCGTCGCGCTGCTCCGGCAGGCCGGCTTTCCTGAGCCAGCGGAATTTGTTGCCGATGTTTCCCCAGCATTCGTCATTGGCGGTGACGGCTTGCAGAAGCTCCCGTTGCGCGGCCGACAGTGGCAGGCCAGGGCTGTAGCCGGTGGGGAAGGCTTTGACGAGCAGCGGACCCCAGTCGCGGTCGACGGTGTAGTCGCTGGCGAGCGGAATCAAGGCCATGGCTGCCGGGGCCAGGTCTTCGAAGGCGTCGACGCGGTCAAGGACGGCCTTCATGAGGGTGAAGCGGAGCCAGCCGTCGATCTGAGGGAGGGGGTCGGGGAACCAGTGGTCTGCCTCGGCCGGGTTCTGCAGGGCTTCGAGCAGGACGGCGGTGGCACGGGGCAGGTGCGCGCATCCGGTGGCCAGAGCGGCGCAAGCGCGCACCGCTGGGTCAGGATCGTCGAGGAGGCCGGTGGTGTCCTGGCCCCAGGCGCCCAACGCCAGAGCTGCGGAGGAGCGTTCTCGGCGACTGCCGTCTGCTTCGAGAACGCTACGCAGGCGGTGGGCGGCGCGGGGGATGAGTTCGGCGAGTTCGGGTGCCTTCAGAAGCTGGGTGACTGTTCCGAGGGCTGCCTCTCGGGTGTGCGGATGAGGATCGTCGAGGAACGGTTCGACCGCGTCGTAGAGCTCGGGTCGGATGGTCCGGCATGCGCGGATCGCTTCGAGCTCGTCTTCGTCCTCGCACTCCTCCTCGTACTCGCCCTCGCTGCCAGGGTCCTCGCCGTAGGAGGCCGATTCGACGACCTGGCCGAGCCAGTCGAGTAGCGCGGCCCGCAGGGGCCGGGTCCGGTCGTCCCAGGGGAAGAAACTCTCGTGCTCGGCCAAAGTCCGGGGGTGAGTCAAGATCGCTGCCACGAACCGTGCGGTCGGCGGGGTGGAGCTGTAGAGCGACCCTTGATGCAGCACGGACATATCCAGCATTCCCAGCGCCCCGGCCTGCACCTCGGGGTCCTCGTTCAGGAGTTGGCCCAGGCACGACGGGGTGTCCTCTGCGCTCCCATATGCATGCTGCAGGGCATCCCATTCGGTCGCCATGAGCAGTTCTCTGGCAGCCGGAGGCAGCCCAGACCAGTTGGGGGCGCCACGATCCTCGTCTCGATTCGTCACATGCACACCCTGCCCAACAGCACTGACAACCGGTTGCACCGGCGTGCTGCCGGGGAGTTCCGCACGTACGCCCTACCTGCTGCCGGCTTCGGCGTGGTCCGCCGGGGCCGTCCGGAGCCGGGAGAGTGGCGCCCGGCCTTCGTGCGGGAGTGTCTGCCGCCGGGCCGGTGTCCGGCCCGGCGGAGTCTTTGCGGAGTGCTTTACCGGCGGGGTGGTCGTGTCTGGCCTGCGCGGATGCTCCCGGCCGAACGCCGTGCTTGTGCACGGCGTGTGACGGTCACTCGGGAGGGCATTGCGCCGCAGGTGGGCGCCATATTAGAGTTTTGATATGGCTAAGACTCCGCGTATGACGCTCCAGACACAGCTGGTGCTGCGGACCCTCCTGGAAACGCCCGCGAAGGCCCGGTACGGGCTGGAGCTGTCCGACGCCGCGGGTCTGGCGCCCGGCACGATCCATCCGATCCTCGCCCGCCTTGAGAACGCCGGCTGGCTGGAGTCCTTCTGGGAGGACCGGAGCGAGATCGAGAAGACGGACCCGCCCCGGCCGCGCCGCCGCTACTACCGCTTCTCGCCCCATGGTGCCGAGTCCTCCCGCCTCGCCCTCGCCCAGGCATACAACGGCGGCACCACGTCCGCGCGGCTTCGCCCCGCGGCGGACGGATGGGGAGGGTGAACCATGCTCGACGCCATGCCTCCTGACACGTTCACGGTGGCGCCTTCCGAGCGCACCGCGCGGTCGGATCGCCAGGCCGCTGGCGGGCAGGCTGCAGCAACTGCCGCTGGGGGAAGCGGTCGTCGCCGGCAGCGGTCCGTCGCGGTGTCGAAGAGCGTCCGGTTCTGGGAGACCCGACCGGTCCCGCCGTCCCGGCCGGCTCGCCCCCGTACCTTCGGCTTCGCCTCGTGCCTGCTGCCCCGACAGGAGCGCGAGCGTTTCGTCGAGGAGTGGTCCGGCTGGTGGTACGACATCGCGGACCGGCCGCTGCGTGCCCGCGCCGGCTACCTGGTCCGGGTTCTGTTGTGGGTCGGCCCCAGGACCGCCTGGATCCAGCGGACCCACAAGCGCCGGGGGCACGCGTGATGAACTTTACTGAAGGCCGCCCTCAAGTTCTGCGGACCGCAGCCCTGCGCACCTTTGCCCGGGCGATCGTCGCCGACCCGCGCCTCAGAGCGGCAGCGGCCTTAAGGGATCGAGCGCAGTTCGAGTTCGCCTTCGACGATCTCCTGCAGGAGCAGTTTCCTGGGCTGAAGCCGGAAGCCGTCAGGAGCACTCTCGGGAACGCCCATGACGACGCGTATGAGGCATTCCTTCGCCATCAGGCACCGGAAGGCACCGCCAGAACCCGCCGCGACGAGCGCGCAACACTGATTGTCGGCGCTGCGGTCCGGCTTCTGCCCCCAAGGCAGCGCAACCGCTGGGCCGAGGAGTGGACGGCCGAATGGCATGACATGGCCGGCGCGCCCCGGCTCGCCCGGGTGGCCTTCCTCGCCCGCCTCCTCCTGCGCAGCGGCCCGGCGCTCGCCTGGGTCCTGCGGGTCCACCGGCGCAGGGAAGCAGCATGAGCGCCGTGAAAGCACGGAAGGCGTGAACACCCGCGCCTACCTCGCCCGCAAAGCCCCACACAGCAGTCCGCCGCTCCCCTCTCGGCCTTGGAACCGTGGGAGCGGCGGAGCCACCAGGCACCACCGCAAAGGAGAGCACCGGATGTCTCTGCAGGATCCCACGGCCGGCGCCCGGCCGGAACCCGGGGCCGGCCGGCACCTCACGATCCCGCTCCGCTATCCCGCCGGTACCGGCATCGCGCTTGCCTCGGGGATCACCGCCGGCATCACCTGGCAGTACATTCCCCCGGAGGGGACCTGGCCGCTGGCCGTCCTCGGCGCGGTCGCGATGATCTGCGACACCGCGATCATCGCCATCCGCTCCCGCCGCCACCCGGCCTGACAGCGGGGCCCTGGCTCTGGGGGCGATGATGATTCGTTTCGTGATCATGAGGCTTCGGATGTGATCCGGTTCTGGTGCAGCGCCGATCGCCCACCTGCGTGCTGCTTCGCCCGGGGCGTCTTCCGTGCCGCAGGACGGACGCCCCGGCGGACCACGTCACAACGACAGCAGCATGTGGCTCTCCGCTGTGGTGATCACCCGCCTTGCGCCGGCGGCGGGAGCGTTCCCCGGCCGGGGTGGTCACCAGCCCGGGGACGGTGGTCCGCGCGGGCGGGGACGACTCACTGATCGTTTCAGAATGAGTCGAGTTGTTGATTTTGCGCTCGGCGTTCTTGGTCGGCGCTGTGTCGGGTGCTGATCTTGTTCCTGACGGCCTGTGGGAGCGGGTGGCTCCGTTGCTGCCGCTGGCTCCCGACGGCGCTTCGGCCATCCCGGGCGATTGCGGGTGCCGGACCGGGCCGCTCTGGTCGGCATCGTGTACGTGCTGCGGACGGGTGTCGCCTGGCGTGATGTCCCCGCCGAGGCCGTGGGCTGCTCGGGCGTCACGGCCTGGCGCCGGCTACGGGACTGGACCGAGGCAGGCGTCTGGCGCCGCCTGCACGCCGCTGTGCGGAGCGCACTGCGGCGCGCGGACTCTCTGGACGTGGACGACTGCGCTGTGGACGGGTCCCATGTCCGAGCCCTCAGGGGGGGGATCACGTCGGCCCCTCGCCCGTCGATCGCGCCCGCCCCGGTTCCAAGCCCCATGGTCGTCGATCGCCACGGGACTCCGCTCGCTGTGACGCTCACCGGCGGGAACCGGCATGACGTCACCCAGTTTCTGCCGCTGCTGGACGCAGTCCCGCCGATCCGGGGCCTGCGCGGACGGCCCCGCCGCAGGCCCTCGACGTCTGTACGCCGAATGGGGCTACGACTTCGACAAGTACCGCCGCCTGCTGTGGGAGCGCGGCATCAAGCCGATGATCGCCCGACGCGGCGTCGCACACGGCTCCGGGCTGGGCAGGGTGCGCTGGGTGGCAGAGCGGGCCTTCGCCTGGCTGCACCAGTTCAAGCGACTCCGCACCCGCTGTGAACGCTGCGCCGACCTCCACCAGGGCCTCCTCGATGTGGCCTGCGTCATCATCTGCCTGCGGCGGCTCGGAACGGCATCCTGAAACGACCAGCGAGCCGTGTGTCAGTGGGGCCCGATACGGTCCGGCCTATGGCTGACACTGAACTGACCACGTTGCTCGGGGTCCTGAACAGCAAGCGCAAGCACGTTCTGGACATTTTGGAGGGCCTGGACGAGGAAGCGCTGCGGCGCCCGGTGCTACCGTCCGGCTGGACGTGCCTGGGGCTGGTGCACCACCTTGCCCTGGACGACGAGAAGTTCTGGTTCCGCGCGGTTGCGGCGGGAGAACGAGCGGCGATCGAGGAGATCCTCGGATCCGGGGAGAGCGCGTGGCAGCCCACCCTGGAGATGACAGCCGAGGAGGTCTTCGCTCTCTACCGCCAGGAAGGCGAGCTCGCGGACGCCTTCCTGGCCGGCGCCGACCTGGACGCGGCCCCGGGCTGGTGGCCGGACTTCTTCGGCAGCTGGCGGTACCACAACCTCCGCGAGGTCATCCTGCACGTGATCACTGAGACCGCCACCCACGCCGGCCACCTGGACGCCGTGCGCGAACTCATCGACGGTAGGCAGCGGCTGGTTGTCACCTGACAGAAGAGCCGCTCCGCTCTGCCGACCAGGATCGTCGAGCGCAAAGTCCGGAGCTCAACTCATTCTGAAACGATCAGTATGGGCTTGCGAACTCGGAGGCAGCGGCGCCGGTCCCTTCTACGGTCTCTTTCCGCTGGAGGAGTGCAGGCTGTTCACGATGAACCGGGAGCTGGCGGACGGCGGACGGCGGACCGCGGGGATTCACCCATGTGGACCACCCGGACGCGCTGCAAGGAGACCTGTTTCTTCACATCGTCGAGATGGGCTGCAGCGATCTGTGCCTGATCGCAGTGACGGGCCCCCTCACCGGCCGTGTGGTCACCGGCAACGCGGACGGCTTCTGGCCCCCGAACGTCTCCTCCGCACAGGACTTCCTCAGCTGGTACGAGCGGTGGCTCAATCACATGCTCGACGGGAAGGACAACCACGCGCTGGGACTAACCTTCCCAGCGACCGTCGCGACCGCCCCGTGGGGTTTCCGGGCCACAGCCAGTCCTCGCTGCAGTTACTCAGTACATCGATCAAGCCGCACTCCTTGACCGCCTCGGGGAGCCCCCTCAAGGCGCCGGCCCGGCCGTCAGTGGCTTCCAGACTCATCGGCATCGTTCAAGCGATGGGGTCACGCGGTGACTCCCGAAGCCGTCGGCAAGCGACTCCCGTTCGTTCTCGTGTACCGAGCCAGTCCGTGTCGCCCGATGGTGCCGGTGGGGAGCCGTCGGCTTCGACGTCTCCCCACCGGCATGCCGTGAGGAAGTGCGACGGGCTTGAGACTGGACGTCGGCGCGCTTTGCAAATCCAGTCGGAAACCTGCTGGTCAGCGTGGAGTGGTATGCCGCGAGTCACGAGACGCTACACCTGTGTTCTCAGGCTTTGCGGCCCTGTTTCGTGGTCGTACGAGGCTGCAGGCCGGATGGATTGTGGTCGGATCGTCCGGGCTGGGAATGCACTGGGCCTGCGCGGGCGAGCGTGCTGTCATGGTCGGGACAGGGGTGGCGGCATGGGGGAGGCGCGATGAGCTGGTACGGGCGGGTTGGGGCGGCTGTGGGTGTTGCGCTGGTGCTGTCCGGGTGTGGAGGGACTGGAGGGGCGGGGACGCCGGACGTGGGCCCGCGGTCCAGCGGCGTCATCAGGGACGCAGGGCAGATGAAGGCGGTTATGCCGGAGCTGGTTCATATGTCGGTCGGCTGGTCGGTCATGAACGGCACAGGCGTGTACACGGCGGCCGAGGTCAAGGCGATGGACTCCTGCCGAACCAATTCTTCATGCGTGCCCGGGCTGCTGTTCAGCGCCGTGAACGGGTATCAGACCGAGGCCGGGGACAGAGTCTCCTTCACCGCGAACGCCTTCGACAGTCCGGGACTGGCACGAAAGATGTACGACTCGCGTGTCAGTCGCTGGGAGAAGGCACCGCATCCGTCGATCACCACGACCCCCATGGTCCTGCCTGTCCTGGGAGATGCTGCTGCTGGAAGGTGGGTGGCCTCGGTCGAGAATCCCGGATCGCCCGACTGCAGCGTGGCAGCCCTGGTGGGGAGCGTCGTCGTCGAAGTGTCGTGCTCGGCTTCCGAGGACCGGCCGGATCCTGGGCTGCCCGTCGGGATGACGCAGCTGATCGTGAACCGGACACAGCAGGCGCTGAAGCCCTGACATCGGGCCGATGGGATGTTCGCGGCCAGCGGCCGGTGATGTCTGCGCGCAGCTCTTGCCGGGGCGCCGCGGCTGATCGCCTCGGCCAGGTCGGCGCCGGTGAGGCCGCAGGGCGTGGTCGGCGGCGCGGCGGAGCAGGGCTGCATCTGCAGACCGGTGTTCGTCCACCCGCAAGCCCGGCCCCGGACCCGGCACAGGACGCCGGCGCTCCCTTCCGCGCCCCGTACTGCCACTGCCGTGAACAGCCTGCCCGCTGCCGGCAGTTCAACTGCGGCCACGCCCGCCTCGGAGCATCCGGCGAACGTGCCTTCGCCCGGCTGTCCTGGTGGGCTGCTGCGTCGGGCGAGATGCTCCGCCTGCCGTGCCGGCACCGTCGTCCAGGCTGTCCACACACTGCTGACCTGCAGCTGTTCAGGATGAAAGAGGTTCACTGAACCCCGGTGCGGCTGGCATGCAAGATCGTGTCCGTGATGTCGCGCGGGTCGTGCCCGGGAGGCCGGCCGCAGTGCAGAGCCGTGTGCCGGCGCTCCGTTCGCCACGCGGACAAGGCCGGCTCGATCAACGGAGCGTCCCTGGACGTTCTCAGGGCTGTGGCGGACATTTCATGATGATCGTGACGGCGTCCGGAAGGAGAGCGGCTGCCGATACGGTGTGGACCCGCGATTCGGCGCTGGAGGACAGGCGCTGCGGAGGGAGAACGGCTGTCGTCACGGTGCGGGCCCGCGATTGCGTGCTGGAGGGCAGGCCGCTGGGGAGATCGTCGTGCAGCCGTTCCCTTCCGGGAGGGGGCAGGGCGGGGGCCGCTTGCGTCATGATCGGCCGCATGGGCTTCATACATAAATTCAACGGGCGTCATGTGTACCTCACGCTCGGCACCGGCGCGCTCGTGATCTCGCGCGCTTCGGGGGTTTTCGCTGTCCCCCTCGCGGCCATCGCGGAGGTCCGCGTCGCCGGATCCGATGCCCGCAGCATGGAGATCGTGCTCACCGACGGAGAAAGTCACCACGTCGAGGGCATCAGCCCGGACGCGACCACCGCCTTCATCACCCGGCTCGTCAGCGCCCTGCCCGAGCAGCGTGACCCGGCCGGCAGTGCCCTGATCATCAGGGACCATGCTGCTGCCCCCGAAGGCGTGCCCTGGGTCCGGCTCACCGTCCTCGCGCTCGTTCTCCTCGCGTGCGCCGGCTACGCGGTCTGGGTGGGCGTCACCCATGGCGCGCGCGTGGTCGGCGTGGTCGCCGGGTTCATCGTCCTCTTCCTCGCACTGGTCACGGCCGGCGTAGCCATCGAGAAGGTGGCCCTTCGTATGTATCTGGCCCGGCACGGCGTCACCGTCGATGCCGAGCGAGTCGGGCGAAGCGGTGAGGGCCCCCTGTACTACTACAACGACGCCGCCGGCGTCCCCCGCCAGTACTCCGGCGGGTCCGGTGCGCCCACCATCCCGGTCACCTACGACCCGGTCCGGCCCCACCGGGCCGCCCACGTGAGCGGGATGGTCGCGGTGGTCTGCAAGACGGCCCTCGCGCTGATTGCCGGGGCTCTTTTGCTGGTGCTCGGCGTGTGGATGTCCTTCGGCCTGCTCTGGTAACGGCGCTCTGCCCCGCCCCCGCCGAGGCCCCGGAACCGGCAACAGGAGAATGAAGGGCGCGTGGGCGGTTGCCGAGAGGCTGCGGGTCTCGCAGCGCATCGCCGAGCGGTACGTGAGGGACGAGATCGTAAAGTCCTGTGGCGATCTCGCCGTGTGCCTGGAGTGCGGGGTGGAGAAGCGGTGGCAGCCGCAGATCAGGGCCAAGGCCAGGGCGGAGGTCAGGGTGAAGGCGGTGTCCACGGGCGGCATCGGCACCCGGGCCCGCGTGGGCTGCACCGCGCCGGTCGGGCCGGCGGGCCAGGGCCGCATCCGGCGCCCGGCCGTCGTCCTGCCCCCCGTCCTGCGCGGCCTGCCTCTTCGGTGTGCAGGAGGCCGGCGCAAGCGGCGGCGGACTGCGGGAGATCGCGGAAGAGGGACTCGGGGAGGTCTGCTTCCAGGACGGCGGCCGCCGTGCCGGGTCTATGGAGGAGGTCTGGTTCCCGGACATCGGGCACGTCGAGTCCGGCCTGTAGATCCCTGGACGGCGAGCGGGCCCGGACCAGACGGTCCTGTGACCGAGCGCTTGCGTTGGCGAGTGAGCGTGCGAGTCGGCGACTTGCGCGGGCAGCGTCGACGGCTTGGCTTTGTTCGCGAGTCGTGGTTCTGACTCAACTTCCGTGCTGAGTGACGCTCCGTTACGGCTGGACATCGAAGAGAGCAATGGAAGGGGGTGGCGGGGCAAGCACTGCGCGAAGGCGGGTGAGTATGGCTCGCCACTGCTTCCAATCCTCCGGGTCGACCCAATTTGAGGCCGGCCCATCCTCGTCGCCGACTATGCGGGCGAGGGCTTCGTCGGCGAGTGCCCGAAGGTCGGAAGGGAACTCGGGCATCGGTGTTTCCGGACCGTAGGACATGTCGACGGGTTCGTCTCCCGGACATTGCGCCGCGATCAAGGCGGCGGCGGCCACCGCCTCTTCTGCTTCCGTGAGATAGCCGGTTGCGTCGATTGTCCGGATGAGGACGCCGCGGATCAGGGCTTCACGCTCCTCGGGCTCGGCGTCGTCAAGCGCGTTGGCGAAGTCCGCGGCTGTGTCGTTGTCGAAGGGACCGGTATCCCAGGTACCCATGCTGATCTCCCTCACGCAAGGTCGCCCGGATCCTCGCATCAGGGACTGACAGTGAGGATGTCCCTGGCGTCGTTCGGGGGTCTGACTCCGGGTCTGACTGACGTTTGGGCTGTTCGTGTGTTGAATTGTCGGACCCGGGCGACGCTGACCCGTCTGCCGTCCCCGTCAGCCGAGGTCGAGCGACTCAGACGCAGTCAGCCGCTCGACGAACGTGCGGAAGTCCGCCGCCAGCGGGAGCTCCGTGCCGTCATCCACGTCGAACCACGTCACGGACGGCTCCCCGCGCTTCCCGCACACCCGGTAGTCGAGAGCGATCCAGCAGTGACCATCACCGGACAGCAGGACCACAGGGGACGAAAGACCCCACTCCTCAACCAAGTAGGCCGTGTCCAGCAAGGACAACTGGCCGTCGCGGCGACCGATGCCCATCAAGTCGTCGAGCGGAACGTGATTCTCGCTCCACGACGTCGGCACATCGGTCGGGAACGCGTTCCACAGCTCCGCCACGACACCACCGTTCTGGACCCGTAGGACCTCCAGCAACGAAGCCGGCAGACGGACACCGAGCCGACGCTCGGCGTCTTCAATCACTGCGCTGGTCAACGGTGACTGAACCCCGTACCGACCCTCGCCCCAGAACGTCGCCTTGACCTCATCAAACCCCGCCACGAACGCATCCTACGGACCCCACCCGCGGGCTTGACGACCTATAGGAGCTTCAACACATGACTACGGGGCGAGCAGGACCCGTTTGCGAAGTAGGTCGAAGCCTGCGCGGCCGAACATCTGGCGCTTGAGCATCTTGATCCGGTTGACGTGGCCTTCGACGACTCCGGAGTTCCAGGGCAGCGTCAGGCCGGCGATGACGGCTTCGCGGTCTCGGTCGATGCCGGCCGCGAGAGTGTGGAGGCTGGACAGGTCGTCCTGGCGGACGGCGTCGAGCCACTGCGGGAGTCGTTCACCCTGGCGTTCGGTGAGCGTGTGGGCGAAGGACCGGACGTGACCGGTCAGGGCGTCGAGTTCGGGGCAGTTGGCAAGGACGGCCTTGAGCCTGAGCTGTTCGATCTCGGTCAGTGTCTCGGGTCGGCTCAGGATCCATCTCGTCACCACGCGGGGTGCCGGCGGTTGCGCGGTGACCGGCCGTGGCGAGGTGCGCTTCTGGCGCAGGTAGGCGCTGACCCGGCCGTAGCTGCCGCGATAGCCCAAGGGAACGCTCTCCTCCCAGAGCGTCCAGGCGTTGGTGCAGCCCTCGTCCCAGCGTTCGTCCAGGTAGGGCTTGTACTCGTCGAGGACGGAGGTCCTGTTGTGCTGCCACTGGCCTCGGAAGAGGTCTTCTGGCTTCGCAACGTCGGCGAGGCTTTTGACGGTGCGGTGGGTCATCTGGAGCTGACGCCCGATGGAACGGCGGCTGTGGCCGGCTTCCAGCAGCGCGTGGACCGTGGCGTGCCGGACTCGGACGCGGTTGGCGAACCGCTCGCTCCGCCATGGAGGGTCCACCTTCTCCTCGGGCGGCGCCGATTCATCGGCCTTCCCCTCGCGATCGGGGACCAGGACGCGAAGGCACTGGCGGTGGCGGGCGACAGCCCGCTCGGCGGCCTGCCCGAGGTTGTGCCACAGATGCCAGCGGTCGGCGACCTGCGTCGCCTGGGGTGCCCCGGCTGTGGCGCGCCTTCCGCGAAGAACAGGGCGCGATCCCGGCAGACGATCTCGATGCCGGGTCGCTTCGCCAGCCATGCGGCCAGGCTGGACGCCTCCCGGTCAGGCAGCAGATCCACCGGCCGGCGGGTCTCGACGTCGACGAGCACCGTGCCGTAGACCCGCCCTTTGCGTGTGGCGTACTCATCAACACCAACCACCCGCGGGGCCGGGACATCCGGTTCGGGCAATGCATCGAGCAGCCGCAACACCGGGCTGCGGCTGATGGGCACCCCGAAGACCCGTGCCGTCCGGGCGCCGGCCCGGCCGGCGAGGGCGAGACCTACCGCGGCGAGAGTCGACCGCAACCGCTCGGTCCACCGGCTGTGCCGCCGGGTCAGTCCCGGCAGTTGCTCAGCGAACGTCCGCCGAGCACAGGACGAATCCGGACAAAAGAACCGCCGGACTCGCAGTCGGAGGAGCACCAGGCGTCCCCCACTCGGCACGTCTGCAGGAAACCGCAGGTAAGAGCTGTGCACCCGGCTTGACTCGCTCCCGCAGTCCGGGCATGCCGCCCCGGCCGCCGTACTGCACAGGTCGAGGCGTATCGCCTCGTGGCTCACGTCCAGCGACAGCACCGACACGTCCGCGATGGACGGTAACAGCAGGCCCTCAAGGCGGGGCGACATCTCTTCCACGACGCCGCACTGTCGACCACACCAAGATCGGCCCTGATCATTTTCAGGCAACTTCCCGAAGCCCCATCGGAGATCCCGAACGGGGCCCGGGCGGCCTCCTGGCACCAGTCGTAACTCAGCGTGCATACATCACGGAAAGCGAGCCAGAACCCGAGAACGGGCAGCAGATATTCACCCCATCGGGAGGCGCTGCAGTTGGCGGTTGTTCGATTGCGGGATACAAGGGCGAGGAGATCGTGGCCGACTGTGAGCCTTGAGCCGGTTCGCGACTGCCGCTCCGAGCTCCGCCGGCGCTGCTTAGGCCGGCGACGACGGCGCCCCGCCGGCCTGCTTCGGGGGCGGGGCGTCGTGGGGAAGGCGTCAGTCGGCGATCATGGCGTACTGGTAGGAGGTCTGGCCGTTCTCGTCGCCCGAGTGCTGCCGGCCGACCATGAGTTCACGCTCGCCGGCCTTGGAGTAGCTGTTGCTCTCCCTCTGTCCCGGGGTCCAGCGGAAGTCCTTCAGCTCCACCGCTTGCCCTCCGGCACTCAGCGACGCGGTGGCGTACCTGGTGGTGCCGTTCTCGTCCCCGGTGTGCTGCCGGCCGACCAGAACCTGGTTGGCCGGAGCCGAGAAGTACGAGTTGCTCTCCCTCTGCGACGCACTCCAGGCGGGCGCGCTCACCCTGGCCACCTGCCCGTCGATGAGGATGATCCCGCAGTAGTAGGTGGTGGAGCCGTTCTCGTCGCCGGAGTGGGACCGGCCGAGCAGGACCTGGTCGGTGGGACACAGGACGGGGGTGCCGTCCGATTCCCTCACGGTCTGGGTGTATCCATCGATGATGAGGACCTCGGCGGCGTATGCCTCGGTGGCCGTCGCCGTGATCAGCCCACCCGACAGCACCGCGGTGCTCACCAGGGCCAGGGAGCGGCGGGTCAGGCGTGAGAAGCAGTTCATGACCATCCCTACGTAACAGTGAGTGACTAAAGATCACGTTACGTGCTGGCCGGGGTGGCGAACCAAACCCGACGCGGAGAGAGCACCCGGGAGGGTGAAAGGCCGGGGGCGGTTCCACCTGACGCGATGGACAGGAGACCCGTGGAACGTTCCCTACGCGCCCGAGGGTTCCCCAAGCCGCCGTGTTCGATTCCGGCGCTTGCTTGCGCCTCCCGATGGGGTGAATATCTGCCGCCCGTTGTCGGTGAACAAAGCCAGGCTGGGCATCGATGTGGTGGAGCGTCGTTGGGGGTGTGGTGTGGATCGGCGTGTATGCCCGGCAGCAGTCGGTGGCGTGTCTCTCGTGCGGCGCGACTGCGTTCCGGGTGCGCAGCACGTGCATGCGGGGCTTGGCGGACTGCCCGCTGGGCGGGCGGCGGGCGCTGCTGCGTCTGCGGATCCGCCGGTCCTTCTGCGGCAACGGCCTGCGCTCCTGCCGGACCATGGCGGAGCAGGTGCCGTGCCTGACCATGCCGTACCGGCGCTGCACTGTGGCCCTCGCCCCGGATGGTGCGGGCGATCTGGCCGGCTGTCGGCGGCCGGGCCGCCGTCCGGCTCGCCGGCTGCCTGCCGGTGACGGCGAGGCGGGACGTGGTCCTTTCGGGAAGTCCGCCTGCTCCCGCTCTCGCCCTTGAGCCGCCCTTCCTTCCTTTCCCCGGGGCCGGTGAGCTGAAGGCCACCCGCTCGGGGTGAGCGCCCGATGCGGGGGCAGGCGGCGTGGTGGAGCGCATGGAACGCCTGTGCCGTCTGCCGTGGTCACCCCCTCTCCGCGTGCGGCCGGCACCGCCCCGCCCGGACCCCCTTCCGGTGCGGGGCGGCTCCATTGCCCGGACCGACCGGTCAGGGCGCACGTTTCGAGCGCCGCACCGTCGGCCCGTCCCGGACACGGCGGTGCCCCGTCCACTGCAGGGACGGGGGCACCGTGGTGCGGTGACTGTCTGCGGATGGTGATCGTCACCAGAGGACCGCCCGCAGCAGACGCCGGGGCAGCCCTCCTCGGGGCAAGGGAGCTGTTCCCCGCGGCAGTCCTGTGGACTCGGGCAGGGCCAGGAGACGTGGTTGCAGGCGGGCTGGCCGGTCAGGACAGGGCCGGCGACGCGGGTGGTGAGGGGCTTGCGGTAGTCGCCGGTGCCCGCGTTGAGGTACGCCGTCTTGTTCGGGCCGTACGCGAACAGGCCGGGCCGCCCGTCGCGATTAGCGTCGCCGATACCGATGCCGATGGTTTCGGTGCAGGCGCTCCAGCAGCCGCCGATCTGCTTGCGGGCGGTGAAGGTGCCGTTGCTCCTGTCGAGGTGGAGGCAGCGGACGCCGTCCTTGTCGCGGGCGATCAGGCCGCCGCCGGCGGCGCCGCCGATGCTGCCGGTGAGGGTGATCTGGTTGCAGACCCCATCCGGCCACCCGTCCCGATCTTCTTCCACGTGGCGAAGGGCGCGGCCGCGTGCCGCCCAGCCTGGCTGGAGGTCGGTTCGACGGGCCCGGCGCCTCCGCGATACGCCGAGATCACGGAAGGCTATGCGACGCCGTCGCCCGCCTCGTACAGTCGATCGACCGCTAGAGATGTTGAAGGGGGCACCTGTGTCAGGGCGTGTGTTGTCCGGGCGCTATCTGCTGGGGGACCGCCTGGGGGCGGGCGGCATGGGCGTGGTGTGGCGAGCCCAGGATCTCGTGCTGCACCGTGAAGTCGCGGTCAAGACGGTCTCAGGGCCGGGTGTGACGCTGGAGGCAGCTGCCCGTTTGGAGCGTGAGGCACGGGCTGCGGCCGGTCTGTCCACCAACGCGCACGTCGTCACGGTCCACGACTTCGGGCGGGACGGCGAGACACTGTTCATCGTGATGGAGCTGGCGCCCGGCCGCACGCTGGACCGCTTCCTCGCGGCCGACGGCCCGCCGGCCCCGGCCCGGGCTGTCGACTGGGCCCGCCAGGTCTGCGCGGCGCTGGAGGCCGCGCACGAGCGCGGGATCATCCACCGTGACATCAAGCCCGCGAACGTCATCCTGACGCCCGACGGAACGGTAAAGGTTCTCGACTTCGGCATCGCTTGGTTCCACCCAGACCTGGGTCTTGACCGGCTGAGCCAAGCCGGGGGAGTCCTCGGAAGTGTGCCGTGGATGTCACCGGAACAGGCGCGGGGCACCCAGGTCGGGCCCGCGTCCGACCTCTACTCCCTGGGCTGCCTGTTACATCACCTCCTCACGGGACAGCCTCCGTTCGCCGACAGGGAGGCCCTCTCCCAGATCGTCGCCCACGCCACCGAAGTCCCTGAATCGCCCTCCCGTACATGCCCCGGGTTGCCCACGGAACTCGACCTCCTGGTCGCCGACCTCCTGGCCAAGTCCCCCGATCGCCGCCCCACGTCAGCGGCCGGGACCGCGGCCCGCCTCGGCGCGATCGCCGAACTGCTGGGGAACGCGGCGACCGCCGGCCGCGCCCGCCCTCGCACTCCGCCCGAGCGTCCCACCGGGCGGCCGGTCAGCCGCCGTACCCTTCTGATCGGTGTCGGGGTGGTCGTCACGGGCGGGACGACCACGGTGATCGTTCCCAAGATGCTGGACCGCCGTGAAGGCGGGACCGGGCCGGGCCCCGTCAAGACGAAATGGAAGGTGCCCGGGGAATTCCACGTCTTCGGGCAGGTCGGATCGGTTCTGCTGACAGCGACGTCGGAGGAACCCGTGTTCCGGGCCAAGGACGCGCACACCGGCGAGGAGTTGTGGCAGCTTCCCGAGAAGACGGAGTTCGTCCATAGGGCCCTCTCCTTCTCCACGGACTCCCTCCTCGTCAAACGCTCCTTCGACACGGCGCAGTGCCTCGACGCGAGGACCGGCAACGTCCGCTGGACCCACCGCCGAGAGCCGGACGTCGACGAGGTGACCTCCGGCGGGTACGCGGTCTTCACGGACGGCGCCCTGTTCACCGCCTTCGGAGCCTGGGTGTACAGGCTGGACCCCCGGACAGGAACAGAGATCTGGGCCCGCCGGATGAGCTTCGACCTTCCCACGGTCCACGGCCTGGAGCATCATGGAGGACTGCTCTTCGCCCAGGACTGGCAAGGATGGTGGGCAGCCATCGACCCGGCCACCGGCACACCACGCTGGACGCACCGGTCCGGGGCCCCAGGTCGCAACGTCCCCCTGTCCTTCGCCGGCGCGGCCAACGGCAAGATCTACTTCCACGACGACAAAACCCTTCGCGTCGTCAGTGCCGCTGACGGCAGCGCCCTGCCGCCCCTGAAAGCGAACGGACAGATCCTTGCCGAGCACGGAATCGCTCTCGGCTCGAACTC
Source organism: Streptomyces sp. NPDC058052 (assembly GCF_042885515.1). Classification (NCBI taxonomy): domain Bacteria; kingdom Bacillati; phylum Actinomycetota; class Actinomycetes; order Kitasatosporales; family Streptomycetaceae; genus Streptomyces; species Streptomyces sp. NPDC058052. Next base: position 8,772 of record NZ_JBHVRX010000049.1, on the reverse strand, counting down.
GGCAACAGAAAGGACCGCCTGGTCGCTGACGGACGGCCGACGACTGTGGAGCCTGCCCGACACGAGCTCGGACCTCGCCATCGTCGGCACGACCGTCCTGTTCCAAAGACCCGACCGTGACGAGGCCGTGGTCGCAGCCAAACTCCGCACCGGAGCGGTCCTGTGGGAGGCGGACGACCTCTTTCTCATGAGCGACACAGAGGAGAGCAAGAAGCAGCCCTGGCTCTTCCGCCTGACGAGTGACCCCACCCGCATGGTCAGGGTCGAGCCGGAAACCGGAAAGCGGAGCAGCATCGGCACCTTCCCCCAGAACCTGTCCACGGCTGCCTGGTACGACGGGACTCTGTACGCCACCTGTGGCGACGTCACTCAGTCCGGGTCCGGCGAGAACCTGAACCTGTACGCGGTAGACGCTCCACGCCTCCCATGACCTGTCAGAGCGTTCACACGGTGAGTGTCCTGCCTGGTGACCGAGCACGGTGGTGCTCTACCCGTCCGGTTCACATGATCGCGTTGTGCCCGGACCGCCATGCGGTCAAGACCCGGGGACGCGAGCGCAGGGCACCACGTGAACTGCCCGGTCCGCGGTGAGCCCCTGGGCGCCCACGCACCTGGCTCCGGTCCGCCCGGACGGCGGCGTGTCTCTCCTCGCCTGTGCCAGCCGGGTCGGCCGAGGAGGGAGCCCGGGCCTCCGGCCCTCTGCCCGTACCTCCTCGCCCCGGTCCGGCCCACCAAGTCGCGCCGGGTGCAGGCGTGTTCAGGATGCGCCCGCCCGCGTCCACGCTCATGTTCTCGGCATGAGCGGCGGACCAGTCTCCTTCTCTGAATCGCGTTCAAGGGGGCCGGTCGGAAGAGAGCCTGTGGGTGCACGACGGAGACTCGCTCGGAGTTGGCCGCCCAGGCAGACGTCTTGGTCCGCTTGCGGGAGGTAGCTGTTCGGATGGGTGAGAACTTTGTCCTTATCTTCACGCCGGAGGGCCACCCCTACGAGCCTCTCATCAGGAACTGAGACGCACCGCGGGATCAAACACGCGCTGTCCTGGGCAACAGGGATCAGCCCACGGTGAGACAGCGCTGAGGTGGTAGGACGTCGAAGGTTCGCTGGTCGCGGATGAGGGCCCACCGGACGTCGAGACGTCGCCGGGCGTGAGCGAGGACCGTATGCGCTTCTGGCGGTTCGCTGGCTTCCCTGGTGGCGGCTTTCCTTAGGCCGGTAGGTCAGGCGCCGGCCGGCCCAGCGGCCACGCAGTTTCCGGCCAGGTGTGCACATCGGCCGCCGGCATCGGGTCCTGGCAGGCAGGCTGTCGGTATGGACAGCCGTATAGACACAGACAAGTCCCAGGCTCGGCTCTGGAGCCAAGCTGAGCAGGCGGGACCAGCCGGTGCAGCGCCATCGACGGGGACATGACAGGGGCAGGCTGCAAGAGAGCCTCTGGAAAGCTTGAAGTGCTTTCTGCGGCGCCTTCGGGTGCAACAGGGTCTCGGTATGGGAGGGCGCGCCCGGCTCGGACGTACCACGACGAGCCAGGCGCTCAACGGGGGGACCGTACCGAGCGAAGCCACGCTTGTCTCCTTGGCACAAGCCCTCAGGACGTCGGCAGACCCGCTCCTCGAACTCAGGACGCTCGCCTGTGCGGCTGGCGATGCACCAGCCGTACCGGTGACGGCTCGTTCCGAGCGTGTGGCCCGGCTGTCCGATTTCGCCACCGTCCTGCTCGGCACCGTCGTGGCTCTCCTCCTGGCTGCCTTGGTCGCCGCTGCTGCGGGCAAGCTCGCCCGCCTGGACGGGGCCGCCTATCCGGCCGCGCAGCGTTCGCCTCGGTCGGGACGCTCACAGCCGCCGTGACCGCTGCCCTGGACTGGATACGGCTGCCGGACACGTCCGCGACTTCGGTGAGATCCTCGCCGGCCGTCTCGGCGCCACGCTCCCTGCCTGGATCGACGTGGTCGACGCCAGCCGGCTGCCCGGTTTCACCGGCTTCGTACTCCACCTGTTCCGAGACCTCGACGCCGTGACAGCCGGGCTCACTGTCGACTGGAGTTTGGGCAGCATCGAGGGGGCCGTCATCCGCATCAAGAAGGTCAAGCGGCTGCTCTGCGGTCGAGCCGGATTTCAGACTTCTCCGCAAGATGATCCTGCCCAGTGATGCTCCGCGATCACTTTCCAGGATCGGCGGCAGGACCGAGAATCGGCAGCATCGGGGTCGGGCAGGCAGTCGTCGTTCGAGATCTGGTCACTCGGGGCCTTCGGTACCGAGCTGGACTACTGGGTGCGACCGGATCTGAACGGAGTGAACGCCAGGCTTCACCGTAGGCCGGGCCCGGGGCACAGAAGGGGCTGTGACGCCTCAATATGCTTGTCCCATGACGCATCCTCGCTGGGGACTCCAGTTCCACTGGTGGGCGGTAGATCCGTTCGACCGGGTCGGGTTGTTCTGCTCCGCATTCGGACCGGTGCCCTCGGCGGCAAACGCCCATGTGCAGGTCCTGGATGAGGCGACGGCCTGGGCCAGGACGCGGCACCCGGAGTGGTTTGACGCGGGGTGTGCGGAATACGACTGTCCTCAGCACTGCGTCATCGAGCTGGCACGGGCGCCGTATCTCTTCACCTGGGACGAGGAGCACGACGATCGCTACAGCCGGTACGGCGTGCCGACACAACCGATCTTGCTGTCCGAGCTGCCTGCGGCAGTGGCTGCTGCCGTGGGGCTCATAGAAGTCGACTTCCCCTTCGACCAGGCCGCGCGGATCGACCTGGGACACTCCACAGGCCGAGAGACCATCTCGGCCTCGGCTCTCACCCCCTGGACGTACTGCCAGCGGCACCCGGACGGGCGGGAGCCGCACACCGCAGGAGAACCCGGCGCCCCGTAGAGCTGTGAGTCTGCCGGCACGCAGCTGGCCGGGGGACTGGCCGCTCTCCATACGAGCTCAGGTACGCCGTGAGTGTGTGACAGGACGATCGTGCAGGCGAATCCAGAACCGATCTCATCCTCGGGGAAGCGTTCGGGTCGGGCAGCCGCGGCTCGTGACCACCCTCTGAAACCGAACAGGATCATCACCCTCCGCGACCGCTCCCCAGGATCTGTGCCAGAACCCGAAACTCGTGAACATCTGATGCGGGCCGCTGCCCTCAGATGCCTCCCAAACCTCTGCCGAAGTGCTGTCCGTGCTCGACGTTCTCGTGGACAAAGCCAACGGCTCGGGTGAGCTGGGCGGTGCGGGGATCGGGGAGTGGTTTCGTCTGCTGGTAGGGCTTGTTGTTCCGCCGGATCCGGTGGATGGGCTCAGTGCGCTTCTTTCACTGTCCAGCACAGGATGGAAGAGGTTCGGTGTGCCTCTTCGATCCTGTGGTTCCGGGGGTGAAGTTCAAGAGCGTCGTCGCGGGTCAGCGGTGTTTGAGGGGTGGTGCCGGGTCCGGGGTGGATGAGGTTTGGTGTCGTGGTGTCGGTGGTTGCTTCTACTGTTGTTTCATGGGGAATTACTTTCAGACGGTCGTTGATCTGGACGCCACGGATGCGGACGCCGGCTTCCTGGCGGTCAGCGGACTCGACTGGCTGGTGGGGGAGGGGATAGTGCGGGCCGAGGTCACCGATTGTGTTCTCGGGGTGCCGTCGGGGTATCCGCCCGGTCCTTCCTGGGCCAGGGCGGTCGGTCAGGGGGACGGGGAGCCCGGGGGCGGTCTGAGGATTGTGACCGGCCGCACGGTGTTCGACTGTGGTCAGGGCGATCCCAGGTTCGCGGTGTGCCCTCATTGTGCCGGGCGGGCGGATTTCTGCACCGACCGGCTGGAGGAGATCGAGGGGGCGTGGGAGCCCTTCGGTGAGGCCATCGGCGACTGGAGCGACACAGGCAGCGCGGAAGCCGCCTGCCCGCGTTGCCGGCGTTCCGGTGACCTGACCGCGTGGACGTGGTCGGACGGCTACTTCGCCTTCGGGTATCTCGGTTTCGAGTTCTGGGACTGGCCCGGCCTCGGCCCCGGGTTCCTCGAAGGTCTCTCCCGCGCGCTGGGCGGGCATCGCACGGTTGTGATGGAAGGCAAACTCTGAGGGAGCCGGAGTGCGCGTGTCCCCCCTGCTCGCCTCGGGGGGACTCGGCGCATGGCGGACAGCCGCTGACGCGCTGGCGGGCCCGGGCCCGGGCGTGGGCGTGGGCGTGGGTGGTGAGTGTGGGTTGGGGTTTGAGGAACATCGGTGTCAGATCGTGCGCTAAGCCTGCGTCGGCCCTGGTGGGCGGCCGATGGGTCATCGATGGCGGGGCGGGTCTGAAGTCGTTTCGCTTCTCGCCCTGGCCTGAGTACGGCCGCGAGCCCGGACTGGCCGCTTGGTGTTTCCCGGACGTGTGCCCGGGCGGACGATGCACGTCTACAGCGTTGCGGCGATTTTCCGTGGATCCGGGATCCCGGCCATGGCCACGCGCTCCAGAGCCTGGATCCAGATGGTCCGCCAAGCCCCGCCGACCGTCCTGGCAGACGTCCTTGGCGTGAACCCTCAGGCAGCGATGCGCTACGCCGAACGAGCCGGAACGGACTACCTGGGCTACGCGGCCCTGCGAAGTCCCCGGGGACCCGGGGACGCTTGAGGCGAGCCTCCAGATCAGGGGGTGGCCCAGGCTTCCTCCGCCATGTCGGGGTCGATGAACAGGCTGTCGAGGTAGGCGTCGAAGTCGTCGGCGACCTTCGTGAAGACATGGTTCCCCAGATACCCCGGCCAGCCATGGCATGGACGAACGCATGGAGCTGGCCATGAGTGGACGGGTTCAGGTCGAGGAAGAGGGTGTCGCTGCCACCGTTGCGGGCGATGGGCAGCAGGCCCGTCAGGGGCACGCTCTCGGCGAGCCACCCGTCGCGCCCGCGCCGGTACTCGCCCAGGAGAGTTCCCCAGCCGTACTCACCCGTATCGTCCCGGCCCAACTGGTAGAGCTCGTCGAAGCCCTGGACCGGTTCTGGTTCACAGGCCGGGAGGCGGACCGAGTAGTCCAGCTTCTCCCCGCCGGCGGATTCGAGGAACGAGCGGTACGCGGAGGGCAGGGGCAGCCCGAGCTCCTGTTCCAGCGCGGCGCACTCACCTGGGTCGAACGGCCTGAACGGACCGCCCACCAGGCGACCCTGATACCAACGTGAGAGCTCCTCGGACACGGATAAATTGTCGCACCCCGCTACGACAGGCCCGAGGGGCTATCCACCCCTCATCAACAGCCGTCCTTACCAACAGCTTGATGCGTCACCTGCGATGACGTTCTTTGGCTGCTGCACGAAGCGGCCCCGTTGTCTGCGGCAAGGGGAAAACGGTGCTCACGCTCGTTTAGCTGCCGACCGGGAAGGCGTTGACCGTCCGGGCGGCGGCCGGCCTGTTCCTCGACTCGCTCGGCAACCCGAACACCGTCCGGACCTACGCCATCGCCGTTGGAAAGACTGCCGAGCGCCTCGGCGAGGGCCGATTGCTCGCCTTGGTGGAGGACGCCGAGAACGGCGAGGCGCTGGAGCTGCTGTGGGGCCGCTCGATGGTGAACACCTGGAACGCCCGCGGCGGCGCCGTGCTGTCGTGGACGGGCTGGTGCTCCGAGCGCGGTGACGACGGCCCGACGGTCCTGGCCTGGGCGAAGCGACTGGCTGTGCCGGAGTCCGAGACCTCGGCCCGCTCGAAGATGGCCATCGGCCGGCTGATCGCCCGGCGTGAGGTCCACCTCGGGGAGTAGACGCTGTGGCGGATGCTCTGCGAGTCCTCGGGGCGGGCGGAGGAGCTCCTCGGCGTGAACATCGAGGACCTGGACTTCGCCGGGCGCCGCTGCCCGGTCAGGGCGAAGGGGGGCCGGACCAAGGCCCGCCGCCGGGGCCAGGCCCGCGAGGACTATGTGCTGGAGACGGTGTATTGGGACGCCGGCACCGCCCGGCTCCTGCCGCGGCTGTTGAAGGGCCGCACCCGCGGGCCGGTGTTCGTCACCCACCGCCGCCCGGGGCCCGGCAAGGTCGTCAGCGCGCGCGGCGTCTGTCCGGACACTGGGTTCGCCCGCCTGTCGTACGGGCAGGCCCGGGCTCTGCTGGATGAGCACACGGCCGTACGCGGACTCGGAACGGGCTGGGATCTCCACGAGTACCGCCATTCCTCCCTGTCCCACATCGGAGAGCAGGGCGCCTCCCTGCTGATGCTGATGGCGAAGTCGAGGCACAAGAGGCCGGAGAACGTCCGGCGCTACTTCAAACCGTCCCCGGAGGCGATTGCCGAGCTCACCAGCCTGCTCGCACCGGGAGGCGTTGCGCGCTGAGCCTGCCTGATGTCGGGTCTTTGTGTGTGTTCTGCTGTTGCAGACAGCTGGGGCGCAGGAACGGACCGAGGCCCGTCGCGTGGTGCGGCGGGCCTCGGTGGATTTTGAGGTGTGGCGGCGTGCGAGCTCAGCTGCTACTCAGCCGTCGGCTCGGCGTAGGTGCTGTCGAACCAGTCGAGGAACTCGCGGACGGTGCCGATCTTGGCGACGCGGGCGTGCAGCGCCTTCTGGTCGTGCCCGGCCAGGAACCAGCCGCCGGCGACCGGTTCGCCACAGCCGCACCCGCACAGGCGGGTGTCATGCGGCGAGTCAAAGTAGGTGATCGGGTTCCGGGCCGACTCCACAGGGGTGCCCTCGCCCACGTAGGCGTCGTAGACCGCGTGACCCGCCTTGAGGAACCGGCCCTCGATCGCCTTGCGGCCCCCGGACACCGGGACCAGCTTGTCGATCTCGATGGCCATGCGCACCTTCCCGCCGTGCGACAGCAGCGCGTACTGCTCCTTCTCCGCCCGCTCCCCCAGGACCCAGCAGCCCCGGTTGGCCTGGAAGAGCGCTTCGTCGCTCATGCTCTCGTGCCAGCCGACGTAACCACGCCCCAGCTGGTCCTCCTGCGGCTCAACAGGCCGCATGGCGCCGAGAGTAATGTGGATCATGATCCGCCCCCCATAGATGGATACCCAGGGATCCTTACCCTGGCGTCTATTGGCATACTGTCAGGAAAAGCCGGATACCTTCAACCCCTTGGATGTAAGGCTTTTGATTAAGGGCTGCCGGGTGAGGGGGCTCTCAACTGCACCGTGGCCCTTCGGCACTCCTGCTGGGTCGTACGAAGCCTTCAGCGGTCGAGCCCTCGGCCGCGGTGTCCTCGGCGGTCGTCCGGGGGCGGTACGACATGTTGCCGGCGCGGCCGCTGGGCCGGGCGGCGGTCGGCGCTTGTGACCGCTCTTTCCTGCGGGAGGTGTTCGCGATCCGGATGCCGGCAGGACACAGGGTTCCACCGGCGGGCGAGGTGGTTGTGATCCGTCGGCTGGGCGCCAGGAACGGGGAGGGGGTCTGGATGTCCGGCGGACGCACCTTCTGCTACGCCGGGATCCGGGAAGGCCATAGTTCGCTCGGCTGTGGCCGGCTTCCCGAGGAGGTACCGGCGTCCGGAGTGCTCTTCACGGTCTGGGGCGAGCCTGACCGGGTGACCAGCGAGGACAGTCTCGGCGAGGTCTGTGTCGTGGGGTTCGTGATCGCTGAGGGTGGTCCGGCACGGTTCGGCCACGTCAAGCGGAGCTAGGGGATGGGGCCGGTGCATCAGGCGGTCGCGAGGTTCCCTTCCGGTCGCATGGTCACTTTCCTGACGATCGACCGTGCCTACGGGCTCATCGACCCGGAGGCGGAGATCTGCCGGAGCGGCTGGAAGGTCTGCTTCCCGTCCGGGGACCTGCCGCACTGACCTGGCGGCGGTGCGCGGCTTTCAGTCGTGTACCGCTCCGCCGGAGCTGCCGGAGCGATCGGAAGATCTGTTTCCTGTCCGGGGACCTGCCGCACTGACCCGCAAAGAGATCTGCCGGAGCGGCTGGAGGGTCTGTTTCCCGTCCGGGGACCTGCCGCACTGACCTGGCGGCGGTGCGCGGCCTTCAGCCGTGTACCGCTCCGCCGGAGCTGCCGGAGCTGCCGGAGCTGCCGGAGCTGCCGGAGCTGCCGGAGCTGCTGGAGCGGCTGGAAGGTCTGTTTCCTGTCCGGGGGCTTGCCGCGCTGACCTGGCGGTGGTGCGCGGCTTTCAGCCGTGTTCCGTCCCGCGAGGGTTTGTGGTCTGGTTCGGTCCCATCGGAGCGACCGGATCGTCGGGCGGGCCGTCGTGTCACCGGTCTTCACCGCGTCGTCCATGGTGTGTGTTCTTGTGTGTCATGTGCGGGAGCCGGGTGGGGAGGTTCGTGGTGACTGGTCCTGTCGGGTGATGGCCCAGGTGACCTGTTGGATGGTGTGGTGGAGGAGGTCGTTGTAGGGATTTTGGGGTAGGGCGGTGGCGTGTGTCGTGGTCGCGTTGATGTGTTCGGTGGCGGCTTGGAAGGTGCCGGGACGGCGGTAGTTGTCGGCGAGGTTGAGGTGCAGTGAGGGATGGAAGCCGGCGGGGTGGTTCTGGGGGCGTTGTTCGGTCATGGCGTCGGCAGCGTCCAGGGCTCGGATGTCCCAGGCGAGGGCTTGGGCGGGGTCTTTGTAGAGGTCTGCCGGGTGGTGGGCGAGCGTGCGGCGGTGCAGTGGGTCACCGGTGAAACCGATTGCGGACCATAGGTTCAGCAGTGTCTGGCGGGCGGCGGTGCGGTTGCCGGTTTGTCCTTCGGTGACGGCGTGGCTTGTTGCTTCCATGGTCGGGTCGGGGCCGGCGGGTGTGGTGGTCATGGGGTGTTCCTTTTCGTCTTTCTCAGGCCGGGTGGCCGGGTGGCCGGGTGGCCGGGTGGCGGGGTGTGGTGGGTGTGGCCTGGGTGGTGAGATCGCCGCGGTCGGTGGAGCGGATTGTGA